>NZ_LT964739.1:1742305-2042305 GCF_900240265.1 Galactobacillus timonensis
TTCAGATCCCGTTTGACCAGCTTCGCACGTATCTGAAAACGCTGTGCGAACGATATGGCATTGCGTACATCGAAACGGAAGAATCGTACACGTCAAAGGCATCGTTCTTAGACGGTGACGCGATTCCGGTGTACGACACAAAACATCCGTATGCCGGTACATTCTCAGGCAAACGCATCAACCGGGGATTGTACAGTACCAAAGAAAACACGCTCGTTAACGCAGACATCAACGGAGCGTGCAACATCGCAAGGAAAGGTAAACAGAACCTCAGCGCTGAGGGACTGTGTAGAGGGCTGTTGGCAAGCCCTTTGAGAATAAGGATTGCGTAAGCAATCAGACTTCTCAAGAATCCCACGTGCTTTAGCTGTGGGAGTGTCAAATGCCGTCGCAAAGAAACCGGGTGAGCTTCCGGAAAAAGAACGTGAAGAGCTGCGCAGGATCATCACGGACATCTTCCAGGAGAAGATGAAGAAGCACAACATCAAAAAGGAAACGAAAAAACAGCGTCATGGGCAGTAGGCTCATGGCGCTGTTTTAGTAATGATGTTATTCGGCGCGTTGCTTCTCCTGGTGCGCGGCACGGGTGCGGTGGGCACTCTTGGCCTGAATCTCGGCAATCGCTGCCTTCTGGTTCAGAATGACCGGAATAACGATCGGGTTGCGGTTGGTCTTCTCGAAGAGATACGGTTCGAGAGCGCTGCGGATGCAGTTCTTCAGTTCACCGAATGTCGTGCGCTGCTGCATCTTTTTCTTCAGAGCATCGTAGACGATCATTTCTGCTTCCTTGAGCAGGGTCTGACTGTCCTTGATGTAGACGAAGCCGCGGCTCACGATCGATGGCCGGCACAGGATCTTGTTGTAACGGGAGTCGATGGTCACGATGACGGCAACCAGACCGCTGTCCGCAAGGATCTGACGGTCCTTGATGACAGAAGTGGAGAGGCCGGAGGCGTCGTTACCTTCGACATAGATGGCATCGGTCTGAATCCGCTCATTGGCCTTGAAGGCGGTACCGTTGCGCAGTACGACGACATCACCGTTGGCACAGATGAGGCAGTGATCTGCCGGAATGCCGGTTTCCTGGGCTGTCTTGGCATGCTGGACGAGCATCTTGTATTCGCCATGGTTCGGCATGAAGTAAGCCGGCTTGATCAGATTGAGCATCAGCTTCTGCTCTTCCTGCGGCGCATGTCCCGTCGTATGGTAGCTGGTCAGCGGCGAATTGGTTACGACGTTGGCACCGACCTTGGTCAGCTGGTTGATGACAGCGGATACGGAGACACCATTGCCCGGAATCGGGTTGGAAGAGAACAGTACCGTATCGCCCGGAATAATGTGCAGATACTTGTGCGTACCGTTGGCAATCCGGCTGAGGGCTGCCATCGGCTCACCCTGGGAACCGGTGCAGACGATGCAGATGCGATTGGGCGGCAGCGTATTCAGATCGTTTCCGGAGATGAAATCCGAATCCTTGATCTTGATGAAGCCGACCTTGCGGCCGATCTCGAGAACGTTTTCCATCGAACGACCGAAGACCGCAACCTTGCGGTTGCAGGCGACCGCTGCCATCAGAATCTGGTTGAGACGGTTGACGTTGGATGCGAAGGTCGAGACGAGAAGTCTGCCCGGCGTGCGGCGTACCTGTTCCATGATCGCCTGGGCAACGCGGCGCTCGGAAATCGAGAAGCCCGGGACGGATGAGTTGGTGGAATCGCTCATGAGCAGCGTCACGCCGACCTGTCCGATATAGGCCATCTTCTGATAATCCGACTGCTGACCGATCGGGGTCAGATCGAACTTGAAGTCGCCGGTCTCAACGATGCGGCCGTTCGGCGTGTTGATCAGGACGCCGAGCGAATCCGGAATCGAGTGGACGGTATTGAAGAAGCCGATATGGAAATACTTCGTATCAATGCGCGAATCACCGTTGATTTCAATGATCTTGCATGATTTGGTGAGACGGTGCTCTTCCAGCTTCTTCTCAATCAGATATTTTGCAAAGCGCGGAGCATAGATTTCCTTCAGATGTACCTGCTGCAGGAAGAAGGGAATGGCGCCGATATGGTCTTCATGACCATGGGTGATGATCAGAGCCTTGATCTTGGACTGATTTTTTACCAGATAGGAATAATCCGGAATGACGTAGTCGATGCCGAGAAGATCATCTTCCGGAAACAGGACACCGCAGTCGATAATGACAATTTCATCATTATGCTCGATGCAGTACATGTTCTTGCCGACTTCGCCAAGGCCGCCGATCGCATAGACCAGCGTATCTGTATCATGATTTACATTTGCTTCGGTGAAATTTGTATCCGGGATCTGAACCACAGGACGGGCCGGACGCCTTCTGGTGCCTGCGGATGTTGCTTTTTTCTCCATTAGGGATACCTCTATTCTTTGAAAAACAGGCGAAAATAAGAAAATGATTCTGTCAAGCGAATTATAGCACGCGCTTACGGAACTGATTCAACTGCCTGCATTATATTTTCAATAAATTAAAACAGCTGTTTACAGATGAATTAAAGGACTAAGGCCCCGTCTACGTGCGGGGTAGGATTGTTCTTGTCGATGTGATCGTAGTAGAGCACACCTTTAAAGTGATCGAGCTCATGCTGAAGGACGATGGCGATGTAGCCGCGGGCCCGGATGGTGATTTCCTTGTTGGTCAAAAGGTCGAAACCCTTGACGGTGACACGGGCGCTGCGTACGACATAGCCCGGATGTTCCTCAGGAACAGACAGGCAGCCTTCACCGGATTCGAGATAGGCTTTCTGCATGCTGCTGGAAACGATCCGCGGATTGGCAAGCATGTACTGGTAGGTGACTTCGTTACCGTTTTTGTCCTCATCATGAACAATGACGGCGGTCAGCTGCTTGGGAATGCCCAGCTGGATGGCACTGATGCCTACAGCCGGCTGCAGATTTTCGCGCTTGGCTGTCTCTTCGTCCGTACTTTTGCGGACATAGTCAAACATTTCTCTGAGCAGGCTGGCATCCTCATCACTCAATGGAAGAGGAACGGGAAGGGACTGCTCACGGATTCTCGGGTCGTTATCTTTAATGATCGTATCATTATTAATTGTCATCGTTGTCTGCCTCGCAGTGTATTTTATGCATAACAGCAGTTAATGTCAAAACAATTGCCGCAGACAATGGGACAATGCTAAAATCGGGGCTATGACAGCAGCACGTGCTTCTACCATCAAGGCTTCCCGCCGGCATCGTCTCTTCTACCGGATGCCGCATTATGCGGATCCCTACATTCACTGGAGCCTGATCATTCTGGCCTTCTATGGCCTTCTCATGATTACCAGCGCATCGATGGGACTTGCCATCGGGCAGCCGGGCTACCTTGCCTTTGTCATTGCCAAGCAGGCAGTCTTCCTGATCGCCGGCTACTTTTCGATGACCTATCTGGCTAACCGGTTTTCGCTGAATTTTCTGAAGAGTCAGGATTTTCCAAAGCTTGCCGTCGGCATGGTGTTTGCGTTGCTTGCATGCCTCGCGTTTCCGGAAGTCAACGGCGCCAAGGCGTGGATCCGTGTCCCGGTATCATCTCTTGATATTTCCATTCAGCCTTCGGAATTTACCAAGACGCTTGTTCCGCTGGTCATTGCGGCATACTGCGGCGATGTAAGCCGGCATTATGAAAAGGGTAGAGATCTCTGGGGGCGGCCGTTTCTGTTTGTTATGCTGTTTGCCTTCATCATCTTCATCCTGCAGTCGGACTTTGGATCGATGGCGGTTGTTCTGAGCATTGCCATTGTCTGCTTTCTGATTCCGCAGAATCCGGCCATGCGGAAATTTCAGCGGGTGCTTGGGGTGTTGACACTGGTCGGCATTGCCGGAATCATCTACCTTCTGACACCGGCAGGCATTCAGCTCGTCGAGATGCTGCCGATTGCCGATTATCAGAAAAACCGCTTTATTTCTGCGTTCAACCCGTTTGCGGATCAGTATGATACGGGCTATCAGCTGATCAATGGCCTGATCAGCTTTGCTTCGGGCGGCTGGAGAGGTCTCGGTTTCGGCAACAGCGTGCGGAAATATACAAGTTTTCCGGCGGCGAACACGGATTTCATTCTGGCCATCGTCGTTGAAGAGATGGGCATGATCGGTTTCCTTTTGATTTTCATTCCCTATCTGATCATTCTCTGCCGCCTGTTTCACTATGCGCTGCATATGAAAAGTGAAAAAGGAAGGATCATTCTGATCGGGACGGCAATGTATCTGCTGATTCACTGCCTGTTCAATATCGGCGGCGTCACGGCCATGATTCCTCTGACCGGCGTTCCGCTGCTGATGATTTCCTCGGGGGGAAGTTCGACGCTTGCCTTCATGGTTTCCATCGGACTGGCACAGGCGGTCATTTCTCAGTACCGCAAGGGGCTGATCCAGTGAGAATCGTCAGCGGAAAATGGGGATCCCGGAAGATTGACGCACCGGAAGGAAGAAGTACGCGGCCGACGCTGGATAAAGTCAGGGAAGCAGTCTTTTCTTCGCTGGGCGGATTCTTTGATGGCGGCAATGTGCTGGATCTTTATGCAGGAAGCGGTGCGGTTGGCCTTGAGGCTTTGTCACGGGGAATGGATCACGGCTGGTTCGTTGATAAGAACCGGATGGCCGTTGCCTGCGTGCGTTCCAACATTGAACGGCTGAACGGGCAGCAGCAGTGTACGGTTCTTCCCATGCCAGCGCGCCATGCGCTGGATGTGCTGGCACAGCAGGGGGTATCCTTCGCTCTTGTCTATATGGATCCTCCCTATCAGCAGCAGGAAAACACGGAAATTCTTCATCTTCTTGTGGAGAAGAAACTGCTGGATGAAAACGGGATTGTTGTCATTGAGGCGGCGAAGGAAGATATCTATGAAGAACGCTGCGATTCCCTTATCTTATATAAGAAGGCACTCTACGGCATTACCCAGGTTCTTTATTACCGTCAGGAGGAAATGAAATGAAGGCGTGCTATCCGGGGACATTTGACCCGATTACCAACGGACATCTGGATATCATCGAGCGGGCAAGCAAGGTGTTTGATTCGCTGGATGTTCTGATCATGGCCAACCCGGCCAAGAAATGCATCTTTTCCGAAGAAGAGCGCAAGGAACTGATCGAACAGAGCGTGGCAGCTCTGCCGGATGTTCATAATGTAAGGGTACATATCGGCAGCGGCCTGACGGTTGACTATGCGAAAAAACTGGGTGATCAGGTGATCGTCCGCGGCATCCGTGCCGTCAGTGACTATGAATATGAACTGATGCAGGCGACGGCCAACCAGATGCTCAATGATTCGATCGAGACTCTGTTCTTCATTGCGCGGCCGACCTATTCGTTTCTTTCGTCTTCGGTAGTGCGCGAGGTTGCGGCCAACGGCGGCAGTATCCGGGGCATGGTTCCGGGCCCGATCCGGGAAAGAGTGCTTGCCAAGCTGACGGGAAATCGTCGCTGAAATATTGAATATAATGGCTAAAAACGGCTTCGGAATGCGGTTTTCCGGAGCTTTTTATTTTTAGCACTTAGCTGTTGACAGTGCTAAACCACAGTGCTATAGTTTTAGCAGTCAGGAAGGCGGAATGCTAAGAGAGGTGAAGAAATGCTGACACCAAGACGCATTGAAATCTTTAAGGCAATTGTAGATGAATATATCCGCACCGCTGAACCTGTCGGCTCTTCCACATTGCGTCAGAAGTACAAGCTGCCGTATTCTTCGGCAACGATCCGCAATGATATGCAGGTTCTGGAGGAGATGGGGTATCTCGAAAAGACGCATACCTCTTCGGGCCGTATTCCCAGTACACAGGGCTACAAGTTCTACGTGGAAAATCTTCTTGAAGATTCCAACGTCGACAAGAAGATGCAGATGGCAATCCATGATGCCTTCGATGTTTCGAACATGAACGTTGAAGACGCGGTGCGCCACAGCTGCCAGATTCTGTCTGAAATGACAAACCTGACGACCGGGGCCATCGGACCGGATTCCAGTACGCAGCGTCTGGAACACGTAAAGATCTTTCCGATCGATGCGCGTAATGCTGTGGCGGTGTTCATTACGAATACGGGTCACACGGAGACCAAGAACTTCCGCTTCGATGAAGACATTCCGATGGAGGACATCGAAAGCTGCATGGATATATTCAACCAGCGGCTGAAAGATGTTCCGGTCACCGAACTGCCGGAAAAGATGGAAGAGATCAGGCCGGAACTGAGTCAGATCGTTCAGAAACATGATGTTCTGTTCATGGCGTTCGTTAAGGCATTTATCAAGTTTGCCAGTGAGAATGTGTATTTCTCGGGCAAGGACAAGATGCTCTATCAGCCGGAGTTCGAGGACATCAACAAGCTGAAGAAGCTGATGAGCGTTCTGGATGATCCAAGCTCCTGGCGCCAGCTGGGAACGGGTTCCACTTCTACGAGTGTCACGATCCCCAACGGTGCACAGCTGACCTGGGTCGATGATGTGGCGGTTGTCCGCAGCACCTTCCGGATCAACAAGGGAGAGACCGGACAGCTGATGGTTGTCGGGCCGAGCCGCATGAACTATGACCGCATTGTTGCAATGCTCGAATATGTATCACGGCTGATTGAAAAGATGTACAACAACGGAGGCAGTGAGAAGTAAATGGCAGAAGAAGAAAAGAAGACGGCGGCTGAAGCGGCCCAGCATATCAAGGAAAACGCGGAGCCTGCAGAAAAGGCTTCGGAACCGAAGGAAAAGGTCGAAGAGAAAAAAGAATCCAGGGAAGAAAAGAAGGAAGAGAAGAAGGAAAAGGCGCCCGAGGAACATAAGCCTGATCCCAGGGATGCAGAGATCAAGACGCTGCAGACGCAGGTCAAGGATCTGAATGATCAGGTGGCAAAACTCAAGAATGCCTATGCGATGGCATATGCGGATACAGAAAATACGCGGAAGCGGCTGAACAATGAATTTGATCAGCATATGAAGTATCACATTCAGGAGTTTGCCAAGGAAGTTCTTCCGGTCATCGACAACTGTCAGCGGGCGCTGGCGGTGAAGCCGAAGGATACGGAAGATGAGAATTATCGCAAGGCATTTGAAATGGTGCTGAATTCACTTCTCAGCGCCCTCAAGAAAGAGGGCGTGGAGCCCATTGACTGCAAAGGAAAGGATTTTGATCCCAACTGGATGCAGGCAGTGATGAGCGAGCACGTCGACGGCGTTAAGACCGGCCAGGTGCTGGAAGTATTTCAGGATGGATACAAATTGAAAGACCGGCTGCTGCGGGCGGCGATGGTCAAGGTCAGTGAGTGACCGGGAGGATAAATTATGAGCAAGATTATCGGTATCGATTTGGGAACGACCAACAGCTGCGTAGCTGTTATGGAAGGTTCGACTCCGAAGGTAATAACAAACCCCGAAGGCAACCGCACAACGCCGTCGGTCGTAGCGTTCAAGAACGGTGAGCGCATTGTCGGTGATGCGGCAAAGCGTCAGATGGTCACCAACAAGAACACGGTATATTCAATCAAGCGTAAGATGGGCACCAATGAGAAGGTGACGCTGGAAGGCAAGGAATATACGCCGCAGGAAATTTCGGCAATGATCCTGTCCTATCTGAAGGATTATGCAGAAGCCTATCTGGGTGAAAAGGTAACGGAAGCGGTCATTACGGTTCCGGCATACTTCAATGATGCACAGCGTCAGGCTACCAAGGATGCGGGCAAGATTGCCGGTCTCGATGTCAAGCGTATCATCAATGAGCCGACGGCTTCGGCACTGGCATTCGGCATTGACAAGGGGGCAAAGGAACAGAAGGTTCTGGTGTACGACCTTGGCGGCGGTACATTCGATGTTTCGATTCTTGATATTGCCGATGGTACGTTCGAAGTTCTTTCGACCGCAGGTGATACACATCTGGGCGGCGATGACTTCGATAACGTGATCATCGACTGGATGGCTGACAAGTTCAAGGCTGAGCACGGCATTGATCTGAAGGCTGATAACATGACTCTGCAGCGTCTGAAGGATGCGGCCGAGAAGGCGAAGAAGGATCTCTCCGGCATGGTTGAGGTTGAGATTTCGCTGCCGTTCATTGCGATGGCAAAGGATGGCTCCGGTGCGCTGAACCTGGATTACAAGCTGACGCGTGCGGAGTTCGATAAGATGACGAAGTTCCTCGTTGACCGTACGATGGGACCGGTGCGTCAGGCGCTCTCGGATGCGAAGCTGAGCCCGTCGGATCTGGATCAGGTACTTCTGGTCGGTGGTTCGACACGTATTCCGGCTGTTCAGGAAGCTGTCAAGAAGGAACTTGGCAAGGAACCGAACAAGTCGGTCAACCCGGATGAGTGCGTCGCCATTGGTGCCGCTATTCAGGGCGGTGTTCTGAACGGCTCCGTAAACAACGTGCTTCTGCTCGATGTTACGCCGCTGAGCCTTGGCATTGAGACGCTGGGCGGTGTGATGACGGTTCTGATTCCGCGTAACACGACGATTCCTACTTCCAAGAGCCAGGTATTCTCGACGGCACAGGATAACCAGCCGGCAGTTGACATTCATGTTCTGCAGGGTGAGCGTCCGATGGCTGCCGACAACAAGACGCTGGGCAACTTCCAGCTCGACGGCATTGCGCCGGCCCGTCGCGGTGTTCCGCAGATTGAGGTTACCTTCGATATTGATGCCAACGGCATCGTCAAGGTATCCGCAAAGGATAAGGGCACAGGCAAGGAGCAGCACATCACGATCCAGAATTCTTCCGGTCTGAGCGATGAAGAGATCGACCGCATGGTCAAGGATGCGGAAGCCCATAAGGCCGAAGATGATCAGCGCAAGTCTGACATCGAGACCCGCAATAAGGCGGAGGCGTTCATCAACCAGGTTGATGAGGAGCTGAAGACTGATAATCCTAACGTCACCCAGGCACAGAAGGATGAAGTCAAGAAGCTACGTGATGAGCTGCAGGAAGCTCTGAACAAGAACGATATGGCTACGCTGAAGTCCAGAATGGATGCACTTGAAAAGGCAGCCAATGATATGGCGCAGCAGATGTATTCGCAGCAGCAGGCTAACGGCGGTGGTTCCGCATCTTCCTCCGGCTCTGCGGACAATTCCTCATCCAGCAATAACGATGATGTGATGGATGCGGATTTCAAGGAGAAGAAGTAATTACAATGACAGATCCCGGGGGCTGGTACTTCCGGGATTTGTTCTACGGATGAAAGGCGGGTATTGAGATGGCCGAAAAGAGAGATTATTACGAGGTTCTCGGTGTAGATAAAAATGCCAGTGAAGATGAGATCAAGAAGGCATACCGGACGCTGGCAAAGAAGTATCATCCCGATGTCAACCACGAACCCGGTGCCGAAGAAAAGTTCAAGGAAATCAATGAGGCATATGAGGTGCTCGGCGATCCTGAAAAGCGCAAGACCTATGATCAGTTCGGCTTTGCAGGCATGGATGGAGCCCAGGCCGGCAATGGTTTCGGCGGCTTCTCGCAGGGCTTCACTTCGGGCAGCTTTGATGACCTGAATGATATTTTCTCTGACTTCTTCGGCGGCGGTTTCGGCGGCAGTACCCGCAGTTCCCGCAGGAGTGCAGACAACGGTCCCCATAAGGGTCAGGATGTGCAGATGCGCATGACGATCAGTTTCATGGACGCATGTTTCGGCACGACCAAGACCCTGGATCTGGATGTCGATGAGAAATGCACGGCCTGCGGCGGGACAGGTGCGGCCAGCCCTTCGGATATTGAAACATGCCCCACCTGCCATGGCTCCGGCTATGTGGTGACGCAGCAGCGGACGATGCTCGGCATTATGCAGAGTCAGTCGGTATGCCCGGATTGCCGCGGTAGTGGCAAGCGTATTCGCAGAGCCTGCCCGAAGTGCGGCGGACGCGGATATACGCGTGAGCATGAGCAGGTGGAAGTCAGGATTCCGGCAGGGATTGATGACGGCCAGATGCTCAGGGTTGCCGGCAAGGGTTCCCATGGTACCAATGGCGGTGAAAACGGTGATCTTTACATCGTGATCCATGTGGAAGAAGATTCGAGATTCGTTCGTCAGGACAAGAACATCTATCTGAATGTTCCGGTGTCCGCCGTGGATGCGACGCTTGGTACGAACATTGATGTGCCGACGATCCATGGTGATGTGACGATGAAGATTCCGGCGGGTACGCAGGATGGGACGCAGCTCCGTCTGAAGGGACAGGGCGTTCCGGATCTGCATGATGGCCGTCCGGGCGATCAGTTCTGCACGATTCAGGTGCAGATCGACAAGAAGCTTTCGCCGCGTGAGAAGGAATTGTACCAGCAGCTCAAGGAACTGCAGGACAATCAGAAGAAGTCTCCGTGGGAAGCATTCAAGCAGAAGTTCTCCGGCCGCTGATTTACGGCAGTAACGAAGAACTGTGAAACACAAACAGGAATTCCTTCATGAAAGGAGGTTTTCAGTATGGATATTGAAAAAATGACAGAAGCGCTGCAGCAGATCATCATGTCTGCACTGCGCAAGGCACAGGAACATCACAATCCGGAACTGACGCCGGAACATGTGCTCTCTGCGATGCTGGAGGACGAAGGTCTCAATGGCATCTGGGAGCGGGTCGGTGCCGATAAGGATGCGATGCTCAGGATGGCCAATGAGGCCATCGAACGCCTTTCAACAACTACAGACGGCGGTCAGCCGGTACTTTCTTCGCAATTGAACCGCGGCTATCAGCAGGCGCTTGATTACATGAAGAAGGAAGGCGACACCTATATGTCGTCGGCTGCTCTTCTGATCGGCATTCTTCTGAGCAAGGCTCCGGTTGCAGAAGATCTGGAGCAGAAATTCAACTTCACGACCAAGGACGTCATGAAGGCGGAGGAAGAGCGCCGGGCCGGCATGAAGATGGATGATCAGGGCAACGAGGCACAGGAAGATGCTTTGAGCAAATACGGGCGTGATCTTGTCAAGGATGTCAAGGACGGAAAGATTGATCCGGTCATCGGACGTGATGAAGAGATCCGCCGTGTGATCGAGATCCTTTCCCGCAAGACCAAGAACAACCCGATTCTGATCGGTGAGCCGGGCGTTGGTAAGACGGCCATCGTCGAAGGCCTTGCATGGCGTATCTACAATGGCGATGTGCCGCTGGGACTCAAGAACAAGCGGCTGATCGAGCTTGATATCGGCTCTCTGATCGCCGGTGCAAAATACCGCGGCGAATTTGAGGAACGTCTGAAGGGTGTATTGAATCAGGTGAAGAAGGCCGATGGCAACATCATCCTCTTCATCGATGAAATCCATAACCTGGTCGGCGCGGGCAAGACAGAAGGCAGTATGGATGCGGCCAACCTTCTGAAGCCGATGCTTGCAAGAGGCGAACTCAAGTGCATCGGTGCAACGACCTATGATGAGTATCGCAAGTACATTGAAAAGGATCGTGCTCTGGAGCGCCGGTTCCAGCGGATTCAGGTATCTGAGCCGACCGTGGACGATACGATTGCCATTCTGCGCGGGCTGAAGGAGCGTTTTGAGAACCATCATCATGTGACGATCAAGGATGAGGCTCTGGTGCAGGCAGCCCGTCTGTCGGACCGCTACATTACGGACCGCTATCTGCCGGATAAGGCGATCGACCTGGTCGATGAGGCATGTGCTGCGACCCGTGTGGCGCTCGATTCCCTGCCGCAGGAACTGTATGACCTTGACCGCAAGGTGAAGACGCTCAAGATGGAGCAGGCTTCGCTGAAGGAAGAGACCGATGCCAAGGCTCTGCAGCGGAAAGCGGAGATTGAAAAGGAACTGGCCGATGTTAATGAGAAGTATGAAGCGGGCATGAGCCAGTGGAACAAGGAAAAGGCCGGTCTCAATTCGATTGCCCAGGCGCAGTCGGAGTTGGACAAGGCGCGCCGTGATCTCAATGAGGCAGAAAACAGAGCGGATTATGAGAAGGCAGGCGAGCTGAAGTACAAGACGATTCCGCAGCTGGAGAAGAAGATTGCCGAGGGCAACAAGTCCGGTGACAATGCGATGCTCAAGCAGACGGTAGATGCGGAGGCCATTGCGAAGGTCGTGTCGCGCTGGACGCACATTGAGGTGACCCGTCTGATGTCTACGGAGCGGGAGAAGATCCTGCATCTGCCGGAATATCTGAAGAAGCGTGTGATGGGCCAGGATGATGCGATTCAGCTTGTATGCGATGCCATCATGCGTTCGAAGGCCAACATTCAGGATACCAACCGTCCGATCGGTTCGTTCCTGTTCCTTGGTCCTACGGGTGTAGGCAAGACGGAAGTTGCCAAGGCGCTTGCGGAGCAGCTGTTTGACGATGAGAAGAACATCATTCGTATCGATATGAGCGAATACATGGAGAAGTTCAGTGTGTCGCGTCTGATCGGTGCTCCTCCTGGATACGTTGGCTACGATGAGGGTGGTCAGCTGACGGAAGCGGTACGCCGCAATCCGTATTCGATCGTTCTACTCGATGAGGTCGAGAAGGCGCATCCGGATGTGTTCAACATTCTGCTGCAGATTCTCGATGATGGCCGGGTGACGGATTCCAAGGGTGTGACCGTTGACTTCAAGAATACGATCATCATCATGACCAGCAACCTTGGTTCGCAATACGCGTTTGATCCGGACAAGGAAGAGCGTGAGCAGCACTATAAGGAAGCGGTTCAGAAGTTCTTCAAGCCTGAGTTTGTCAACCGTATTGATGAGATCATTGTCTTCAATGCGCTGAACAAGAACGTAATGCGTCAGATTGCGGATAAGTTCCTCAACCAGCTGCGCAGCCGTCTGAGCGACCGCGACATCAAGCTGGAAGTGACCGATGCGGCGATGAACCGGATCATCGAACTTGGTACGGATGTCGATTTTGGTGCCCGTCCGATGAAGCGTCATATTCAGCGTGAGATTGAGACAGAAGTCGCCAAGAGGATCCTCGAAGATCCGGACATCAATGGCAAGACGATTGTTGTTGATGCGGATGACAGCGGCTATCATGTGACAATGCGCAAATAATCTTTAACCGGAAGTGCTGTGGCAGGGAAATTTCCTGCCCGGGCTTCCGATCTTTTTTTCCCATATTTATATGATAAATTAAAGTTAACAAAGGAGCAGAGCCATGAATCCGATCGCTGTCATTGCCATCATCGTCATCTGCGTCGCAGCGTTCATCTACTTCCGCTCCGCCGGAAAGCATCTGGACCGGATGTCCAATAATTACGAAGATCCGGATGCGGCGGACAGGAAACAGAAGTAGATTGTGGACGCAGGAAGCGGGCAGCCTGTTAAGCGGCCCGCTTTTTCTGTATCCTGATGATCGAGACTTGTATAATGTTGAGAGATTACGGAGGCGATTATGTTAACAATTCAGGATCTTTATGATCTCAATCATACGGCCGCGAAGGATTATCTGATGCAGTTTACGTATCCATGGGAAGCACTGGACGGCATCAAGGATCTGATTCTCTCTCTGGGGGAACATCTTCCGGAAGATGAATATGACGAAGTTTCGGAACATGTCTGGGTCCATAAGACGGCCCATGTGTTTCCGAGTGCCTATCTTGGTGCGCCATGCATCATCGGGCCGCATACCGAGGTGCGCCACTGCGCTTTTGTGCGCGGCTCGGCCCTGGTCGGTGCGGATTGTGTCGTCGGCAATTCGTGCGAACTGAAGAACGTGATCATCTTCGACCACGTAGAAGTGCCGCATTACAACTATGTCGGTGATTCGATCCTCGGCTTCCACAGTCATATGGGCGCCGGCTCCATCACCAGCAATGTCAAGAGTGACCGCAAAAACATCGTTGTCCATAATGGCGGCGAAAACATCGAGACCGGCCGTCACAAGTTCGGCGCGATGCTCGGCGATTATGTGGAGGTTGGCTGCAATTCTGTGCTGAATCCGGGTACGGTGATCGGCCCTCATTCCCGCGTTTATCCGGTCAGCTGTGTGCGCGGCGTCATTCCGCCGAAGTCGATCTGGAAAAATGACGGGACAATCG
The DNA here is from genome assembly GCF_900240265.1 of Galactobacillus timonensis. NCBI lineage: Bacteria > Bacillati > Bacillota > Erysipelotrichia > Erysipelotrichales > Erysipelotrichaceae > Galactobacillus > Galactobacillus timonensis. The sequence goes on from NZ_LT964739.1 coordinate 1,756,267, forward strand.
TTCCGATTCAGGGAGAGTGATAACTATGATCAACGAAGGCTATGCGGCCATGAAGCAACTGCAGCTGGATCATTGCGTGAAGTCTTTGAAGCGCCGCGGTTTCGGGGCGGAAGTGTTTGAAGATAAGTCTTCGGTTCTTTCGTGGCTGAAGGAGACTATCCCGGTGGGATCAAGCATCGGTGTCGGCGGTTCCGTGACGCTGGAGGAAACGGGCGTCATTGCCTGGCTGACAGGTAATCCGGATTATCATTTTCTGGACCGCTATCATACAGATGATCGTGATCGTATCTTCCATGAGAGCCTTTCGGCGGATTACTATCTGATGAGCTCCAACGCGATTACGCTGGATGGTTCGCTTTATAATGTGGACGGCAATGGCAACCGCCTTGCGGCACTCATCTATGGTCCCAGGAAGGTATTTGTCATCGCGGGCTGGAACAAGATCGTGCGTGATGATGCCTCGGCCAAGGAGCGCGTTGAGATGCTTGCGGCCCCGGCCAATACGCAGCGTCTGCACAAGACGACGCCATGCACGAAGACGGGCTGGTGCATGCATTGCGACAGTGCTGACACCATCTGCAATGAAGAGGTGTTTACGCGCCGCCCGCGGCCGCTGGGAAGAATTACGGTGCTGTTAGTAAAGGAAGGTCTGGGATATTGATATGACAATGGCAACCAATATAACGCTGACTGCGATGTTCGGAGCATTGGGCATATGGATGCTCATGAATCTGCTCAGGACACGCAACAAGGTCAAATATAAGGACCGCATGTGGACGGGGACGCGGATTCTGTTTCTGATCTGCGGCATCCTGATTCTGACGACAATTTTTGCCTACAGCACCTGGCTCGACTATCTGCGTCTTGCCTTCATGCTGCTGAGCATCTTCTGCTATCTCTTCCTGCGTGATGGTGTTGGGGAAGAGGGGGTCTGCAGTACGGGCCGCCTTGTTCCCTGGGATCAGGTGCGCAGCTATGACTATGAAGAGGGCAGGAAAGATTTCAAAGCCTGGTTCACGGTCCGTGATACGGATCGCAAGGGACGTGCTTCCGATTTCAATATGAGTATCAGCTTTGACAAGAAGAATGAAGAAGAGGTCCGCAGATATCTGAATGAAAAGATCGGCCGCAAGTATACGCGCCGGCGCAAGTATTGATCAAGGAATGGATGGGAGAAAGAGTATGACAGAGATTCACGCAGTGCCGTATATTCCGGATGAGGATTATGACAATCCGGCGATGGTCACGGATTTCTATGAATTCTCCATGGCCAACTGCCTCTTCATGCATGGATTCAAGGACAAGATCATGGTATTTGACATGTTCTTCCGCGAAAACCCGGACAAGCAGGGATATTCCATCTCCTGCGGCCAGCATCAGCTGGTACGTTTTCTGTTGAATTATCATTTCACGGACCGCGACCTGACGTGGCTGCGGATGAAGGGAATGAGCCAGGAGTTCTGTGACTATCTGCGGGATTATAAGTGGAAGGGGGATATGTATTCCCTCAGGGAAGGAACAGTGTGCTATCCGCAGGTTCCGATGGTACGGATCGAGTGCGACATGGTCGGTGCCATTCTGATTGAGACCTATCTTCTGCAGACAATGAATTTCCATTCCCTGATTGCGACCAAGGCAACAAAGATATCGGGTCTTTCGACACACCGGGAGCGCAATGTCATGGAGTTCGGTACGCGTCGTGCCCAGGGTGAGTCAGCGGGCAATGAAGGCGCCTACGCTGCGGTTCTGGGAGGCTGTGTCGGTACGGCCAACTGCCTGGCAGAAATGAAATACGGTCCTTCGGTCAAGGCGGTCGGTACGATTGCGCATTCGTTCATCGAGTTCTATGGCGATGAGTTCGAGGCGTTCAAGGCCTATGCCGAGACGTATCCGGAAAATGTTGCGGTTCTGCTGGATACCTACAGCATCTTTGGGTCGGGTCTTCCGAATCTGATCAAGCTCGATGACTGGATGATTCAGAAGTATCCGAATGATCCTAACCGGCGTGTCAAGTCGGCGCGCATCGACTCGGGCGACCTTGCCCGCTGCTACAAGCGTCTGCGCAAGGCGCTTGACAAGGCAGGCAAGCCGTACATTAAGCTGGTGGCGAGCAATTCCCTCGATGAGAAGCTGATTGCCAACATGGAGCTGTATGAAAATGCGAAGTTTGACAGCTATGGTGTCGGTGAGCGTCTGATCACCTCCGCTACTTCGCCGGTCTTCGGCGGCGTGTACAAGCTGGTTGCGGTAAAGGAGGCGGATGGCTCCTATTCGCCGCGCATGAAGTGCTCGGATTCCGCCAGCAAGGCGATTATTCCGGGCAAGCTGATGGCTTGGCGTGTCTTCGATGAAGAAGGCAAGGGACAGTGTGACATCATTTCGCTCGACAGTGAGACGATTGAGGCGGGCAAGGAGATCCATGTCTATGATATGGATCCGGATGCCTATCACAAGGACCGTTACTTTACGCCGTATCTGGTAGAAAAGATTCTGGTTCCGCATATTGTGAACGGGGAACTTGCGATTGATCTGCCGACAATTGATGAGAAGAAGCTGTGGGTCCGTACGCAGCTGGAAGGCATGGTATGGGAGTCGGAGCTGCGTCCCGAGATGCCGCACCGCCACTATGTCGATCTGACGGAAGGTGTGCATAATCTGCGGGAGAAGCTGTATCAGGAGCTTCATGGAGGTGAACTGGCGTGAAAGCATTAATGTTCGGCGGCGCATTCAATCCTCCGACGAAGGCTCATATTGAGCTTGGTGATCTGGTGCGCAGGGCACTGGGCTATGACCGCGTTATCTATGTACCGACCAAGTCGGATTACATTGAGAATACGCAGAAGAAGAATTTCGCCTTCTCCAACGAAGAACGTCTGTCGATGCTGAGGGATGTTTCCGTCATGCGTCCATGGATGAGCGTCAGTGACTATGAACTGACGGCATCCCAGCAGCCGCGTACCTACCAGACGCTGCAGTATCTGAAAAAGACATATCACTGCGATGAGCTGAAGCTGCTGATGGGTACGGACAAGCTGGAGGAACTGGATCCGATGAAGGGAATCTGGATGTTCTCCGAGGAGATCTGCCGGGAATTCGGCATCGTTGTCATGGAGCGCAGCCGCGATGATGCGCGCCGCATCATTCAGCGCAATGCCTTCCTGATGAAGATGAACAAATGTTTTACCATTGTTAAGACGCCGGATACCTATGCCGATATTTCTTCGACACAGGTGCGTAAGCTGTTCTGTGAAATCCAGGATGATATGGCAAAGCTTGATGACATGATGCCGAGAGAACTGAACGGCCTGCGTAATGAAATCATGAAAAAGGTACAGTGACATGAGAAACCGCTGGATCAAAGTTTCAGCAGCTGTTCCATCCTTGAAACCGGGCGATCCTTCCTATAACACGGACCATATTCTGAAGATCATGAAGGCGCATCCGGATTGCGGCCTTCTGGTGTTTCCGGAGCTTTCCATTACGGGTTATACGTGTGCGGATCTGTTTCAGCAGAGTGTTCTGCTGGACGGGGCAATGGAAGGGCTGCTGCGCATAAAGGAAGCGAGCAGGGAGTTTCAGGGAACGGCCGCTGTCGGCATGCCGCTTCGTTTTGAAAACTGTCTCTACAATTGCGCAGTCTATGTTTCCAAAGGACAGATCGTCGGCATTGTTCCAAAGACCTATCTTCCGACCTATGGTGAATTCTATGAGGGGCGCTGGTTTACTTCTGGCAAGAGTGTCATCGGACGCAGCCTGGTCATTGACGGAGAAGAGGTTCCCTTCGGTGTCGATGTATTGATTGAAGACAGCGAAAGCGGCGTCCTGATCGGGACAGATATCTGCGAGGACCTCTGGGTTCCGGATGCGCCGAGTACGCATGCCGCAATTGCGGGTGCCAATGTTCTGGTCAATCTTTCAGCGAGCGATGAGGTCATCGGCAAGGAAGATTATCGTCGCAGCATTGTTCTGAATCAGAGTGCATCCTGCCTGGCTGCCTATCTGTATGTATCTTCCGGGACGGGAGAAAGTTCGACGGATCTCGTGTTCAGCGGCCATACGATGCTGGCGGAGAACGGACGGATGCTCAATGAGATGCTGTATCCGGAAGAGGATGCGGTGCTCAGCGGGCTGATTGATCTGGAGCTTCTGGAACATTGCCGTATCCACGAGACGACTTTTACCAATGAAGACGGGGCGTGGTATCGTCATTGTCCTGCCTCTGTTCCTGCGGTCAATGGCAAAGAGGAGATCACTGCTGAGGAAACGGTCGAAGCTCTGAAATCATCACCTCGCAGCTATCCTAGAATGCCGTTTGTGCCGAGTGATGACAGCGAGCTGCGCAAGCGCTGTGAAACGATTCTTCGCATCCAGGCCAACGGCCTTGCGACGCGTGTGAAGGCAACCGGTCTGAATACGCTTGTCATCGGTATTTCGGGCGGCCTTGATTCGACGCTGGCACTGATCGTTGCCCATGAGGCGCAGAAGATTGTTCCGTCGATCCGTATCCTCACGATTACGATGCCCAATGAAGGAAACACATCGTCGCAGACCTATGACAATGCGATGGAACTGATGCGGGCGATGCATTCCGAGATCCGTGAGATTCCGATCGGTGCTGCTGTTCGTCAGCACCTCACTGCCATCGGCCATTCGCTGGAATATCAGGGAGAAGGCGATACCGCCTATGAGAATGCCCAGGCACGGATGCGTACCTATATCCTGATGGATACGGCCAATATGGAAGGCGGATTGGTTGTTGGAACAGGTGATCTCAGTGAGCTTGCGCTGGGCTGGTGCACCTACAATGGCGACCATATGAGCATGTATGGTGTCAACGCTTCGGTGCCCAAGACGCTTGTACAGTACATCTGCCGCGCCTATGCATTGACATGCGGAGATGAGAGGCTGAAGAAGGTGCTGCTGGCAATCGTTGATACCCCGATTTCTCCAGAGCTTACCCCCAGCAATAACGGTGCAATTGCGCAGAAGACGGAAGACAAGATTGGAAAGTATGATCTGAACGACTTTTTCCTGTACTACACGCTTCGTTACGGCTTCCGTCCGGCCAAGACACTGGCCCTGGCAATGTATTCCTATCCGGAACTCTCGAAGGAACAGATTAAGGAGGCGTTAACCCGTTTCCTGAACCGTTTCTTCCATCAGCAGTTCAAGCGTTCCTGTCTGCCCGATGGTCCCAAGGTTGGTTCTGTCACACTTTCGCCCAGAGGCGATTGGCGCATGCCCAGCGATGCCAGCGTGAATCTCTGGCTTGAAGAGCTGAAAGAAAGCTGATAACAAAGCAAGATATCGCATTATTAAGCCAAAACAAAAGGCTCCTGCCCAATCGCGGGAGCCTTTTCAAATGGGCAATACCGGTCAATCCGCCAATCTCCGTTGACTGCCTGACACGTCCGGTAACGCGCGTATACGCTCACACACGATTTCGATCCTGCGTTAAATCTGCGTTGCGGCTCGGTCAGGACGAAGCTATCGCGTTGCAGGTCGATGATGAGCAACACGATAGGTTTTGATATGCAGTATAATTAATGTCAGAAACATCATCTGGCAGCTGTAAACATCTAATTGCACTTGGAAAAAATTTGGAAAATCTGACGATACATCAACCAATGCTGAATTGGCACGGGCGGATAATTGAAAGCAATGAGACACTTCAGCAAGAAAATACTGTGTTTGGAGGAGAGATAATGGGACAAATTTTATTCTTTGATTGTGAAACGCCAAACCATCGAAATGATCGGATATCCCAGATGGGAATTATTATTGATCGCGATGGAAAAGAGATTTTCAGGAAATCCTATTTGATCAATCCTGAGGAACCATTTGATGAATTTAATGTGAAATTGACTCATATTACCCCTCAAATGGTATCTGATAAGCCTACTTTTCCTGAAATCTGGCCAGAGATTTCCAACTACTTTAACGAATCTCTCTTAGTTGCACACAATGCGAAGAGCGCAGATCTTTCGTATCTTAACAAGGTTGTTCAGCATTACAGACTTGATATCAAAGTTGTCCAGTTTATTGATACTATGCGCAGTCCGTTCGGGTACGATGGCCCGCTACGTCTGGATGCTCTATGTGATTTTTATGGGATTGATTTGAGCAATCATCATGATGCATTTGCAGATGCGGAAGCATGCAGGTCCGTTTTCTATAAGCTGAATGAAGAGAGACCATGGACGAAGGATGATCAGGAAACGTACTGGTTTCATGAAATTGAAAAACACGCTGGTGCGGATGTGAAGGAATCTGCTTTTGCAGATTTGAGTGGACTGCTTGCGGGTATCAGTTTTGATGAAGAAATTGATGAAGACGAGATGCAAGTGCTGAAGAAATGGTTGGAGAACAATCAATACAATGGCGATTGCGAGGAGTTTAAGGAAGTATTCACTATCATTAACCATCTTCTCGAAAGACGTGTGTTAAATGCCGAATTGTACAATCAGCTTTCTGCTGCGCTTGATCATGGCAGTCGTCAGCGGTACAGCAGTGTAACGCATGAGCTGCAAAAACTGAAAGGGATGCTGTCTGGGGTTTCTGCCGACAAGACAATCACAGCGGAGGAAGCATTTCAAATAGAACATTGGATGGAGTCTCATTCCGAGCTTCAAAATAATTATCCTTTTAGTACCATCTTTTCTCGGCTGAAAGAAGTCCTGAAAGATGGTGTATTAACAGAATTGGAAAGTGAAGAGCTTTATCATCTTTTTGATAAATTTGTTGATCCGCTCAAGTATCAGGATCAAGAAGATAATAATGAAATTGAAATTGCTGATAAAAATGTCTGCCTCACTGGAACATTTGATTATGGAGATAAAAGCAGTGTAAAAAAGTGCCTTTCATCAAAAGGGGCTCACATGGTCGATTCGGTGACGAAAACAACAGATTTACTTATCGTTGGTGGTCAAGGAAGCACATCCTGGTCAATGGGAAATTATGGTGAAAAAGTGAAGAAGGCTTTGAGAATGCAGGAAAAAGGAAGCTCAATAAAGATCATTGCTGAGAAAGATATTCAGAATCTTCTTTCTTAGTTGGAAATTTGCGATCTAAGGTCAAGCAAGTATCTTTTTCTTCATGGAATAAGGTTAGTTACAATGTAAATTCGGGGATAAGAAATAGGAATTGTTGATTCGAAGAGATTGCTAACCACTTCTTCGGTAAAGAAGCAACATTAAAGAAACGCATGATAAGGATTATTACAAGACGCAGGTAGCAGAGAAACTGGCAGATGTATTGAATTACTGCATTCTGATGGCAGATAAACTAGGCGTAGATCTTGATCAAATCGTCCAGGACAAACTGGCTATCAATGCCAAAAAGTATCCGGTTGAAAAGGCAAAGGGGACCAGTAAGAAGTATTCAGAATTATGACAGATTAGCCATTGGTTTTTAAGCTAATCAGTCTTGACCAGCATCATGAACCAGAAGGAGGGGAATATGGGGATGTTTGACGCAAAATCAACAGTCAGTATTGTCACTAATGTTGAACTATTGGGAGTTGTAAATAAAGTGGTCGATACAAAGCTTCATGCAGTGCTGAATTTTGCTGAATATGTTCAAGGTGATGAATATTCCTTCTTTGTTTCGACTGAGAATGGCTCTAGGCGGATAACTACCTGTGATCCACATGAAGTTGATGTTTTAACGAGAGCTGCAAATGCTTTTAAAAAGGATAAAGAACTATTGAAGAATCAAAATGGTTTAAGCGATGGGACCGCACAAATAATAAATCAGCTATCGCAGCTGACGGACTTGTTGGAGAAAAATGTTATCTCCAAAGCAAAGTATGAAGAACTGGCCGGCCCCTTGCTAAATTCATTAAATGGTCCAAAACAATCAGCTCGAAAAATACCGGCAAATAATTTCTACGTCTATGAAGTCGATCATGCCACATCGAAAATGATGAGCGCGGTTATTCTTCCTGTCATTGATGGAAAGAAATATAAGAAATCCTCCGTAGGAGCTAATACATATGGTGCTTTTAGCCTTCCGATTGGGGAACATACTTTTCAAGCTAAAATGGGAGCTTTTACATCACTGGAATGGAACTTTAATATTGAAAATGAATATGAGCAAATCGTCATCGTTGTTGAACATGACACCAACAAAGGACAAACACTAAATCTTTTTGTTGAAAGACATAAATAAACCCTGGATCAATTCATTAGACAAGGTTATAGAGATTGCTGATCCAATAACTGAAAATAGTTAAAAATGGATAGGAAACTCTGGAACTTTTTGGATAAGGAAAGGTGTAAGAAGGTCTTCAACTATGACCGGGGTTTATGAGTGTTCTTCTTGTGCTGCAGTCGATTCTCATTGTTTACGTTGTCAAACGCGTATGGAATCTTTCCGTAGCTTTGCATTTATTGGCGACGATGACAGAGGATTTGATTGCGAAGGTCGAGGGATGTCAAATGCCAGTCCGGGAGCATTAAAGCGGGGAATAAACTCCATAATCAACGAAGGGCAATACTGTCGATGAAAAAAACGCATAATAGGGCGTATGCGAAACATCCGCTAATAATTAGTATCTCGGAATTGATTTTTGCTAAAGGAAATGAGATATATTTGTGAAGCGGCAGATTAAGATCCGCGCAGGCAGCAGATTATAATCAGTGAAGATACCGGAAGAAACGTGATGTTCTTATGCACGCAGCACTTTATTGGAAGTAAAAATGCATGCTTATTCCTGCATCTTTGGATTACAAAAAGAACCGGTTTCTGGCCGATTCTTAGCGTAAATCTTTTATGTACATCCCACTTACCTTCAGATAATTGGATAATCCTTGCAGGCATAAATTTGGGTGGCGTTGGTTGTTGTTTTCAATATAACCATGTGCCTGTTTTTTCATCCGCCGCATAAATGCCCGTGTTTCAAACGGATCTTTACCATTGAGATATTCCTTAACAAATTGATTATAGGCCGGTTGATCTCTGAACTCCGGTAATGTTGATGTGTAGATTTCATCTCTCAGGTCTTGTCTGTGTTCATCACACATGCATGTAGATAAGAGATAGCGCAGAGTTATTATTTCCAGCTCAAGTTCTCTGGTCTCCTGAATCATGGAATATACCAGAGTCGCATATTCATTCTCAGTACTGCTCATACCGCCTCTCTTTAAAATGATCTGTTCTGCGCAGCTGCACGGACGATATCTATATTGATCGTCATCGCATTCTGCTGTTCCCCGATATTGATTGAGTCATACATAATATTGTCGATGATACGGGGGTCTCCACCTGCATATCCGTTGATCACACTGATTGCGGCTGGGTCAACGATCGCTTCTGTGCCGCCGGCCTGTTTCAGCTTGAAGAAGATATATTCCTTTACTTCTTCACCAGACAGGCCATTGTATTCATAATGCACCAGTATTCTTTGTTTTAGGGCGGCGTGCACCGGCTTATTGATGACTGTGTTCAGATAGGGTTCGCCGCTTAGTACCAGCGCAAAACAGTTTTTGGAGTCGTAGTCGAAGTTCATCAACATTTGTAAATCATTCAGAATGCCCTGATTCAGATATTGGGCTTCATCCAGGATCAGAATAACTGTCTGGCGTTTTTCTTTGTAGGTATAGGCGATCTGTTCCTTCAGAGCCCTGACCCTGGCAGTCTTGCCTTTGACGTCCGTAATCCCGAACGTATCTGACAACTGTCGATAGAATTCAGGAACGGTTACAGTAGTGAAACTAATGTATACCGGTCTGTACTGATTTGGGTTCAGGCTGTCCGCAAAGACCTTCAGTGCCATTGATTTTCCCATCCCGGGAGGAGCCGTAATCATTCCAATACCACGGGTTGTTTTCAACAGATTCAGGCGGGAAAGAACCTGCTTCAAATCATCTGACTCAAAGTACCGGCCTCCGAAGCTGAAATTCTTATCAAATGGATTTCCAGTCAGACCATAGATATTACCTGACATGTTCGTCACTCCTCATCTTCGAATAATCCAGAATCAGATTCTTCCGCTTCGTATGGGCATTGGCATTCTTATCTGTCCTGTGAATGGAATAATGCTTTCCGTCATAGAGAATATATGCGGTCCGCATATCCGATGGAACATACCGGATTTCTACAGTCTGACGAATGAACTCCATCGGCACATCATACAAAACCCCGCCAATCCGTACTGTGGAGTCCAGGTGTACAAGACGCCTGATCCGGTTGAGGAAACACTCATCCAGCCATTCCTGCGATTTAGGCTTTCGGATATAGTCCTTCGTCTTCTCGTAACGTTCAAATGGTGTGCAGCCGATAGAGCTATGAACCGTTGTATTGTAGCTTCGCACATAATCCCGATACATTTCATTGAACTGTTCAAGAGAATGGATCTCTGAAGGATTCAATTTGAAGAGGAAACGTTCATCCAGTGTTCTCCATGCTCGTTCCCGTTTTCCCTTGGCGGCGCCATCCCGAACAGGCGCATGAATCAACACAATACCTAGTTCTCCGCAGATCAGCTCAAGCTGCTCATTCAGGTAGGAACAGCCGTTATCAACATAAAGCTTATCGGGAATTCCATAGGCGGCGATGGAATCCTTCAGCACCTTCTGGAAATTGACTGCGTTATCCGCGTAGAATAACTGGCTTTTCAGCTCCATTCGGCTATAGTCATCCAGAATGCCTATGCAGTAGACACGGCGGCTGATGCCATCTTCCGTAATGTAGGGGAGATATTTCGTATCGGCCTGCCATATCTTGCCAAACGAGTCTTCTTCAAAGGCTTTTCGATCTTTCACATTTGGATTTCTGGCACTTTTCAGATCGTGATTTTTAATAAATCTCTGCACAGTACATACGTTTACTGTTGAATCGATGAAGGATTCTTTAATGAGCTGATGATAAATCTGAGTGGCATTCATTCTGGGAAATTCCTGCTTCAGGGCATATATTCTCTCAATCGCAATGTCAGGCAGAGCACGGCTGGCTCCCTTATCTTTCCGCGTCACTGGCATAAGGGCATCAAATCCGTAACGCTTATAAAGAGACGTCCATTTTTCAAGCGTCTTCCATGAATACTTCATAGGCCTCCCATCAGGCATCGTAATGGAGGCTGTAGCGGCAACGCGCTGATAGTACTTTTTCGCACTCTTATCAGGGCAGGTTCCCTGAAGAACAGGCGCAATTAAACCAAAACGAAACTGCGCAGCTTCCGCCGCTTTTGCAAGATCAGGATTCATATTAGGGCCATTTTTCATGATGATCACCTCCATTCGTAATGATAGAAGTGATGATGAAAAGGTAAATTAACACGCCGTGCCTATGGCTGGAAAGGAAAAATCAAACTTAGATGTACTGCCCGGATCGCGCATTTCTATGCCCTTGCAGGAAACGATGGTGGTCCGGCATAAGCTTCATGAATCCTCTTTCAAAGTTCATGAAGTCCGGGAAATTCAGCAGATCTTTCAGGAACTGAATCTCAGAGGTAACAGCGTCTTTCAGAACACCGAGCCATAATGATTTGGCATGGAGAAATCTCGCTTTCCACCGATAAAGTGTAGGAGCCGAGATTTTGTACTTTTCGCATATCTGCCTGACTGTGAGCCGATGAGAAAAATAGTCACTCAGAGCCCAAAGGACCGTAAGCAGGCTATAGGGGGAATACGGAATGATCAGCGCCACCAAAAAGGCGTGTGATGAATGACAACTGCCGCAGCGGAACCGCTTTGTATGCAATTCACTTTGGATAATTTGCCCGTTGCGATATTCAAGAATCCAGCGACTGTAATTTCTGTATTTCCTAAGATTCCCAGCGCCGCACAGTGGGCAATGACCGGAAGAAAGGAAACGCGTCAGAAGCAGATCTGTCATTTCCTGCGCAGAAATATTCAGTTTTGATAGCTTGATTAGTTGAACGAAAATGCCTACCATTGCATTTGTAGCCTCCTTTTTGACACAAAAAGGATGTGCTTACACATCGGACGGAGAGAAGATTTCGGTTTGGCGACTTAAGGTCTTCTCTCCCTTTTTATGTCCTTTGATTACAGCATAGAGCATAACGAAAAAATGTGCAGTTATTCACGGCACATTCTCATCACAACATGAAATCTGCTCCTATTTTTATCTGCCGTATTTCTGCTGTCCGCGCTTATTTTATTATGCAGGATTACACTGTGATGNTACAGCATAGAGCATAACGAAAAAATGTGCAGTTATTCACGGCACATTCTCATCACAACATGAAATCTGCTCCTATTTTTATCTGCCGTATTTCTGCTGTCCGCGCTTATTTTATTATGCAGGATTACAATATATTTTTCAAAAGGATGAATTTATATGGATTGGTTATCGAAATTCATTAATAAATTGAAAAAAGACTTAGCCCTTGATATTAGCGATGAAGAATTTAAACAAAATCAAGCAATAATTGCTGAATGGGAGCGTCAGCATCCTGAGGAATACCACAAACATTTTAATTCTTGGGAAGAGAAAGTGGCATATGCGAAGGCACATGTAACCAATCCCCGAACCTTTGAGGAGATCACAGCAGATTACAACAATGTTTTTCATACTTTAGATAATGAAGATTACGTTGTGGCTATTTTAATCGGCGTAGTAGCGTATGGAGTTGCATATTCGACAGACGATCACGGAAAAGATTTGGAGAAAGGCATCGATGATATGCTTCCGAAGGATTATGACAAAAATAATCCTTTTGATATGAAAGAAGGCTGGGGACATCGCGTTTTCGGACATGATGTTGCAGCATTTCCGTTGAAAAATATTCCAGGTAATTATGCTCTTCAAATTAAAGTGAGCAAATATCAAACGAAATCTGTGCGGATCGCTGATTATATTGGTCAGCCAGATGCAGAGTATGTGTCAATGCTAGATCTGGTCTGGTTTTTTTACGGGAATGATGATGACAAATTAAAGGGGATTTTCAATTGTCTTGCGCATATCTTTGTTCATTTTGCCAAGGATTTATGTACGCCCGCAGGGCTTCCTCTCCCATTTGTTTCATTAGGAAATACGTATCGGGAATATGAGCACGTTAATTTTTCTACGTTGCCATATAGAGATTCATTGATGGCTAAGCTTGATAAAGCAAAGTTAAACATGAAAATGAGTGATTTTGCTTCTTTTGCCACAATTGAAATTTTGTCCACTATTGTTTGCCATAATAAGCAAGTAGAAAATAAGGAATGCTTTTTACGGGAAATAAGATTGATCGCAATGGGAACGTGCATCAGTGTTCAGATGGCTTCGATATTGCTTCATAAGGATTTGATTACGGCAGACTCATATAACCCGAACAAAATCATCCCTGGAGCAAGAGTCAATGCATTGATGACAGCTGATTGTACGCGTTTACTGTTCAAAGAAGCAATGGACTTCTCTAAACAAGAGAAAGAAATAATGGGTAGATATCAGGAAATATCGAAAAGTACAAAATGAAAGACGACGATAAAAAGATAAAGCCAATATTAGGTGTTCTCATTATTGGCGTTAGTGCAATCGCAAATAAGTTCTTGGGATGGATATGTGCACGCCGAAAAGAGGCAAAATTTCGTAAAGCGGCAGAGGATGCCGAAATGAGGAAGGGGGAAAAGGAAGACTAATGTCGATAATTTTTGCTTTTGTTGCGGCTGCTATTTTGGGCATTATTTCTTTACTTATTTCTTATTTTAAGATGCAAATTCTGGTTCGTCGGTACATGTCTTCCGCTAAAACCGGTGCATTTATGTTGAGTTGATGGTGCGGGCGTGTCGCTTTAACGGTGCGCCTTTTATTATGGTTATGTAGTTTGATGAAAGGAGATTACAATGCAAAACTACACTGCCATTATGGGCATTATCCGTATGAGACAGCAGGGTCTCTCATACCGGCAATGCCACGATCGCTTCAAGGTCGGAAACAGTACTATCACCCTGCTCATGGCCAGATACCAGGACCTTGGCTTATCCTTGACAGACCTGGAGAAAATGGATCCCCAAAAGGTTGTCCAGGCGTTCTATCCACCGGATGAAAAACGGCGCAAAGATGTTCCGCTGCCTGACTTCAAGAAGATCCATGAACGTCTTATGGAGAAAGGAAGTAAAGCCAACCTGTTCTTCCTCTGGACCGAGTATAAGCAGGACAATCCCAACGGCTATCAATATTCGCAATTTGCGGAATACTACCACCGCTATGTCGAGCAAAACTTCGGAAGCCAGGATGTCTCCATGGCTGTCGAACGTATCCCTGGTGAGAAGGTATTTATCGACTGGGTCGGTGACCAACCGGAAATCATTATGAATCCAGAATCAGGTGAGCTTCAGAAAGTTCATGTGTTCGTCACGACGGTTGGAGTGAGCAGCTATCTATTCGCCGAACTGTTTCCTGACGAGCAGCTGCCGAACTTTATGAAAGGCACTAATGATGCCCTGGCATTCTATGATGCGGTTCCGAAATATTTAGTCCCTGATAATGCGGCTACAGCGGTTACCAAGCACACAAAGGATGTTCTGCTTATTAACAGCACTTATCAGGATCTTGAGAGTTTCTATGACACCATTATTCTCCCACCGCCCGCCTATAAGCCAAAAGGAAAACCAACTGTGGAAAAACATGTTCAACTTCTTGAAACATGGCTTTTGGAAAAACTGAAGGAGAATGTTTACAGCAGCTTTGCCAGCGCCAATGAGGCCTGTAAAAAGATAATAGCGGACATCAATGACAGGAAGCCAACTGGTTGGGAACATTCCCGTAAAGAGATGTTCGAGCTCTACGATAAGCCGCAGATGAAGAAACTTTCCGACGGTGCCTTCACAACCTGCGACTATGTAGCGTTTGATCATATCCCAGCAAACTATCACTTACCATATGATGGCCACTACTACTCTGTATTGTACACGTACTATAACAGGCCAGCCATTTTGAAGGCCACTATGACAGAAATTCGGATCTGTGATGAAAACAACAGACTTCTCTGCACTCACCCAAGATCTTACAAGAAATTTCCGAAATACATCACTAACGATGAGCATATGTCGCCAGAGCACCGCTTCTATAAAGAAGTAAACATGCATGATGGTGATTATTATCGCAGATGGGCATCGGCGATCGGAAAGGATATGTTTACACTGATTGATACCGTCCTCCATAGCTCCAAGCACGAAGAGCAGAGTTACAATTCGTGCAACGGCATTCTTCACATGTGCGACGGAAAATCAAAGGTTATTGTCAATATGGCTGCACGCAAATGCATAGAGCTTAACAGCTGTAAGTATTCATACTTCAAGAGAATTCTTAATGACATTCTGAATAACGGAGGCAGGCCTTCTGGAGATTCTCTTCCGGAACATAAAAACATCCGTGGAAAGGACTTCTACAAATGACCGACCGCAGAATCCTTGAAAGTACTGAAGAGCTTTGCATGAAGTTAAGACACATGAAGCTATCGGGCATGGCTGATGAACTTGAGCGTCAGAATAATGACCCTAATCACGACCTTGTTTCATTTGATGAACGCTTGAACGGCATTATCAACGCTGAGTGGAATCTTAGATATAACAAGAAGCTCAACCGCTTCATCAAGAAAGCCACTCTCCGATATCCTGAAGCTGACCTTGACGACGCTATTTATGATCCCGCCCGTCAGCTGGATACCGATACTATTGAACGCCTGTCCAAGTGTTCCTGGATTGAGGAAGGAAGAAACCTTCTCGTTACAGGGGCCTCCGGCAGCGGTAAATCATACATTGCCAATGCGTTGTGCATATGTGCGTTACGACAGTTCAAGACCGTTCGCTATAGTAAAACCAGCACGCTCATATACGAACTTGAAAAGGCGGATCTTGAGAAGACTCACCTGGAATACATATCCAAACTAGTAAAGCTGGATCTGGTTGTGCTGGACGACTTTGGACTCATGGACCTCGATCCAGATAAGTGCAGAAATCTCTTTGAACTGATAGACGCCAGAGAAGGAAGAAAATCCATTATTGTGATATCGCAGCTTCCAGTCTCCTCATGGTATGAGCTGTTCAAGGACAACACTTACGCAGATGCCTGTCTGGACCGATTGGTCAACAGAGCATTCAGACTACAATTTAATGGCAAGAATATGCGGAACCCGTCCCTTTAACTAGCGTTCCGCTAAAGCGGAACGGCGCACCGATGAAGCGGAACAGCCGTTCCGTTTTTCCGGATTGTGCAAATAAAACGACAATACATATAACAATACATATCACTCCCGTTCGTTAAGATTTTCTTGCAATCGCGATTTGCAAATCTAACGAACAGGAGTGAATTTTTTATGTATTTCAATCAAAACGAAATCGGAATAAGAGTCCGAGATTTGCGTAAACGTCGCGGTTTAACGATCGAGAAATTAGCCAATGAGCTGAACTACAGCCACAGCCATATGAGTAAGGCAGAGCGTGGCGTACATTGTTATTCTATTGATCTCTTGATCGACCTTTCTGAGTACTTCAATGTCAGTCTCGATTTCCTGATTCTTGGCAGGGAGCGGGCTAATCATCAATTCAAAAAGCGTCTCCGGTTCCTCATTCAGGAGCTGATCGAGATTGAGGAGAAACTGTGATGCACCTAATTACTGCCTGCCGATAGGCTGTGTTGCGCCCTCGAAAGAGCAGTTGATCCAAGTTAAGCTTTTCTCAGAACAGATAAGATCTGTTCTGAGAAAAAACTGCTCTTTGACAACTGAATATACATTCATCAGGTACATTCCCATGCGGGTGGAGGCGAAACCACGCCAGCCAGTTGAACCGCACGCCATGATCCTTTATCGGGGAGCGAGAAATGCGCTGTTCATATATGCCGGATCGCTTCCGGTACGGCCATGAAACGCATGGGGACAATGATACTTCTGTTCAGTCACAGCCCTGGGTGAAACCGGGATAACGCAATGAGAGCAGCTCGCAGAGATCCTGGGAGGGGTGAGAGGCCCATGGAGCCGGGAGCACCCGGACGCCTGATGATTTCCCGCTGCCGGGGTGTTGAGGACAAATTGGCAGAGAAAAATGAATGTCTGGGGGACTGTAACAGTTTGAGCATATTTAGAATCTGCTCAGGCTGCTACGGCCCCTTTTCTTGCATGGTGAATGATAGTGCTCGAGCATTCATTCTCCGGCAATATGAAAAAGCGGCTGACGGTATCAAATCAGCACGCATTAAAAACATCTTTGTTAGTTCCATGAAAATTTCTTACTGTCTTTCGCTTTAGTTCATCAGTGAATTCTGCTCTGGCTTCTTCACAGTCAGACGCCAGTGGTGATATTTGCGGAGATTGTATCCCATGATTACCAGAAGAAATTCCATTTTTACGTTTTTCATTCCTCTTCTATGGAATCGGGTAAATCTCATGTCTTCCTTAATCACTCCGAAGGCACCTTCCGCCTGCTCGCTGCGCTTGGTTTTCAGTTCGATTCCTTTCTCTGAATCCAGCTGTTTTCTGGCTTCCGCTTTCAGCTCTTCACCCACAACATTCACGCTGTTCTGACGATATCCACGCTTGTTGTACTTCGGTATACATTTGTCTCTCAGTGGACAGCCTTCGCAATGTTTTGGCTCTGAATAATTCTGCAGAATGGTCAGATTTCCTGCCCGTGAAATTGAACTTCTGTCTCCGTCATAATGATCGAACTTTCTTCCATTCGGACAGATCCGATAGCCATCTTTATCAACACCCCAGTTGAATGTATTAAATGGGTGATTCTTCCTGAACATTCTGTCGTGTTCCTTGCCGTACATCGGGAACTTCTGAACCAGATTTATTCCATGCCGGATGTTATACAGATAATTGTCATAACCTCCATATCCGGCATCAGCCGTCGGATCCCTGGGATAATAACCGTATAAGCTGTGGAATCGCTCCATAAATGGTTCCCAGGTGACCGTATCTCCAGGCGTCTGATAGATATCGCTGTTTACAATGAATCCCTCTGAAACGGCGATCTGGCAGTTATAGCAGGGGCGTGTTACACCGGAACGGTTGTAATAATCCCATTTGGTAGCCATGAAGGTCGCATCATGATCCGTCTTTGAGCAGCTGTTCCTGTCACCAATGATAGAAAGCCAGGTCTCATAGCCGCTGAGCCGTATTGCGTAGCCAAGCAGAAGATCATACCGCTTCTGAATGTCTGACTTGCGCTTTCCTTTTCCGTACTGAATTTGAATGTTTTCATGAACCATGACATCCATCAGATACTGAACGATGAACCATATTTCCAAAGCAGAGTATCTCACTTTGGTTTCGTAATAGTACCCATAAGCGAGATTCAGTGAGGTGACCGCTTTGGTAATATCGCGGAAGAGATCTGCACGTGCATTCAGAATTCGTTTCTTATAAACAAAGGAATTCTTGTACGCATTCGCCTCGATCTTCGTGCCATCTACGAACTGAGTGTTCGGATCAATTCCAGTCTCGTTGATAATATCCAGGTTGAGATCCTTCATGAGGCTGTCAATGGATTCAGTGAGCTGATTCATCACACGCGAAAAGGCCATTTTACTGGGCATTTCCTGATTAGAGAGATAGATGAACCGGATATCGGTCCGACAGTGCTGGACGATATCTTCCAGGGAATAAATGCGATTCATGTAGGCAAAGAGAATGACTTTAACGAGCATACCTCTGTCATGACTGCGGGAGTTATTCGAACGGATTGGTTTCACATAACGGCTGAAGTTCACTCCTTTCACCGCACCGAGAAACGAATAAAGGGTGTCATCCTGAGGCACTTTGATAAAGAGATTAAGAGGCAGGGCCAGCTGAACAGCGTTATAATAAGTGCGCTGATCGGGTCCTTCGAAAACAAGATCAGCATTTTTCATACCTTAATTATACATGCAAGCATGTATTTAATCAACATGGATTTCAACTTTCTTGAACTTCTTTAACATCAGACCGCCGAAAAAGGACTATCTAAAAATAGATGGGGTTTGGGGGTGCCTCTAAGAAATCCTGGGATTGATGATCCGGGGGGAGTTAAAGAGCTGTAAACCCTCATGGGGAGGCACAACGGCCTTCTCCTTTTCGAATTTACCGATTATCATGCGGTTAGAGACATCAATAGAAAGGAAAAGGTTCAGAGACTAGTTTCCAGCCATCTCTGAACCCATAACCAAAACCATGGTTAGTGTACCACATTCACAATACAAAATTGTTAAACATCCTAATCATCTGAATGATTTTTGATGAAATGCAGCGAACCTGTTTTGGATCCTGAAACAGGCCTGCCAATGAGATTCTGCGGAACTGCCAGAAGGTGCGTTAAAACGCCAAAAGGTTCTTACTGGATCTGGATTCCTGTCGCCGTCTCTTCCAACGGAAGACATCACCGTGTTCTCCCTGATTTCCTTGTCCCTTACAAGCACTACTCGGTGCAGACCATCGAATCGGCTCTGGACAATGATCTGGATCTTGATCGTTATTCGCTTCCTTCCGATTCTTCCGTTTACCGTTGGAACAAATGGCTCGATAAGCTCATTGTGCAGCTCCGGATTTTCCTGAAGCTGGTTGATCCGCCTGATTCGCTGCTTCAACAGCTTCGTGTTCTATTCCGGCGTGATGTCCGCCGGGCTCCGGAATATGATTCTTCCAGTGGCTGGGTGGCCGGAATCAATCTCTGCCTGAATGGGCCAAATGACTTTGACTTGGGCCTTTCCTGATCTTCCCCTATGCTGGGCTCAAAGGAGAAGATCTATGTCCGAACAATCTGATAAACAGGCCATTCTTGAATTCTTTAACCTCGATACAGGCAGTGTGGAGAATGTCATCTTCCATAATGACAATGGCAGTGCGTCTGTCCATGTTTTACTGCGGCCGGATCATCCGCCTTGTCCCGATTGCGGCTGTACCCTGCCAAGGGTTAAGGACTACATTGACAAGAAGATAAGCCACGGCGTCTTTACTGATCGTGAGTGCACCATCTTCTATCATGCCCGCAGGTACATCTGTCCTGTCTGTCATCGAACGTACTATGAGAACAATCCATTCTGTTTCAGGAAGCAGCACATCTCCGCCCTCACGGTTGAAAACATTCTGAACGATTTGAAGATTCAGACCGAGACCTTCGCTTCCGTCGCTAAGCGGTATCACATCTCTCCCACAACCGCTGCCTCCGTCTTCGATGCCCACGTAAAGGAGGCGCGAAGACCTCTGCCCACATTGATGTGCTGGGATGAGAACTACGCATTTTATCATCCGGGAGAGAACTCAAAATATGTGTTCGTTATTCTCGACTTTGAGTCACAGGAGCCGGTGGATATCCTGCCAAGCAGAAGAAAAGATTATCTGCTCAGCTACTTTCTCAAAATCCCAGTGGAAGAGCGAAAGCGCGTCAAAATGATTGCCACGGACATGTATAGTGAATACCGCGCCATCATACGTCAGCTGTTCCCTAAGGCCTATCATTCCGTTGACCATTATCATGTCAGCCAGGAGCTCTCCAGAAAGGCTGACAGCGTCCGGATCAGAGTAATGAAGCAGACTCCAAAATATATTGAAGGCACAAAAACACAAACCAACGAGTATTATCTGCTGAAGACATTCAACTGGATGATATTCAAGCGGCTGGACGCCAGAGACAAAGATGGTAAAAAGCTGTTCGATCCCGGCCATCCAAGGAAAATGAACCGCAAGCTGAACCGGTTCCTCAATTATTACGAAATTAAAGCCATGATCGAAGCCGTTCATCCCGATTTGAAAAAGGCATGGGACCTCAAGGATGACGTTGTGGACTTCTATGACAACTGCACTTACGATACTGCTCCCCAGGAGCTGAACAAACTGATTCAGTCCTTCGCAGCCAGTGGTATTCCGGAAATGAAAGAGTTCTCCCGCACCCTGATCAGCTGGAGAGAGGAGATTATCAACTCCTTCATTGTCGTAAAGCAGCGTCATACAGTCGATAAGGACACAGGCCAGGTGGTAGTGTCCGACATAAAACTGAATAACGGATTGATGGAGAACCGGAACTCAATCATCAAGACGATCAAGAAAGCAGCCAACGGATATACCAACTGGGACAGGTTCCGCAGCCGCTGCCTCTATGTGCTCAGAAAGAGCTCCAAGCCAATGTTGAATCCTGTCATTCCGCCAAAGAAGGTTAAGCAATGACTTCAACCAGCTTTCAGCCCCTGAGTCCCGAACAGGCATGGATCACTGCAGAAGGAGCCTGTTTGTATGGCAAAGAAGCAGAACAATATCTGCAGGCCAGCATTCGTTCCATGAACCGAATATGCCGCTCAGCACAGCGATTAATGCGCGGCATTGAATGTGAGCTGAAGCAGCGTAACCAAACGAGCAATATGACTCTGTATGCCATGAACACAGACGAGATGCTTGCCCGCATCGCCATCTATTGTGAGATGTTTCTGGACGAATACGAAGAACTTCAGGAGACGCAGCCGTAACAGGCGGTCTCCTTTTCTTTTCCATTCAAAAACCGCCTGTTTTACCAGACGGTTTCGTGGTGGGATAAACCTTCATGGGGTACCCCGACTCCCCAAGTTTTTTTACTTCGTTTTCGAGGCATCCCCAGATAAATTTAGATCGCCCGAAAAAGGAGCCATAACAGTCATTCAACTGTTACAGCCCCCACATGTCGGAATCACTGGTTCCGAAATTCCGGATCGGTGGACTCAAGCTACCGGATTATCCGGCCTCAAACGTCCGGCATTTGCAGCTGGGGAATTTAACGCGTAAGTTGAAAATTAAGCTGCTTATTGTTGCGCTTGAGATAATCACTAAATCAAGCAGTTTATTATTATTTACCTTAACGCAAAAACCTACCCAGAGGTGACTGGCGCATGCCCAGCGATGCCAGTGTAAATCTCTGGTTCGACGAACTGAAAAAGGAATAATAACAAGGCCTAGAATCGCGTTTATTCGCTAAAAAAGGATTCCTGATTGCGGGAATCTTTTTTTGCTTTCCGGAAACTATGATCCGCCAATCTCCGGTGACTGCCTGATACGCTCGATTGCATGGAATGGATAATAGAAGCCGGAGAACGTTTCACCATTCAATTTTCATTTGATGGATTTCGATAAATGATTCATCTGGTCTATTATTGCTGACAGAAACGATATCCCCAACCCAAGGCCCGATGCCATGTTCATCTCCGAGCGGATTTCTGTTAGACAATCCAAGGAGAAATGGTAGAGGGTTAATTTCTAATGGACCATTTCTGTCAATTCTGTAAGAGTACACACCTAGCGTTTGAATATCATAAAAGACTTTTTTACTAAGATTGATCGTATAACGAATATCTTTACCGGTACGCTCAAATAAACCCTCCATTGGATTCTTAAGGTTAAAAATATATTGTTTACCAAATTCATCTGGAGGTTCCTTATCGTAAAGATAGCTTTCTACCATTTTTTTGACATCTTCATCGGCTTCCTTAAATTGTCCTGAAAAATTTCTGCCATTATCTAAAACCCAATCAACCCATGGAATGTTTTTTTTTAGCAGTTCTTTCAGGGCAGGATTCTTTGTGTCAGAAGAGATCGGACATTGATCGCTCCAAAAAATCAACCGACTATTCTTCCAGTCAGTTTCAATCAGCTCATATAGTGCTCTCATGGGAGCAATTGCAGGTCCGCAGCTTTCTGTAATTCTAGGGCCGTATCCAAGGTCAAAGGGATCAAAAAAATCCAATGTATCAATATTTACCCAGTAACAATCTTCGCTCATAAATCGTCACCTTTTCATTCGTTTTTTCTAATGCCAAAATATCCTTTATACATGAATGCAGTTTTGGTTTTCAAAGTGTCCTTGGAGATTAATGACCGGCACCGCCTGCAGTATAAACTGCAGGATCCAGCTCGTAAACGGATGAGAGGGAAACCTCGCTTCCCGGCTCATAGATGGTCATGATCACCCAGCGCGCTGTGTCCGGATCTTCTGCATTCTTCAGAGCAAGGAAAGCGTGTTTGCTGGTGAGACTGTCTGATCCCAGTTCAGCAATATAGCTGTAGGTATCTCCTGTGTTGTTTTCAAGCGTCTGTATAGCTCTTTCAAAGACAGCGGCTGCGCTTTCACTGATATCCTGTCCCTTGTCCTGCGAAGGATAGTACTCAGTGTTGATCACGAAGCCTCCAAGCGTATCCGGATCGACAGAATAGGTATGGTCCAAGTCCGTAACATCCGCAAGGTCAAAGGGAACGATGGACATATCCTCGATATTGCCATCCGGATCCTGATAGACCGTAACAACGTCGAGATGGCTGGCACTGTCTGGATCATCCGGTGTAATTTTGCAGAGAATGGAATAGTTCATTCCGCTCACTACCTGCCTTGCAAGCAGAGCAATCGGATCATAGGCTGCTTCCGTGACGGATTCCAAAGCCTTGTCCAATGCAGTCTGGGCATCTTCGGGCAGTTCTGCTGATGCAAGGAGCGGATTTACCATATAGCCTTGTTCGGTACTCTCTGGGGTTGGTTCGATCTGGACTTCCGCTGTCGCAGCTGGTGTGGTGCTGGCAGGGGAGCCGGCTGCGGAGGTTCCACAGCCTGCAAGCACTGAAACTGAAAGAAATACAGATACGGTTAATCTAAATTGATTCATCTTCTTTCCTCCTGAATTGTTCTTTTTGAAGTGATTGTGGGGAAGCCATTCACACCCGGAAAAAAACTGCCTGCTGCAGAATATCGGATCTGTCCTCTTCCCGTATTGTAGGGGATGATGTGATTCCTGTAAACATTGACACTGTGGTAGACAGGGGGTGTTTTATAACTACACTTTCAGGTAATGGACTTTCTTAACATTTTCACGTTTTCAGGGTAATCCTGCAGCACATGGAAAAGAAAAACCGGATGATATTTCTGGCAATAACGAAAATCCTGAAATGGAGGTTTTGCATTTTTATATGCGACTGGCGCATGCCAAGCGATGTCAGCGTGAATCTCTGGCTCAAAGAGCTGAAAGAAAGCTGATAAAAAAGCGCAATATAGCATTATTGGCGATCTAAATTTATCTGGGGATGCCTCGAAAACGAAGTAAAAAAACTTGGGGTGTCGGGGTACCCCATGAAGGTTTATCCCACCACGAAACCGTCTGGTAAAACAGGCGGTTTTTGAATGGAAAGGAAAAGGAGACCGCCTGTTACGGCTGCGTCTCCTGAAGTTCTTCGTATTCGTCCAGAAACATCTCACAATAGATGGCGATGCGGGCAAGCATCTCGTCTGTGTTCATGGCATACAGAGTCATATTGCTCGTTTGGTTACGCTGCTTCAGCTCACATTCAATGCCGCGCATTAATCGCTGTGCTGAGCGGCATATTCGGTTCATGGAACGAATGCTGGCCTGCAGATATTGTTCTGCTTCTTTGCCATACAAACGGGCTCCTTCTGCAGTGATCCATGCCTGTTCGGGACTCAGGGGCTGAAAGCTGGTTGAAGTCATTGCTTAACCTTCTTTGGCGGAATGACAGGATTCAACATTGGCTTGGAGCTCTTTCTGAGCACATAGAGGCAGCGGCTGCGGAACCTGTCCCAGTTGGTATATCCGTTGGCTGCTTTCTTGATCGTCTTGATGATTGAGTTCCGGTTCTCCATCAATCCGTTATTCAGTTTTATGTCGGACACTACCACCTGGCCTGTGTCCTTATCGACTGTATGACGCTGCTTTACGACAATGAAGGAGTTGATAATCTCCTCTCTCCAGCTGATCAGGGTGCGGGAGAACTCTTTCATTTCCGGAATACCACTGGCTGCGAAGGACTGAATCAGTTTGTTCAGCTCCTGGGGAGCAGTATCGTAAGTGCAGTTGTCATAGAAGTCCACAACGTCATCCTTGAGGTCCCATGCCTTTTTCAAATCGGGATGAACGGCTTCGATCATGGCTTTAATTTCGTAATAATTGAGGAACCGGTTCAGCTTGCGGTTCATTTTCCTTGGATGGCCGGGATCGAACAGCTTTTTACCATCTTTGTCTCTGGCGTCCAGCCGCTTGAATATCATCCAGTTGAATGTCTTCAGCAGATAATACTCGTTGGTTTGTGTTTTTGTGCCTTCAATATATTTTGGAGTCTGCTTCATTACTCTGATCCGGACGCTGTCAGCCTTTCTGGAGAGCTCCTGGCTGACATGATAATGGTCAACGGAATGATAGGCCTTAGGGAACAGCTGACGTATGATGGCGCGGTATTCACTATACATGTCCGTGGCAATCATTTTGACGCGCTTTCGCTCTTCCACTGGGATTTTGAGAAAGTAGCTGAGCAGATAATCTTTTCTTCTGCTTGGCAGGATATCCACCGGCTCCTGTGACTCAAAGTCGAGAATAACGAACACATATTTTGAGTTCTCTCCCGGATGATAAAATGCGTAGTTCTCATCCCAGCACATCAATGTGGGCAGAGGTCTTCGCGCCTCCTTTACGTGGGCATCGAAGACGGAGGCAGCGGTTGTGGGAGAGATGTGATACCGCTTAGCGACGGAAGCGAAGGTCTCGGTCTGAATCTTCAAATCGTTCAGAATGTTTTCAACCGTGAGGGCGGAGATGTGCTGCTTCCTGAAACAGAATGGATTGTTCTCATAGTACGTTCGATGACAGACAGGACAGATGTACCTGCGGGCATGATAGAAGATGGTGCACTCACGATCAGTAAAGACGCCGTGGCTTATCTTCTTGTCAATGTAGTCCTTAACCCTTGGCAGGGTACAGCCGCAATCGGGACAAGGCGGATGATCCGGCCGCAGTAAAACATGGACAGACGCACTGCCATTGTCATTATGGAAGATGACATTCTCCACACTGCCTGTATCGAGGTTAAAGAATTCAAGAATGGCCTGTTTATCAGATTGTTCGGACATAGATCTTCTCCTTTGAGCCCAGCATAGGGGAAGATCAGGAAAGGCCCAAGTCAAAGTCATTTGGCCTATTCAGGCAGAGATTGATTCCGGCCACCCAGCCACTGGAAGAATCATATTCTGGAGCCCGGCGGACATCACGCCGGAATAGAACACGAAGCTGTTGAAGCAGCGAATCAGGCGGATCAACCAGCTTCAGGAAAATCCGGAGCTGCACAATGAGCTTATCGAGCCATTTGTTCCAACGGTAAACGGAAGAATCGGAAGGAAGCGAATAACGATCAAGATCCAGATCATTGTCCAGAGCCGATTCGATGGTCTGCACCGAGTAGTGCTTGTAAGGGACAAGGAAATCAGGGAGAACACGGTGATGTCTTCCGTTGGAAGAGACGGCGACAGGAATCCAGATCCAGTAAGAACCTTTTGGCGTTTTAACGCACCTTCTGGCAGTTCCGCAGAATCTCATTGGCAGGCCTGTTTCAGGATCCAAAACAGGTTCGCTGCATTTCATCAAAAATCATTCAGATGATTAGGATGTTTAACAATTTTGTATTGTGAATGTGGTACACTAACCATGGTTTTGGTTATGGGTTCAGAGATGGCTGGAAACTAGTCTCTGAACCTTTTCCTTTCTATTGATGTCTCTAACCGCATGATAATCGGTAAATACGAAAAGGAGAAGGTCTTTGTGCCTCCCCATGAGGGTTTACAGCTCTTTAACTCCTCCCGGATCATCAATCCCAGGATTTCTTAGAGGCACCCCCAAACCCCATCTATTTTTAGATAGTCGCATTATTAAGCCAAAACAAAAGGCTCCTGCCCAATCGCGGGGGCCTTTTCAAATGGGCAATACCGGTCAATCCGTCAATCCCCGTTGACTGCCTGACACGTCCGGTAACGCGCGTATACGCTCACACACGATTTCGATTCTGCGTTGAATTTGCGTTGTGGCTCGGCCAGGGTGAAGCTATCGCGTTGCATGTCGATGATGAGCAACACGATAGGTTTGAATTTCATAAATCGCTCAAGTGAAAAGTTAAATTCCACTTTAGAAGGCAAGTGGAAATAAGTCGTACAGAAGCGATGAACAGGGCATAATTTCGCTCTCGTTCATCGCCTTTTGCTTGCGTTTCTGCCTTTTTGGCCTCAGAATAATAGTGTCGAGAGATCTAAAGAGACGCGTTGAAAGTCAATGAACTTTTAGCAGTTCATTGCCGTGAAAGAGTTATTTCAACTTGCGGATCGACGGCTTTTGCTAAACTATCGTCTCTTTAGCACGTATGGCTTCAGAATTACTTCATCTGAATTTGAAATGTTATGGAGCCCAAATTCATAGAATTTCTTTGCCGTGGTGGGACTAAGAAATTCAAGGAGCTGAAAGGATGACTTGCCGTTCAGCTTTTCTTTTGGGTACGAGTTGATGTTTTCAGAGATGATATTGCATGCATGCTGGTTGACAGGGTCTTTTTGGTATTTGATTTCAGGTATGTGGAACTGCTAATATTTAGAAACTGTGCGGAGCGAATAATAACGATATGAAGTGGTATGAAGAACATTATGTGAACCGGCGCGACTGGGTGCTGGATCATTTGGAGTATCTTGCCCTGACTCCTGCGGAGCTGGAGATTGTGATGCTGATTGATTTCAGCAGCCAGTATCAGCTGCCGATTTCCATGGACAGTCTTTCGAGCAAGAGCGGCCTGACGATGGATGAGGTCAATGATGCTGTATCGTCGCTGGTGGCCCGCCGCTATCTGACGATCCGGGCTTCGGGAGGAAACGTTGCTTTCCGTCTGGACGGTCTGTTTTCGACGGATACGGCAAAGGAGAAGAACGTACTGGATGCGTCGCTGTTTGAGACGTTTGAAAGCGAGTTCCGCCGCACCCTCTCCCAGAAGGAGATGGAGAAAATCAGTGAATGGAGCCGTACCTATGACAAGAAGCTGATTCTGGAAGCGCTGCGTCAGGCTTCGATGTATCAGAAGCTGAATCTTCCCTATGTCGAAAAAATTCTGATCCGTCTGAGTGAGAAGGAGGCAGGTGCATGAAACCGGAGGAAATTCTTGCGCAGCTGGATCAGCTGTTTCCAGATGCGCGCTGTGAGCTGACTCACCGCAATGCATATGAGATGGCAGTTGCGGTCATTCTTTCGGCGCAAACGACCGATGCCTCGGTGAACCGGGTGACGCCGGCGCTGTTTGAAGCCTATCCAACCGTGCAGGATCTTGCGGCTGCGAAGCAGAGCGATGTAGAGAGGTATATTGCCACTTTGGGGCTTTACCGCAATAAGGCACGCTCGATCATCGGCTTTGCCAGGGACGTTGTGGAGCGTTACAACGGCGAGATTCCTTCCTCGATGGAAGATTTGACGTCGCTTCCCGGAGTCGGCCGCAAATGTGCCAATGTCATTCGCAGCGAGTGCTTTGGAATCCCTTCGCTGGCCGTCGATACGCATGTGTCGAGAATTGCCAAGCGGCTGAAACTGGCGGCAGAGAAAGACGATGTGGATACGATTGAGAGGAAGCTGTGCCGCAAGTTTCCGAAGGAAACCTGGATTTCTGTGCATCATCATATGATCTTCTTTGGAAGATACCTGTGTCATGCGCGCAATCCGGAATGCTGGCGCTGTCCGTTTGTTCAGGACTGCCGCGAGAAAAAGAAATACTTTGGCAAAACGGAAAAGGCCGGGGAACGGTCGTGATCACAGATCTGTGACCATGACCGTCTCCGGTCTTTTTTTTAAAAAAATCCTCATTTGCACCAAGGTGGTGGAAGAACGGGTTGCAGTTCTGATCCAGGGCTATAATGATCGTGTCCTGGAAAGGGGACAGATCAGGAAGTCTCCAGGAGTTGATTAGCGCTGACTTGGCGGTTTCGTTAGTCAACTCCTGGAAACTTCAAACCGCCAAACAAATGAATAATCTCAAGAAGAACCGTCACTTCTGGGGACGGTCTTTGAGAAAGCTTGAATGGGACAAGTACCATGACATTTCAGATTCTCAAAAGCTCATTTCCCATACCATTCACGAATGGTATAATGCCAAACACCCAGAGTTTTCGGCAGATGAAATCAAATTTCTGAATAACAGAAATATTGAATCCTGCCCGCATTGCGGCAGCACGAATTTCATCAAGTATGGTTTTTATAAGAATGGCATGCGCTGTTACCTCTGCCATGATTGCGGGCATAAGTTTTCACCTATTACCAACACAATATTTGATGATCGGAAGATTCCAATCTCCGAATGGATTGAATATCTTCTGTATCTGTTTGAATTTCATTCTATTAATTCATCTGCCAGGGATAATCGAAACGCCGAAAGCACAGGCAGATACTGGCTGAAAAAGGTATTTTTTGTTCTGAATGGAATTCAGGATAACATTGTGCTCAAAGGGAAAATATACCTTGATGAAATGTTCTTCCCTGTCATAAAGAGAAGAACGATTACGAAAGACGGAAAGAAACTTCGCGGCATATCAAAGAATAAGATTTGTGTTGTCGCAGCACACGACGGGCACGGGACAAACCTCATCATAGTTGAACATGTCTCCAAGCCCTCCCGCAAAAGCACATGGGCGGCGCTCGGGAATCATATACAGCCAGGCTCTGAACTGATTCATGATGGTGACAATTCTCATTCTGTTCTGATCGAGAAACTGGGTCTGTCAGAAGAGATCCATCTCGCAAAAGAAACGAAGGGATTGCCTGACGAAAAGAATCCGTTAGACAAGATCAACAACCTTCATGCTCTGGTAAAGCAATACATGCGCATGCATGGAGGATACAACAGAGAAGATCTACAAGACTGGATGAATCTGATCTGGTTCATCCTTTCCAAGCCGGACAACAGGTATGAAAAGATCGACTTATTTCTCAACATGGCGCTAAACGCACCAGGAAAAGTGCGATATCGGGACCGGATGGCTAAAAATGTCAATAAATAAGCCTATGAATACNTCTGGTTCATCCTTTCCAAGCCGGACAACAGGTATGAAAAGATCGACTTATTTCTCAACATGGCGCTAAACGCACCAGGAAAAGTGCGATATCGGGACCGGATGGCTAAAAATGTCAATAAATAAGCCTATGAATACCACCCTGGTGCAAATGATGATTTTTTTTTAAATAAGGATTTTGGATATTTGTCAGCCCTGATCCGTGTTGTCCTGCGACCCGGCATCCGCCGAAGGAGAGGCAGAAGGGGAAGCGCTTGGCGAAGGAGTAGGCGCCGGTTCTGGCGTCGTGATCGTAATTTCGCTGTCCGATCCGGAGTCGCTGCCGGAATCACTGCCGGCTGGCGTTGTGAAGGTGACACACACCTCGTTGGAACCGCCGCCGGCCGTTTCATAGGCATAATAGCCGCAGGCTTCGGTTTCCGTGTTCGGTTCGAGGTCGACGCTCTGGGTACTGCTTTCCGTTTCACTGATCAGCTCCGCCTTCACCTGGCCATTCTGCGAGATGCGGCAGCGGTAGCGGATCGGTCCGTAGACCCAGCTCCATGAGAACAGGCGTTGACCATAGGCCTCGACCAGCAGGTTGCCATTGTCATCATAGAGAGAAATATCCATCGTACTGTCATCGACGGCGTCGGTGACCATGCTGGAATCAGGGTACGGCGTCCATTGCATCGTAACGGTTCCGTCATCGTTGGCACTTGCCTGGAAGCTGTCAAGATTATCAACTTCAGGTGCGGTTGGATCAACGAGCGTCGCATATTCGCTCTTGATCTTTCCCGTCGTAATCAGAGACGGATCCATACCGTCTATCGGTGAAGCGTAGGGGAAGGTACCCAGAATATGGGTGATCGTTGAGATGCCGTCCGGCTGCTGCAGATCGGCCGGCGTCCCTGAGGAGGCGGTACATGCATCAAGGATCAGAGAGACAATATGGCCGCGGGTATTCAGCTGCTGCTTGGCCGTACTGAAGTAGGTTCCTTCATCCTTGACACCCTTTTCATAGCCGACCCAGGTACAGATCGTGTACTGCGTCGTCTGGCCGACCATCCAGGTATCTTTTGCGGATCCCGTTGGAATGTTGTACTGGAGACCTTCTGTTCCCCAGTCAGAGGTTCCGGTCTTACCGAAGGTCTGATAGTCGCGGTCCAGAATCTGCAGGTAGTTGTATACGCCGCCATGGATCGCTCCGTATTCCAGCTGTGCCGCCAGATAGGCAGACTGGGAGGAGAGTACCTGTTCCTTCTGGTAGACGGGTTCAATCGGTTCCGAGGTCCCGTTTCGATATTCGATGCGCTTGATGGTATGGGGCTGAATGTAGCAGCCGCCATTCATCAGGATGGCATGGGCAGCCGCATTTTCCACCGGCGAAACAACAAAGGTAGAGCCGCCGATCGCATAGCCAACATCATAGGCCGAAGCATCAACCTGCGAAAAGTGGAAGCTGGCAATGTAGTCGCTGACGGTCTGCCAGCCGGCCGTGTCAATGACCTCCTGGAACGTCTGGATGGCAGGCGTGTTCAGGGAGGCGGCAACCGCATAGGCCAGCGTCACCTCACCATGGTACTGGCCGTTGGCATTCTTGATGACGATGTCAGTGCCACGGTACGTGACCGGCTTATCCGTTACAACGTGACTGGTTGCCCAGCCGAGATACTCGAAGGCAAGGGCATAGTCGAGCCATGGCTTGACGGTGGATCCGGGCTGCTTGTACTGATCCGTCGCATGATTCAGCAGCATCGATCCGCCGCGGCCGTAGTTGCGTCCGCCGGCGATGGCGACGATTTCACCGGTCTGGTTGTTTTCAGCGACCGCGCCGATTTCCATCAGATCGTCAGGGTACTGTACCTCTTCATAGTTGCCGGCCTGAATATCATCCATGACCTTCTGCACGGATGTGTCGAGGCTCGTATAGATGTCCATGGCGACAGAGAGAGGATCCTGTCCGGTCAGATTCTGCGCCTCGGTGATGACGGTGTCGATATAGGCCTGGTAAGCGTAGGAGTTTCCGGCGCCGCCGCGGGTAGAATCATTGGGATCGATAAGGGTATCTTCGACCTTGATGCTGGTGGCAAGCTGATATTCCTTCTCGGTGATGTAGCCATGGCGCTTCATCAGGGAAAGAACGGTGTTGCGGCGCGACGTTGCGTTATCAAGGAAATTATGCGGATCATAGAGGTAGGGCGCATTGATGACGCCTGCCAGCATCGCCGCTTCGGCAAGATTGAGCTCTCCTGCCTTCTTTCCGTAGTAATATTCGGCGGCCTTTTCGATGCCGCGGATATTGCCGGTTCCGCCGAAATTCATCTTGTTGAGATACATTTCGAAGATGGCTTTCTTGTTGGATACTTTTTCCAGCTGACGGGCCAGATCAATCTGCTGCACCTTGTATTCAATGGAGCGGGCAGCGGTCTGACCGGTTTCATCGTTCTGGAAATAGGTCAGCTTCACCAGCTGCATCGTAAAGGTGGATCCGCCGGAGAGGCCGTTGCGGCCAAGGATACGGTTGCGAACGTTATCGAGTGCCGACTTGGTGAAACGGGGAAGATCGAAGCCGTTATGTTCGAAGTAGCGGCTGTCTTCGACGGCCAGAAAGGCATCAATGAGGGATTCACTGATCTGGTCGTAGGTGATGTTTTCGCGCAACTGGGTACCGACGTCTGCGACTTCGTTGCCGTCCTTATCGTAGATATGGGAACTTTCGGCGGAGAAAAAATCATCGACAACAAGCGTAGGTTCATCCTGAACCATGCGATGAAGAACGATCATGCCGGCCGTTGCGACGATCATTTCGAGACTGACCAGGATGATCAGGATCATGGTCCATAGATTGCGCCGGTTGATGCGGCGCTTCGGTTTCCTTTTCCCGTTATGAGAAGTATGTCTTTCTGCTGTCATTGGTTCTCCTTGAAATACAGTTTATCGACAATCTTGAGATAGTCGACGGGGCAAAGATAATTTCCGCTGATCCTGTGTCCGTTTTCCTGAAACCATGCATACGGGATGGAACTGCGCCCGCAGGTGCGGATATAGTCAGTCATTGTTGAGGCAACTACATAGTAGGTAATATCATACGCGATGAAGCGGACGACGACAAAGGCAATGGCACCATGCCGCGTCACATCATCGAGATGGCGGATCTGGTGCGGGTGGATTGACTTGATGGGAAAGGATGTGCGTGAGCGGCATTCCTTGGCCTCAAAGTCAATGTATTTTTCCCGGTAGATTCCGTTGTAGTCGGTCGTGCTTGGAACCTTGAAATAGGCTTCGGTGATCTTGGCCGCCGAGCGGGCCGGATAGTCGACCTTGACGATCGTGACCGGCGTCGGCTTCTTGTAGATGACGGCCTTGTCCTGCTGCAGGTACCATTCGTTGGAGCGGTTGAGATCGTGCTCCAGCGCCATGCCGCGATCGGCAGCGGATACTTTCGTGCTCGCTTTTTCTTCGGCGGCCGTGGTGGGGCTGCGTTTGATGTGTACGGGATAGTTGATCATCTTGTTTTTCTGCCTATGGGATGATTATACAGTTTATGGCGGCAGAAGAAAAAGAGGCGGGCTTCGCATTGCACCGGCGGGAAATAACTGCGATAATAAGAAGGGCACGGGAGGCGTGCATTCGCTATGGCAGGGAAAGTAAATCTGGACATTCAGACGATTCTTGATAAGGAGTTTGACATTGACCTGAAGGGCTATAGTGCTTCGCAGGTCGATGCGTTTCTTGATCTGGTAATGGAGGATTATGAGACGTATCAGAATACGCTGAGTGAGCTCAATGAGAAGATTGCTGAGCTGGAGCGGACAAATGCGTCGCTGCGTGCGAAACTGATCGAGGAAGAGGGCCATACCAGGGCTCTGGAGGCAAATACTCCGGCGGCCAGCGGGGCGGCAAACGTGGATATTCTGCGGCGGCTGTCGCGCCTTGAGGAGCAGGTGTTCGAGGATCAGAAGAAAACGGAAAATCAGTAACATTCGGGCAGCCGCTGGTCTGATGAGGATCAGAGGAAAGTCCATGCTCGCACCGTCTGTGATGGCGGTAGTGTTTGTGCAGGTCCAATCAATAAGGCCTGGCAGTTCTTCGGAACTGACGGCAGGCGGACACCTAAAAGGGAAACCTCATGGTCGATGCCTCGAACGTGTCACAGTGACGTAGTCCTTCTGGAAACAGTGGGAGTGGAACGCGATAAACCCCGCAAGCGAGAAATCCAAATTTGGTAGGAGAATTCCGGGATGCGAAGCGAAGCGGACCGGAGGGGCTGAAAGGCTCAGATAAATGGCTGCCACCGGGAATCCGGGACAGAACATGGCTTACAGAGTGTGATGATTCGGAGAGGGTGGCCGTTCACCCTCTCTTTTCTGTTGAATGCGGCAGGACGAAGGGCAGGAATGGGTTGTGATATACTGAGAGAGATATTTTTAAGGAGAGAACGGGGATGAATCTTCCAAATCGTCTGACAATATTCCGTATTATTCTGGTGCCGGTTGTGGTGCTTGTTTATCTGTTTCCGTATGCGCAGTTCGGCATTGAGCCGGTGACGTATTACATCGGGGCTGTGCCGCTGTCGATGGTGAACATCGTGAGTCTGATCATTTATGTGGTGGCGGCGCTGACCGATGCGCTGGACGGGCACCTTGCACGCAGCCGCAACATGATTACGACATTCGGTAAGTTTGCGGATCCGATCGCTGACAAGATGTTGACGACGACGATGTTTCTGCTTTTTGTGAGCCGTGGCATCATTTCGCCGGTTCCGGTGATCATCATGATCTGCCGTGACATTGTTGTGGATGGCTGCCGGATGCTGGCGGCGACCAACGGCAAGGTTGTGGCTGCCCAGATGCTCGGCAAGGTGAAGACAGTTCTGCAGATGGTTACGATTGCGCTGATTCTTCTGAACAATCTGCCGTTTGAGCTGTGGAGTCTTCCGGTGAGCGATGTGCTGCTGTGGATGTCGGCGTTTGTGTCGCTGGCTTCGGGCATCAGCTATATGAATCAGCTCAAGGGCGACATCATGGAGTCGAAATAATCATTATTTTCAACTTTGTTTCGGTATGGCGGCATCGTTTGACTATGAAAACGGTGTAAGGAGAAAAATGATATGGCAAAAGAGAAAACGGATGCACCTGTTCGCAGCAGCGACGACAAGAAGGATCAGCTGCTTGCGGAGGCGCTGAAGACCATTGAAAAGGAGTATGGCAAAGGGGCGATCATGCGTCTGGGCGACCGGGCGGATGTTGCTGTCGATGCGATTCCGACGGGTTCGCTGGCACTGGATGCGGCACTTGGCATCGGCGGCTACCCGAAGGGAAGAATCATTGAGATCTACGGTCCGGAATCTTCGGGCAAGACGACGCTGGCTCTGCATGCGATTGCGGAGTGTCAGAAGGGCGGGGGCCGCTGTGCCTTCATTGATGCGGAAAATGCAATTGATCCGGTCTATGCGAAGCATCTTGGTGTCAATATCGATGAGCTGATTCTTTCGCAGCCGGATTCCGGGGAACAAGCCCTGGATATCTGCGAAGTTCTTGTTAAGAGCGGTGCCATTGATCTGGTGGTCGTTGACTCGGTTGCGGCCCTTGTTCCGCAGGCGGAGCTGGATGGCGAGATGGGTGACAGTTCGGTCGGTCTGCAGGCACGTCTGATGTCAAAGGCGATGCGCAAGCTGGCCGGCGTCATGAATCATTCGCAGACGACGGCAATCTTCATCAACCAGCTGCGTGAAAAGGTCGGCGTGATGTTCGGAAATCCGGAGACGACGCCGGGCGGCCGGGCGCTGAAGTTCTATGCTTCGGTGCGTTTGGATGTGAGACGTTCGGAGACGCTGAAGGACGGGCAGGATGCCTATGGCAACGTTGTGAAGATCAAGGTTGTCAAGAACAAGGTTGCGCCGCCGTTCCGTACGGCTGTTGTGAACATGATTTATGGCGAAGGAATTTCGCATGTGGATGAGGTGATTACGCTGGCGGTGGAACATGAGCTTCTGGAAAAGGCCGGCGCATGGTTCTCCTACAAGGGGGAAAAGGTCGGCCAGGGTCTCGCGGCGACGCGGGCGTGGCTGCGGGCGCATCCGGAAATCGATGCCGAACTGACGCAGCAGCTGCGTGAAATCCTCTTCAAGAAGGACGGCGAAACCGACGCTGCGACAGCGGCAAATCAGGAATAAGGCAATGAAACAAAGGGGAGGATTCTGTATTGCAGTGTCCTCCTTGCTTTTGCTTCCTGTCATTGACTGTTTATAATAAGCTGACAGGTGAAGGAACAGATATTGATGAGTAACTATTTGATTGCGACGGCTTCCACTTGTGATATTGATGCGTCGTGGCTGGCCTGCCATGATGTTCCGTTTGTTTCCTATTCGTTCTCCATTGACGGACAGGAATACCAGGATGACTGTACGAGTGCGACGCGAAACTTTGTATATAAAGAGATGCGGGCGGGGAAGATGGTTCATACGTCTGCCATTTCGGTCTTTGGGTATTACAACTTTTTTTCGAAGCTTCTGATGCGGGGGAAGGACATCATCTATGTGGATATGTCGCGGGCGATCTCCTCATCGGTATCAAACTGTGAAAAGGCTCTGGAACAGATCCGTTCGGAGTATCCGGAGCGTAGGATCTATTTCATGGACAGCTACTGCATTACGGCGGGTCTCAATCTTTTTGTGCGGGAACTGGTGCGTCGTCATGAGGCGGGTACGTCCTATGGGGATCTGATTGCCTGGGGCGAGGCTCATAAGCTGGAGTATATTCACCGCTTCATGGTTGAAGATCTGACGTGGCTACGCAAGGGCGGACGGCTGTCGAATGCTTCGGCGCTTCTGGGAACGATTCTTGCAATCAAGCCGGAGCTGTATGTGGATTGTGAGGGAAAGCTGATTGCCTTTGAACAGGCACATGGGAGAAAGCGGGCAATCAAGCGGATGCTGGAGGAGGCTTCAAAGGATCTGGCTCCGTATACGGCAGATGAGCCGGTGCTCATTGAGACGGCCGATGATCCGGAAGATGGTGAGAAACTGATTCCGGTTGTGAAGGAAATGTATCC
The DNA here is from genome assembly GCF_900240265.1 of Galactobacillus timonensis. Classification (NCBI taxonomy): domain Bacteria; kingdom Bacillati; phylum Bacillota; class Erysipelotrichia; order Erysipelotrichales; family Erysipelotrichaceae; genus Galactobacillus; species Galactobacillus timonensis. The sequence goes on from NZ_LT964739.1 coordinate 1,793,049, forward strand.
GCAGCTGGCGAAGGCAGACTTTGAAATTCTGGCTGTGGGGCCGACGATCTGTGCCCATGTGGGACCGGATTTTCTGGCGTTTGCATATCATGGTACGAAGCGCATTCTCTAGGCGGGGATGCGCTTTTCCTTTCTTGAGAACAACCGGCTGTGCGGTATAATATTTATCGAGAGCAATCTCAGTTAGTTACGATATCAGAGAAAATGGAGGAGAATCTATGAATTACGGATTTCTCATTTTAGCTGGTATTGTCGGAATTGTTGTTGGAATCGTCATCATGATGATTTCCAGCAAGGCAGGACTGGATAAAGCCAAGATCGAGGCAGACTCCATCCTGGAAGAAAGCAAGTCCAAGGCAGATACCATTGTCAAGCAGGCACAGATCGATGGCCAGAAGGCGGCATTTGATCTGCGTCAGCAGGCTGACAAGGAGATCAAGGATCGCGAAAACAAGATTCAGCAGATGGAAAACCGTCTGAACCGTGACCAGGATCGTCTTTCAGTACGTGAGGAAAATCTGACCGCTAAGGAAAAGAAGCTCGATGAAAAGGGCAGACTTGCGGACGCAAAACTGGCAAATATCAGCAAAATGGAAGCGGATCTTCAGCAGAAGATCGACAGTCAGATCGAGGTCCTGGAACGGACCGCCTCTCTTTCGCAGGAAGATGCGAAGAAGGAGCTGATGGATGCGGTCGCCAAGAAGAGTGAGAAGGAAATCTCCGCTTACCTGCATGAGCAGGATGAAATTGCGCAGTCGCGGGCAGCTGACCAGGCGCGCAATATCATTGCGACAGCCATTCAGCGCTACAGTCAGGAAGAGACCATTGACCGTACGGTTTCAGTTGTGACGCTTCCCAATGAAGATATGAAGGGACGCATCATCGGCCGTGAGGGCCGCAACATCAAGGCGATCGAGCAGGCGACGGGCGTTGACCTGATCATTGACGATACGCCGGATGCGATCACCATTTCGTGCTTCAACCCGGTACGCCGTGAGATTGCGCGGCAGTCGCTGGAAATCCTGATGAAGGATGGCCGTATTCAGCCGGGCCGCATTGAAGAAGTAGTAAATAAGGTAACCAAGGAGCTGGATGAGTCCATTATGAAGATCGGCGATGAGGCGATCTTCCAGCTGGGCATCAACCGGATGAACAGGGAGCTGACGCGTCTTGTCGGTACGCTGCGCTACCGGTACAGCTATGGTCAGAATGTTCTTCAGCATTCGATGGAAGTCGCTACGTTTGCCGGCATCATGGCGGCGGAGCTGGGCCTGAATCAGCAGCTTGCGAAGCGGGCAGGTCTTCTGCATGATATCGGCAAGGCTGTTGACTTCGAGCAGGAAGGCAGCCATGTGGAGCTTGGCGCAAAGGTTGCCAAGAAGTATGGCGAGAATGCGATCGTTGTGAATGCAATCGAGTCGCACCATGGTGACAAGGAGCCGGAAGATATCATTGCGGTTCTGGTAGCGGCGGCAGATACGCTGAGCGCTGCGCGTCCGGGTGCACGCTTTGAATCAATGGAGAACTACATTGAGCGTCTGGAGAAGCTGGAGGAAATTGCCAAGAGCTTCGATGGCGTCGATAAGGCATTTGCGATCCAGGCGGGTCGTGAGGTACGCATCATGGTTCAGCCGGAAAAGGTCAACGATGAACGTATGACCAAAATCGCCCACGACATCAAGGATCGGGTGGAGAGTGAGATGACCTATCCGGGTCAGATCAAGATCACACTGATCCGTGAGGTACGTGTGCAGGAAGTAGCCCAGTAAACGATGAAGATTCTTTTTCTCGGCGATGTTGTCGCAAAGAGCGGACGGCAGGCTGTATCCCTTCGGTTAAAGGCACTGCAGCAGAGCTGCGGGGCGGATTTCACCATTGTCAATGGTGAAAATGCCGCCCATGGCAAGGGCATTACGGCCCGTATCTACCGTGCTTTCAAGGATGATGGCGTGGATGTGGTTACGCTTGGCAATCATGCGTTTTCGAAGCATGAGATTCTGGATCATCTGAATGAATGTACGGATCTGGTGCGGCCGGTGAACCTGGAGCCTGCTGCGGGCGGTCAGGGCTGGCTGGTGCGCAGTGTGAAGGGTGTGCGGGTTGCGGTTGTCAATCTTCTGGGGCAGGTCTATATGGACGTTGCGACAGAGGATCCTGTGGTGACGATGCGGCGGCTGATGCCTGAGCTTCAGCGGTGTGCGGATGTAATTTTCATTGATCTGCATGCGGAAGCGACCGGGGAAAAGGAACTGTTCTTCCATCTGTTTGCGGATCAGGTGACGGCAGTCATCGGGACGCATACACATGTGCAGACGGCAGATGAGCAGATTTTTCATGGCTGTGCCTATATCACGGACGCCGGCATGTGCGGCTCGTTTGATTCGGTGCTTGGCCGTGATACGGATGAGCTGATCCGCCGTAAAAACGGTGAAGCTGCGAAATTTACACCGTCCCAGGAGCCGGCCATGATCTGCGGCGTTCTGATCGATGTAGATGATGCGACGCAACGGGCAGTGAAAATAACAAGAATTCAGGAACGCCCTGCGTGAGCAGGGCTTTATTTTGCGCTATAATGTGGGACAGGAGGACATAGAAATGCCAGTTCAGGTTGATAAGGATCTCTGCATCGGCTGCGGCGCTTGCACAACAGTCTGCCCGGTCACTGCGTTATCGCTGGATGCGGATGGCAAGTCTCAGTGCGATGAAGCTACATGCATCGACTGCCATACATGCATCGGCACATGCCCGGTATCTGCTATCTCTGTTAAGTAAGGAAATCGGGGTTCAAGGGAAAACCGGCACTGCCGGTTTTCTTTTTGGGTTATAATGGGGCGGCTATCTATGAGAGACAATACATTTATTCTTCCGGATCATGCGCAGGAAGGAAAGCGGGCAAAGTCCGTTGAGCGTTCTCAGTTTATGCTTGATGAGGATGCGCTTGATCTTGGAAAAGGGAAAACCTATTTTATCCGTACCTATGGATGTGCCGCCAATGTGCGTGATGGTGAGACAATTGCGGGGCTGCTGGAGGCCATGGGCTTTCAGCGCGCAGCTGATGAGAAGAGTGCGGATGTTCTGATCTTCAATACGTGTGCGGTGCGGGGAACGTCAGAGGAACATGTGTTCGGTGAAATCGGTACTCTGAAGCCATGGAAGCAGCAGCATCCGGAGAAGATCCTTGCGCTGTGCGGATGTATGGCCCAGGAGGAGAGCGTCGTTGAGGCGATTCTGAAGACCTATCGTCAGGTGGATCTGGTGTTTGGAACCCATAATCTTGACGCGCTGCCGCGGCTATTGGCAAAGGCGATGCGGGGCGAGAAAGCGATTGAAGTCAAGAGCGAGCAGGGCGGCATCGTTGAAGATCTGCCGGTGAATCGTTCCAGTGTGATCAAAGGATTTGTCAATATTGCCTACGGGTGCGATAAATTCTGTACGTACTGTATCGTTCCCTATACCCGGGGCAAGGAGCGTTCGCGTCTGATGCCCTACATTCTCGATGAGATCAGGCAGTTTGAGCAGCGGGGCGGAAAAGAAGTGATGCTGCTGGGACAGAATGTCAACAGCTGGGGCAAGGATCTCCGCATTGAAGACGGTTTTACGAAGCTGCTGATTGCGGCGGCACAGACGGGGATCCGCCGGATCCGCTTTGATTCTTCGCATCCGCGTGACTATTCAGAGACGACGATTGATGCGATGCGTGATTATGAGAACATCATGCCTTCCCTGCATCTGGCGGTACAGTCGGGAAGCGATACGGTGCTGCAGCGGATGAACCGCGGCTATACGATCGAGCATTACAAGGAACTGTTCGATACGATGAAGGCGAAGATTCCTTCGATGACCTTCAGTACGGATCTGATCGTCGGGTTTCCGCAGGAAAGCGATGAGGAGTTTCAGAAGACGCTGGATCTGGTGGACTACTGCCGGTTTGATCAGGTTTATTCCTTCATCTATTCGCCGCGTGAAGGGACGCCGGCGGCAGCGATGGAGGATGATGTTCCGCGTCATGTGAAGGAAGAGCGTCTGCAGGAGCTGAACAGGCACATCAACCACTGGGCGTACGAAAACAATCAGAACTATCTGAACCGGACGCTGGAGGTGCTCTGTGAAGGGCCTTCGAAGAAGCGGGCCGATGTGCTGGCGGGCTACAGCCGTGAGTTCAAGCTGGTGAACTTCACGGGCAGGAATGTGAAGGCCGGTGACATTGTGCAGGTGAAGATCACGGGGGCAAAATCCTTTTCGCTGGATGGTGTCGCGATTGAATGAGTTTCGTCTATAATATGGGTGTTCAATTCCATTTCGTTTGTCTCATTCTCCAATAGAAAGTTGAGGAACATATCATTTATGAGCAAAGTTCGTCTGTTCGCTCTCGGTGGGCTTGACGAAGACGGCAAGAATATGTATGTCGTCGAAAACAATGAGGATATTTTCGTTATTGAGTGCGGTCTTCGCTATCCGGAAGGTGAGAACCTCGGTGTTGAGAAGATCATTCCGGATTTTCAGTATCTGGTGGATCATCAGAGTCAGATCAAGGGAGTCATCATTACCCATGGTCATGATGATGTGATGGGTGCGCTGGTCGATCTTGTGCGTACGATCAAGGTGCCGCTGTACATGGCACCGTTGACGGCACGTATCTTTGAGCGTCAGGCGCGCAAGGCGGGTCTGAAGGACTATACGATCAACCGTGTCCGCCGCGGCAACAATTTCAAGATCGGATCGACAGAGATCCGTACCTTCGGTACGACGCAGTCGATTGCGGACGGCTTCGGTGTCGCAATCAAGACCGATGATGGCTACGTTGTCTATTCGTCGGAGTTCGTCGTTGACTACGATATGAAGATGGAAGCCTTCAAGTTCGGTATGAGTGAGATTACGGAGCTTGGTCATCGCGGCATTCTGGCGCTGATGACGGAGTCGGTCGGTTCGACGCGTCCGGGTCATTCGTCTCCGAACCACCGGATTACGGATCAGATTCTTCCGTACTTCGAAGATGCGAAGGGAAGAATTGTGGTTACTGCCTATTCGCAAAACATGTATCGCGTGATCGAAATCATCGAACTGGCGAGCCGCTTCAACCGCAAGGTCATGATCTATGACGATGAGCTTCGCAATCTGATGCGTGATATGGCGGATCTTGGCTATTACCGGATGCCGGTCGGCCTGGAGATTGCGCCGTCCAATTTCAACAATGATCTGGATAATGTCGTCATCATCATTGGCGGCACGGGATCAACGGTTTTCCGCAAGGTGCACAAGATTGCCTCGCGTGAAGATGAGACGATTCAGCTTCGCTCGACGGATACCGTGATCGTCGCTTCGCCGGCCGTTCCGGGAACGGAAAAGGATGAGGCACAGATGGAGGACGACCTCTACAAGGAGACCGATAATGTGTATGCGGTCGATGCGCGCCGTGCGTTCTCGATGCATGCGTCGGTCGAGGATCTGAAGATGATGGTCTATCTTCTGAATCCGCAGTATTACGTTCCGGTCAAGGGCGAGTATCGGCAGCTGATTTCCAATGCGAACATTGCGCTGGATATGGGATATCCGGCCAATAACATTATCGTTCTTGAGAACGGGCAGGTGGCTACGATTGAAAACGGTCAGCTGGCGCGTTCCTACGATACGGTGCCGAGTGATAATGTGATGGTTTCCGGTTCGGATTCCCTGGATGCGCAGGGAATGGTTCTGAAGGATCGTGAGCTGCTTTCGACGGAAGGCGCGATCGTGATCGGCGTGGTGGTAAACCATGCGACGAAGGAAGTGATCGGGGGACCGGATGTGCAGAGCCGCGGCGTCATTTATCTGAAGGATGCGGACTACATTATTCAGGAAATCGGCAATATTATGGAAAATACGATCAAAGAAGCCGTTGCGTCGGGACACTATGACAATCTGGAGTGCCGGGCTGCGGCGCGGGAGAAGATTGCCCGTTATGTTCTGAAGACGACAGGTAAGCGGCCGATGATCCTGCCGGCAATTATTGAAATCAATGCGGCCGAGTAATAAGGCGCTTCATGGCAAAGAAGAAAACAACAACGAAACAGAAAAAGGGCAGAGGCAGACAGACCAAAGCGGAACAGCTTCAGAATGAGCAGTTGAAACGGATCATCTGGGTGGTCGTTCTGGCGGCGATCATGATCATCGCCTATTCGCGGATGGGCATAGTGGGCCTGTATCTGAATCGCGTGTGCCAGTATCTCTTTGGCCGTGTGTATGCATTGATTCTTGCGATCATTGTGGCGCAGATTCTGATCTCCATGATCAACAGTCAGCGCCCGGATTCCGCCGTCAGTAATAATCCGACGGCGGTGTTTCTGATTGCGATGGCAGTTCTTCTGACAGCTTCCTATGGTCCGGGCAGGGATTCTTCCCTGAAGGGAATGGACCTGCTGCAGAATTTTATTGATGAAACCGGTGCTGTTTTTTCAGGCGCTTCGACTATGGATCTTGGCGGTGGCTTCTGCGGAAGTTTTCTGCTGAGCCTGACGACGACGGCATTTGACTATGTCGGTACGATTCTGATCATCGTTGTACTTTTCATTATCGCCGCATTGCTGCTGGTAAATCTGGATGTATACAAGCATGCATTCTCAGCGATCATGAGCTATCTTTCAACGACCGAAGAGATCGATGACGGCGACGATGACGATGATGACGATGAAGCGGAGGTTGAGGAAACAGCTCCCGCTTCTGTAAAGGAACATAAGCCTTTGTTTTCCTTCCTGCATAAGAAAAAGGCAGAGCAGCCAACCGAAGAGGAAGAAGAGCCCGTCAGCGGGCCGGCTGCGACTACAATGGCCAATATCCTTGCGGACGGTGACAGGGAACCTTCTGTTCAGGCCCAGCCGGAGCAGGAGAACAGCGCTCCTGTCCAGCTGACTAAGGCGCACCCGCAGGATCCTTTTGATATACGGGCGGATGCGCCGGACGCATCGGATCTTGCGGCTGCGAAGGAGCCTCTGAATCTGACAGAGATTGTTCATGATGCGATTCCTTCGGATCCGTCGATCTTCATTTCGGTGGATGATCTTGTGGATCGTACACAGATGATTCCTGTACAGCCTGAAACGCACGTTGAACCTGCAAAGAATGAAGAACCAGCACCGGTGAAACCCGAAGAAGCTTCGGAACCTGCATCTGCCGTTTCAAGTCTTGAAAACCGCAATCCGGCCGCAACTTCGCAGCCGGTGGACACGAAGGTATATACGCAGCCGACCGAAAATGAAGGCGCCGTGTATGCCAACGGTATGAAGAAAAACAGGCCGTATCAGCTTCCGCCGCTGCGTACGCTGGATCCGCTGCCTCCAAAGGACCGCAATGATCCCAATGCGGCAGCGGCTGCTCAGAAGGGAACGCAGCTGATTCAGGTGCTGCGCAACTTCGATATTGAGGCGCGGCTGATTGATACCCATATTGGTCCGGCGGTAACGAAATTTGAGATCCGTCCGGATGCCAATGTGAAGGTTTCCCGTATTCTTGGCCTGGCAGATGATATCAAGATGCAGCTGGCGGTACGGGATGTGCGCATTGAGGCGCCGATCCCGGGTCATAATGCCGTCGGCGTTGAGGTTCCGAACGTGAAGGCGGTTCCTGTAAAGATGCGGGAGCTGATCGGTCAGATTCCTGAAAAGGAGAAGGATCAGCCGCTGCTTGTGCTGCTTGGCAAGGATCTGATGGGATCGACGGTGACGTGCCGTCTGGACAAGATGCCGCATCTGTTGATTGCGGGTGCCACCGGTTCGGGTAAATCGGTATGCATGAATTCGATCATCTGCTCGCTGCTGCTGCGGACGAAGCCGGATGATGTGAAGCTTCTGCTGGTCGATCCGAAGAAGGTGGAATTTACGCCGTATCAGAAGGTTCCGCATCTGATCGGCCCGGTCATCAATGATCCGACCAAGGCAAGCAATGCGCTGAAGGTCATCGTCAAGATCATGGAAGACCGTTATGATATGTTCTCCAAGGCGGGTGTTCGTAACATCCAGGGATTCAATAAGATGGTGGAGACCATGGACGATCCGGCCGATGGTTCGCCAAAGCCCAAGAAGATGCCGTTCATTGTCGTGATCGTGGACGAGATGGCGGATCTGATGGCTGTAGCAGGCAAGGAAGTGGAATCGAGCATTCAGCGGATTACCCAGCTTGCCCGTGCGGCCGGCATTCATCTGATCGTAGCGACGCAGCGTCCGTCGGTCGATGTCATTACCGGTGTCATTAAAGCCAATATTCCGAGCCGCATCGCCTTTGCGGTCTCCAGTGCCATCGATTCGAAGACAATTCTGGACCATGGCGGAGCTGAGCGTCTGCTGGGAAATGGTGACATGCTGTATATGCCGATCGGAGCCAGCGGCCCGGTCCGTGTGCAGGGTGTGTTTGTGACGGATGAGGAAGTTCAGCGCATTACGGACTTCGTCAGCGATGAAGCGATTCCGATGTGGGATGATTCTTTCGTGCGTCTGGAAGGGGTCAATGACGGCGAAGGTGATGTCGGCGGTGTTGCCGGCGCCGATGAGGATCCGCTTCTGGAAGAAGTGCGTGACTATGTGATCCAGTCGCAGAAAGCGTCAACATCGCTTCTGCAGCGCCGCTTCGGCATCGGGTACAACCGTGCAGCCCGGATGATCGATGAACTGGAGCAGGAAGGTGTCATTGGACCTGCCCAGGGTTCCAAGCCAAGGGATGTATATATTAAGCGTGATGAGAGCAGCCAGGACTGAGCCTGGCTGCTCTTCTTCTTGTGCGTAGGAGCGCTGTTGAGCACCGAAGAGGTGCGAAACAGAAAACCTCCCGCTATGCGGGAGGAGGGCCGGTGCTTCTTATAGAAAGAAGCACCCCATCTATCTAGAATGGTGATTGTCCAAGTCACGATTCTAGAAAGAATGAGGTGCCAAATACGGCTAACAAATATGATTCATTAGCTCACACGAAATATTACTGCGTATATCATGTCGTGTTCACTCCGAAGTATAGAAGAAAAGTAATTTACAATCAACTGCGCTCAGATATCCGGGATATCATAAAACGGCTGTGCAAATACAAAGGAGTGGAGATTCTGGAAGGGCATCTGATGCCCGACCACGTACATCTTCTTTTGAGCATCCCTCCAAAGTACTCGGTATCACAGATCATGGGATACCTCAAAGGAAAGTCCTCGCTTGAAATTTTTGATAAGCATGCGAACCTGAAATACAAATATGGGAACAGACATTTTTGGGCGGAAGGATACTATGTGAGCACAGTGGGGATCAATGAATCCACAATACGCAAATATATCCGTGAACAGGAAAGTGCAGATATCGCAAAAGATAAGACAATATGTAATGGCCTCTGTTAAGATTTTTTGAAAATGTCCCATCTTGTTAGAAACTTCTGAAACGTAACAATCATTTGTTTTTATTCGCGTTCATTTCATTGAGTACCTTCTGAAGTTCCTTCTCGTTACTTACCGTGTAGTAATTGTCACGCTTCCGTTCTCCAACCTTCATGCATGTGTAATGTTTTCCGTATCTTTCGATGTAGATCTCATCTGTAATTGCGTCTATGTAAACAGTAATGTTCTGCTTCTGGCTGAGGTGAACAATCTCTCCATTGCTTGTCACCGGGGTATATAAGCAGTTCCCCATGGAGAACACATCGTTCCTGATCTGCCTCTGATATTCTGCTCTGAAGACTTCTGAATAGTTGAAATCAAAGGGTACCGGAGTGAACAGCTCATGTGGATCCTTTACCGGATATGAGAATTTCGCATTCAGGTAAAGCCTGTATTTCTTGTTGAACCAGTCATTGAGGTAATCATAGTTGTGGGGTACCTTCCATCGGATCAGGTCATTCGGAAGCCGCATCTGTGCCGTACCGTTATAACGTTCAACGCGTCCCTTGGCCTGAGCTGAATTTGCGAAGATCATAGTGATGCCAAGCTTATTCATCATGCTGGCAAACTGCGTTGGTGTTCCGGCTTTGACGCTGCGGAAGACTGAGAACTTGTCTGAATACAGTGCTTCCGGAATGCCGTAATTCTCCAGAACAAGCTTCATCATACGGGCGTATCCACGCGCACATTCTTCAGCCATGAAGTATCCCGCAAGAACCTCGGTACTGGCATCGTCAACCGCAAGATGAAGGGCGTAAGCTCTGCCATCATTGAACCAGTCGTAGGGCGTTCCATCAATCTGCACCAGCTCTCCCATATGGTCTCTCGGGGCTCTTGTTGAATGCGTGACGCGTGTACCATCTGTCCGGCCTGGCTTCTCTACAGGAGACGTCCATCCTTCCCTTACAAACAGATCGCGGAACCAGGTCTTGCTGCGGTTCTTCAATCCATACCTCACAACATCGGCTTCCTTGTCTTTGTTTGTAATGACATCTTCAAGATAGATGTCTCTGAACTGTGCTATGGTGATTGACGGATACGTCTTCTTTAAATCCTCAAGGTACCTGATCTCTTGGTCGGAGGCAGTGGTTACCGGCTTTCTTCCGGTATTGCCGTGAGTGAGAATAGCAGACGTATCTTTTATCTTTCTCTCGGCTGACAATCGCTCAATCTGCTTCCGGCTGTATCCACATTGATCAGCTATCCATTGACAAGTAATCTTAGGGTTCGAATCCCTTTGTTCCAGTAGTTTTAGAGCTTTAACTTTATCTTTTTCTTTCTTCATCTGGATCACCTCCAGATGAATGCATTAGTCCCCGAATGCCTTGAAATCAATGGGACATTTTCATTTGATCACGTGTGGGACATTTTCATTTAACTATGACAAATATGTAATGGCCTCCCTCAACTTGTAGCACCGAGGATCATCCCAATATACTTATGTTGGTCTACAAAGCAGAGGGAAGTTGCACTCATACAAGAAAGGAAGGCCATTACAATGACAGTATACAACGTAGGAATCGACGCACACACCACCAATTTCACACTGGCTACCTGGGGGAAGGATGATCTCCGGGCCACTAACGTTAACACTTATTCCCCATCCGTTGAAAGCATCATCAAATACTGCAATGCGATCACTAAACAGCATGGGGATGATGCCAAAATCATTGTTGGATATGAAGCCGGATGCCTGGGATTCCAACTCTACAGGCAGCTGAAGGATCGTGGGATCGAGTGTGTAGTCATGGCTCCTTCAACAATTGTAGGTACCGAGGTCAATCGCCGCAGGAAAGTAAAGACGGATAAGCGTGACGCCATTGCGATCGCTGAGAGCCTTAAGAACAATCAATACAAAGCAGTATACGTTCCTGATGAAGAGGATGAAGCCGTCCGTGATTTCATCCGCATGAGAACAGATCACAAACAGGCATTGAAGAGAATCAAGCAGCAGATCTGTGCCCTCTGCCACAGGCATGGATATCACTATACGGAAGGCAGAAATTACTGGACGCAGAAACATCTGAATTGGCTGAATTCGCTGCCGCTCACAGGCGTGCTGAAGGAGACGCTGGATGAATATCTGCTGTCTTATGAGCACGCTGTAGAAAAGCTTACCCAGCTGGATGCGAGGATCGTCGAAATTGCAGAAACAGATAAGTACCGCGAGAAAGTACATAAGCTCATCTGCTTCAAAGGGATCAAAGAAATCACGGCACTGGCGCTGATCGTTGAGATTGGAGACTTCAGCAGATTCATTAAAGCAAAGGGATTTGCGTCATTCCTTGGACTGGTTTCCGGCCGGCTGGACAGTGGCGATCACAACACTGCTCTTCCGATCACCAGGCAGGGAAATACCTTTCTGCGGCGGCTTCTGGTCGAAGCGTCGCAATCATTCTCAAGGGCACGGCAAAGCAAATCCGCAGCACTGAAGAAACGCCAGGAAGGATGTGAAGAAGCCGTGATTGCCTACGCAGATAAAGCCAACGAGCGGCTGAGAAAGAGATATTACAAGCTTGTCCTCACCAATAAGAAATCTCACAATAAGGCAGTCACTGCGGTAGCGCGGGAACTTGCGTGTTTTATCTGGGGAATGATGACCGGGAACATTCACACAGCACTCGCATGATTACCTGCCTGCATGGATAAGGATTTGAGAAGCACAGTATATTGATTTCAGAAACAGGAAATAACCAGATACAGACGGGCATCGAGGGTATCGGGAAAGAGCCGCCGGAGCAACTGGACGGTTCAGCTATCTGCGATCTAACTTTTACGGCACAGATACTCCTTGTGAACCACGATTTAAGACAGCAGAGCTGGCGGCGAAACCATTGGCCTGTGGGGTGGGATGAGCAGCTGATCCCTGATACACGTATAACAGAATGGCTAAGTACCGCGAACTGTTACATTCGGAGCTCTTTCCCCGTGCCCTTGATCCGGTTGATTATCACTCCAGCCGCAAAAGAAGAATTAACAGAAGAGGATCGTTGATGATCAAGCATACCAACAGAAGTTTTTTCAGAGCACCTTAATTTATCACTTGACATCGGCCATTACATAACAGTTAAGCGTAAAGGAATATGAAGATCCATTCGGAGAGGATAAAGAAAACAGAAAGCCGAATCCGAATCGGAAGATAACAGCGAAGCCATGAGTAAAAGAGCCCGTTTAACGGGCATGCGAGAGAGTTAAACTGCAATCGTGGCTTGAACATTGAAGATGCGAAAGCCAGCGCCTTAAGACGCTGGCTAGTAATAAAGCCTTATAGGCTTAGGACAAACCGCCCGTTTTACGGGCGGTCATGATTCCTGAAGCAGTTGAAACGCTAAAAAATCAGAAAAGTTAGTTCAAACTAATTGACTCCGGGGAAAAGCTTTGCAAGAATAAGAGCGGACAAGGAGGCAGTCTATGGCTGATATTGTCATTCTCGCTGTCATCGGCGTTCTGCTGGTGCTGGCATTGATTTCCGTCAAGAAACATGGTCTGGAAGACTGTTCCGGCTGCAGTTCCTATGGATCCTGCACGCATAACTGCAGTGCAATCAGGAAAGATCTGAGACGGGCTAGACGTGATATTGCAAAGGAAGGGCGCTGAGCGGCGCCATTTTCTGTACAATGGAGTCTGGAAAAGAGGCAGAAACAAATGAAGAACCCATATGAATACAACGGTTCCCGGGTCTATCACCGTGGAGACATCAAGCCGGATGATACTTCGTTATGCAGGGATAGGGACAAGGCGCTTTCCCACATGCAGGAAAATCTCAGCAGGATTGATGAGCTGCAGCGGCGGCTCTATGCAGAAAAGAAAGAAGGGGTCATCTTCCTGTTTCAGGCCATGGATGCGGCCGGAAAGGATGGGACGATTCAGGGCGTTCTGCAGTGTCTCTCGCCGCATGGCGTATATGAGGCGGCCTTCAAGTCACCGTCTTCCACGGAACTTGCCCATGACTTTCTCTGGCGCATTGAACAGAAAGTGCCTGCCAAGGGCGAAATCGCCATCTTCAACCGTTCCCAGTATGAAGATGTGCTGATCGGCAAAGTGAAGAAGCTGTATGAATCGCAGGCCCATGCGGACCGCATCGACAATGACCATGTAATCGAACACCGTTGCCAGGACATCGTCAACTTTGAGACCTATCTGTATCACAACAGTGTGCGCACGGTGAAGTTCTTCCTGAATGTGTCCAAGAAGGAACAGGCAAAGCGTTTCCTTGCCCGCATCGAGGAACCGGAGAAGAACTGGAAGTTCAACGGCGGCGACTACGAGGAGCGGAAGTACTGGGATGCCTATCAGGATGCCTTTGCGGATGCGATCAATGCGACCGCAACCAGGACGGCGCCATGGTATGTTATTCCGGCGGACCATAAGTGGTATATGCGCTATGTCGTATCGGAAATCATTCTCTCCGTGCTGGAGGACATGAATCCTCAATACCCTGTCGTCACCAGGGAGCGGCTTGCCGAATTTGACGGTTACAAGCAGGATCTTCTGAAAGATCTCGGCCTTGATGAAACGGAAGAAAAACCGAAGAAGAAAAAGAAGGCAAGGAAAAAATAACAAACAGGAAAAAGAAAATGGTCCCCGCAGGGACCATGATTGAGACGGTCAGAGTACCGGCGCCACTTCCTGACGGCGCGTCAGATATTCGACTTTTTCGGCAACGACACCGGCGCTGAAACGCTGCGTGCCGTTTTTTTCATAGGTGCTGCCTTCCAGACGTCCGCGGATACTGATCCAGTCTCCGATTCTGCACAGCGCTGCGCATTCCTCTGCGATGCCGCGCCATAAGGTGACCTGAAACAGGTCGGCACTCAGGCTGCCGTCCTCGTTGCGGAAATTGCGGTCAACTTCCAGTACCATCTTGGCAATGGAGTTTCCCTTGGGAGTGGTTGTGATGCTCGGTGTTTCCTTGATGCGGCCGATTAATACGCAACTGTTCATAGATTTCTTCCTCCTCGCTGTTACGTAGGAACAGTATTGCAGGGAAATCTGTGTACGACAAACCACCGGAACCGTCCCAAAGTCTCAGAATCGGCTCATGAAGATGTTCACTTTGAACAAAGTGTCCAGGAAGCGGTCAATGCGTCAGTCCGGAAGAATTCTGGTCAGCGTCACGTCCGAAAGATCCAGATTCGCAAATGCACGCATGCACTGAGCAGAGCTGAGATTGCGCACGATGGCAAGTTCCTCAAACATGGATACACCTTCCAGCTCACCCTCCAGTGCACTCATTGCCATGGAAACGGGATCATTGAAATTCTGGATGGCGTCGCCAAGGGCCCGCTTCTTCAGCTGTTTCAGAAGCTGTTCATCGACACCATTGCCCCGGATCGAGGTCATCTCTGCGGCAATGAAGTTTTGGAAATCATCCGCCGCCGTTTCATCGAAGAACGTAAGATAACTCAGATTTTTCTCAATGCTCAGATCCCAACCGAAGAGCGGCGAGATTTTTCCTTCATCAATCCAGCTTTGATACTGTGGATTCAGTGGCGTAAACACGCTCTCCAGGATCATTCGTATCCGCCATTCCTGTTCCAGGGCCTCTTTTGCACTGCCGGCCGGAAGTCTGAGGCGATAGCCAAGCATCTGCCGGGGCGTATGCGTATCCATGTGAAGCGTCTTTTCAGCAATGACAGGATCCTGTTCCGGTTCAATGATCCGGTGCATTGGCAGCCTGGAAGGGAAGGAAAACTGCTGTTCCTCTTTTTCGATCAACGCAAGAAGACTGCCCGGATCCATAGGCGAAACGATGACCAGCACCATTTGAGAAGGATGGTAGTCAGCCTGAAACAGCTGCCAGAGATCGTCACGCGTCATCTGTTTGATCGATTCATCGGTTCCGGTAACATCTTCGCGGATCGGATGTTTGCGATACAGGGAGCGCATCGTTTCCTGCATCAGGCAGGTATCCGGATCCTGCTGGTAGCTGTGCAGTTCCTCCAGGATGATGCCTTTTTCCTTTTCGACGGAATCCGGGCTGATGTCAAAGCTCTGTCCCAGCTTCAGCAGCAGCCGCAGCGGGGCGGAGATATCCGAATCCTGACTCGTAAAGTAATAGGCTGTTTCCTCCATCGATGTCCATGCATTGACCGAAGCGCCAAGCAGGGAAAATTCATTCATTGCGTCGCTGCCGCGGCTTTCAAACATTTTGTGTTCAAGAAAGTGGGCGGTCCCGTAGGGGAGGGTGATCCGGTGGCCCTGGTCATCTTCCAGAATATGATCAAAGGAGCCGCAGCGAGCAGCCAGAATGGCACACGAAGTTACAAACAGCGGTTTGCAGAACAGAACGACATTCAGGCCGTTGGAAAGGACGGTGCTGTACCAGGTTTCCTGAAGATCTTCTTCACGATGCTCAATCATGTGATACTCCTTCCAGAATCTCTTCCGCCGCCGGCTTCAGCTTCCTCGCCGCATGCATGACGTCCTGACGGCTGACTCGTTCAAAAGCCGCGATGGTTTCGCTGGCAAAGTCCGGCCGCTTCAGAAGGGATGCGACATATTCTTCCCTTGCCTGGGCACTGATAGAATCCAGGGAGCCGCGCCAGCTGGCCGTGTACAGCCGCTTGGCACTGAGAAAAGCCTCGTCGCTGAAGTCACCGGTTTTCAGCCGTTCAATCTGGCGGTCAATCAGTTTCCGCGCCGGATCGATATGTTCGCCCGCCATCGTCGCTTCAATGGACAGCGTTCCTTCATATACGTGGTTGTCGGAGCTGATCGCATAGCAGAGGCTGTGATGTTCGCGGACCTCCTGAAACAGCAGGGAAACAGGCAGCGCTCCAAGCATGCCGTTGGTGAGCATCAGGGCCGGCATATCCGGATCACTCATGTCGCAGTCGGTTGTATACATCTGAACCAGAGCGCTCTGAATGGTGTCCTTCTGATTGCGACGGATCTTCGGCATCCTGGTTTCCGCCCGTGTGCAGATCGTCAGGGGCAGCTGGCTGAGGGTGTCGTGGAAATATGTTTCGGCCAGTGAATGGATGCGCTGAGGGTCGCCTGGCCCGATGACGGTCAGATCCATGCGGGCAGACGAAAGAAATTCCTTCCAGCTGTTCTCGACATCCTGCAGAGTCAATTTCTGAAACGCTTCTTCCAATGGTGAAGAAGTGCGCTGGGGCAGGTCATTGAACAGGCGGTTGGCGCGGTCGATGGCGTCGCTCAAAGGATCATCGAGCGCCATGGCCCGGTTCATGAGCAGACGTGTGCGGCATTCTTCAAATGACTGCGGCGTAAAGAGGGGATGATAATACAGTGCGTTCAGGAAGCGGAACTGTTCTTCCAGAGGATCTTCGGAAAGAAAGCGGCGGTCCGGGGCGCACAGTTCGAGGCGCAGATTTTCGCTCAGACCGATCTTCTCGATGCCGATGGAAAGATCGCCGCCGTAAAGGTCATCGACTTCCTTCTGCATGGCCCGTTTGTTGGGAAAGGCCTGACACGCTTCTGCAAGCATGTATGACAGCAGGATGCGGGCGGGATGTTTTTCTTCACTCAGTGGAAGGGCGGCCCGCAGGGAAATGAGATTGGACTTGAAGGCCGTGGTTGTACGGATATGGAAATTACTCAGCGTCATATGGAAACCATTATACAAATGATTTCCTGAAAGAGGCGTTATGCTAAAATAACCGGGTTAGGGAGAAACATCTATGGCGTTTGACTCATTAAGTGAACGGATGACAAAGGCAATGCGCAACATTGCCGGAAAAGGCAAACTGACGGATGCCAATATGGAGGACATGCTCAAGGAGGTGCGTCTTGCGCTTCTGGAAGCCGATGTCAACTATAAGGTAGTCAAGGACTTTCTGAACAATGTGCGTGACAAGGCGCGCGGTGCGGATGTCCTGAATTCGGTGCAGCCGGGAGATCAGCTGGTCAAGATCGTTCATGATGAGCTGACAGCGCTGCTTGGCGAAAATCAGGAGCCGCTTCACTATGCTTCCAGCGGGATTACGACAATCATGATGGTCGGTCTGCAGGGTACCGGCAAGACGACGTCAGCTGCCAAGATCGCCAACTATATCAAGAAGAAGGACAGCCGCAGGGTGATGCTCATTGCGGCGGATATCGTGCGTCCGGCTGCCATCGAACAGCTGCAGACGCTCGGCCGGCAGATTGATACGGAAGTGTTCACGGAAGGAGCAGAGACACCAGCGCTGAAGACGGTGCAGGACGGTCTCGCCCATGCGAAGGAAGCCGGCTATGATACGGTGATCATTGATACGGCCGGTCGTCTGCACGTCGATGAGACAATGATGCAGGAGCTGAAGGACATGGAGGCTTTGGTGCATCCCAATGAGATTCTGCTCACTGTCGATGCGATGACGGGTCAGGATATCGTCAATGTGACGAAGTCGTTCCAGGAAGCACTGCCGTTAACGGGTCTTGTGGCGACGAAGTTTGATGGTGACTCAAGAGGCGGCGGCGTTCTTTCTTCGAAGGCCATCACCGGTCTTTCCATCAAGTTTGTCGGTGAAGGCGAGAAGATTGATGATCTGGATGCGTTCTATCCAGAGCGTATGGCGGATCGGATTCTGGGCATGGGCGATGTTGTGTCGCTGGTCGAGAAGGCGCAGGAAAAGATCGATGTTGAGGAGTCGAACCGGATTGCGCAGCGGATGATGGACGGCACCTTTACGATGGATGATATGCTGTCGCAGCTGGATCAGATCCGTAAGCTGGGACCGCTGACCGGGATCATGAAGCTGATGCCGGGCTTCAATCAGTATGCGGACCTGGTGGATGATGCCAAGGCCTCCGATTCCATGAAGCATATGCGGGCGATCATTCAGTCGATGACGCCGGCGGAGCGGGCGGATCCTTCCAGGATGCGCAGCTCGATGAAGCGCAGAGTTGCTGCGGGCAGCGGCACAAGCGTGACGGAAGTGAACAAGGCGATCAACTCGTATGAACGCATGAAGAAGCTGATGATGTCGATGGGCCGTCTGCAGAAGAGCGGGAAACTGAATGAGGAGTCTCTCAATAAGATGATGGATAATCTTCCGGAAGCGGCAAAACGCTATCGGAGATAAATTTCTTGTTTCTGTCTGCGCGAAAAAATGTAGAATAGAACAGGAAACTACAAAGAGGGGAAACTATGAATAAACCGGAATTCAACGATGTATTTGCAAAAACCAGCAGGACCCGTCACAACAAGTTTGACGGCTACGTTGTAGAGATTCTCTACGGCGCAAAGGATGCGGAAGGAAATCCATGTGCGCCTCAGGCGGACGCGGATGACGGACACGGCCGCTGGTATGGCATCGATGTAAACGGTGACTATACGATGTTCCAGTGGAAGCACTCCAAGGATGAGGGGGGAGCTGTTGAATATGGAACAAAATATGAAGACAAGGCTCTGGAAGTCATGGAGGATCAGCTGCAGCAGAAGCGTGATCTGTGCCTGAAGGCGGAACAACTGCTGGCAGACAGCGGCGATGAAGCTGCTCTTGAGGAAATCAAGAAGCAGTGGGATGCGCTGGATGACTGGGGCACGCCGAAGGATAAGGAATGTGCAAAGCGTTTCGCCAGAGTTACAGAAGAGTTCGGCCCGCTGAATGAGGCACGCAAGGCAGCTTCTGCAGCCAAGGAGGCTGTTGTGCAGGAAGCTGAAAAGCTGCGGGAAGCTCCGAATTTTGCAAATGCGCGCAAGCAGCTGCGCGATCTGCGTGACAAGCTGCGTGATCTGGAGAGCGCCGGTGAGGCGGCTGACCGTGAGTTCGCTTCGCGGATCAATGCGGTAGACCGTGAGCTGCGTCAGAAGCAGGAAGAGTACAACGCGAACCGTGAGACCCGTTATGCGGAAGCGAAGGAAAAGAAGACCGCCATCATTGAGGAGACGAAGAAGGCTGTTGCTTCGGTAACCAATTTCAAGGATGGTGCTGCGAAGCTGGATGATCTGTTCCAGCAGTGGCGTGCAGCTGGTTCGGCAGGGCATGAGGAGGATGATACGCTTTGGGCATCTTTCAACGAAGCCCGCCAGCAGTTCTATGACAAGCGCAAGGAGTTCTTCAAGCAGCGCAATGAAGCCTTCAAGGAATCGGTAGCCAAGAAGGAAGCTCTGATTGAGGAAGCCAAGAAGATTTCCGATACGGCAGACTATGGCCGTGAGAATACGGATCGTATGAAGCAGCTCGACAAGGAATGGACAGCTGCCGGATATTCCGGAAAGACGGACAACGATCGTCTCTGGAAGGAATTCAACGATGCCAAGGAAGTATTCTGGAACGGCAAGCGTGATCGTGCGATGAAGCGGATCTCGGACAGCCTCGAAAGCAAGAAGATGGAGCTGACGAAGCTGAAGCACAATAACGATGATCTTGCATACCGGATTGACATCACGGATGCGCCGAATCTGAAGGACGAGTTCCAGCGGACCATTGACTTCAATGAGTCCCGCATCGAATCCCTGCAGAAGGAAATCGATGAGCTCGAAGAACGTTTGAAGTAAGCAAAATTCTTAATACAGAAGAAGCGGGTCGTACGTGATCCGCTTTTCATTTCGAGCAAACGAAAAGGACCGTTTTCACGGTCCTCATTCGGAGTGTTTCTGTTCGTTCATCTTCCGTTGACGGACTCAGAACTGCTTTACACCGCCCTTGACGCCGCCTTTTACACCTTTGGCACCCTTGACGCCGCCGGCAAAGTTTTCCAGCAGATTGGTGTCATAGCTGAAGGTGATACGGGCGCGGCGACGTTCACGGTCGAGAGCCAGTTTAACGAGACGGTTCATCAGTTCCTTGAAGGAAACATTCTTCTCGGTCCAGAGATAGAAGGACAGAGAGCCTGGAATCGTATTAATCTCGTTGACGTAGATTTCGTTGGTGTCCGCATTCATCAGAAAGTCAATGCGGCACACGCCCGAAGCACCAAGTACACGGAACGTCTTCAGGGCATAGTCCTGAATCTTCTCCGTCAGCTCTTTGGACAGAGGTGCCGGAACCTGGCGCGAAGCACCGGCCATGGAGCCGGAGGACTTGTACTTGTCATCAAAGGAAAGCAGCTCATCGTTCTTGGCATGGTGCACTTCCTCAAGAACAGAGGCCTCCGCATGGACGCTGTTGCCCAGGACGGAGCAGTTGATTTCCTTGAGCGGATCAATGGTCTTTTCGGTGATGACCTTCTCGTCATACTGCCGCGCATCATCGAAGGCATCGAGATATTCCGCATCATTGTGAGCGACCGTAATGCCGACCGAGGAACCGGTACGCGCCGGCTTCAGAATGACCGGATAGCCGATCGCATGGACCTGCTTCAGGATTTCATCCTTCTTTTCTTCCATCTCATCGCCATAGACATAGAACCAGGGAGTGATGGGAAGACCGTTGTCATGCAGAATATTTTTCTGCAGAACCTTGTCCTGACCAACAGCGGCCGCATAAAGATCGCAGCCGGCATACGGCAGCTTCAGATTTTCAAAGTAGCCCTGAATGGTTCCGTCCTCGCCATTGGTGCCATGCATGACAGGAATGGCCACATCGATGGTGCCGAGTTCCTTTCTTCCGAAAATTCCGGATTTCACCGGAAGAATTCTTACCTTGTTATCGACGTTGGCCAGCGTGATCTGCGTGCACTTTTTCGTTAATGCATTGAGATCGCGGTAGCTCGCCATATCGCGCAGCCAGCCGGCCATAGAGACATACATCTTGCGGTCCTTCGCGACATAGACAGGGATGACATTGTATAACTCCGGATCCAGGGCATTGATTGCCTGCTGACCGGAGATGATGGATACTTCATGTTCTACGGACTCGCCGCCGAAGAATACAGCGATATTGAGTTTCATACGGATGGTTCCTCCCGACGCATTATTATATAACGAATCACCTTTGGAAAGAATGATAGAATAAGCTGGCGGAAGGCGGCAGATATGAAAAAAGCACTGGTACTTGCTGGCGGCGGAACGCGGGGCTCCTATGAAAACGGAGCGGTTCATGCGCTGCGGCGGCTTGGAAAGGACGACTGGAATCTCGTCTGCGGAACGAGCATCGGCGCACTGAACGCGGTGCTTGTTGTACAGAAGGACTATCAGGCAATGGATGATATGTGGCACCACCTGTCACAGGATCAGATCATCAACGGCGGTATCCCCATCGACATGGACCTCAGCGAGATGATCAGTGAACGGGCGGACATCCAGAAGTTCGTCCATCGTTTTCTGAAGGAGAAGGGAGCGGATATCAGCCCGCTGATCCAGCGGATCACGGACATGTATCATCCCGAACGATTCTTCGCAAGCGATATTGACTTCGGCTGCGTCGTGGCAAAGCACAGAACCAAGGAACCGATCTACGTTACCAAGGAAATGATGAAGGAAGATGGACTGGACTGGTTGATTTCAACGGCCAGCGCCTATCCGGCTTTCCCTGTGCACAGCTTCAAGGGTGGAGAATACATTGACGGCGGCTACTTTGACAATCTGCCGATCGATGAAGCACTTCAGCTGGGGGCGGATGAAATCATTGCCATCGACCTCAACAGTGAGCCTCAGCATCCGAATTTCATGGACCGTCCGGGCATCACATATATTTTCCCGAGGATTGAAACCGGTTCGTTTCTGCAGTTTGATCCGCAGGTGGTGCAGCGGCTGGAAGTTGCCGGCTACTACGATGCGATGAAGGCGTTCGGCATCTTCGACGGCGTCAAATATACCTTTGAGAAGGCGGATCTTCCTTCCTGGTGGCACAGCTTCTACCGCCACCTGCTGATCTATGAAGGAAAAGTCAAGCTGGCGAGCAACCTGAATGAACGCTTCCGCTCTTCACAGGTCATCACCGACCGTCTGCTTGCCCAGCAGCACAAGCGGGTGCTGAGTGAAAAGGATATGTTCTACGGCCTGATGGACAATCTGATGGATGTCTGCGGGGCGAAGGTGGAGCCGGTCTATACGTATCATGAGGCGCGCAATCTGATTCTGGCGGCCTTCAGCGACAGCGCGGACCGTTCGTATGCGATGAAGCCGGGACTCAATCCGAAGGAGATCCTCGACTATGCCTCGTCGCTGGATACGAAGAGTATTCTGGATCGCATGGTGCACGGCATCCTGTATCCGGGAGATGAATTCTTTACACCGGGACTTCAGCTGACGGTGTATCCGTTCCAGATGATGCTCGCGGAATTTGTGGTTGAAATGATGAAGGAACTTGGTCAGGAGTAAGCAATGGGAATTGCCCGATTTGAAAAAGTAAGCTATGCCCGGTTTGCGGAAAGCTGGAAGGAACTGTCTCCATTACTGACGGAGGAAGAAATCAAACGAGCCTATGAGCAGCTTCGTCTGCCGGTGCGGGCGACAGCGGGATCGGCCGGCTATGACTTCTTTGCGCCGATGGATCTGAGAATTCCGGCGCAGACGGAAATCAAGATTGCGACCGGGATACGGGCATGGATGGATCCTCATTATGTTCTGATGCTGTTTCCGCGCAGCGGGCTGGGCTTCAAGTACCGTCTGCAGCTGAACAATACCGTCGGCATCATTGACAGTGACTATTACGGGGCTGCCAATGAGGGACATATCATGTGCCGGCTGTTCAATGATTCCCGCGCAGGCCGGGATCTTGTGATTTCGGAAGGTGAAGGGATGCTTCAGGGCGTATTTGTTCCCTTCGGCATCACTGATGATGATGAGGCAGATGGCGTGCGTACCGGCGGATTTGGCAGTACAACAAAGAAGAAGGTGTAAACAGATGACAGAAGAAGAAATTGATGCGAAGAAGCGCTCCTATTTTGAGACGGAACCGATTCCGGAGCACATTCGTGCAAAGATGGAGGAGTGCCGCAGGAAGCACATGATTGTTCCGGATGATACGCTGATCAAGCGGCCGAGCCAGATTGAAGGGATCCGGAGGGCCGGTGTTGTCAATACAGGTGTTCTGGATGCGGTTGCGGCAGTCATTCATGACGGCATGAGTACGCAGGAGATCGATGACATTGTCGTCAAATATACGCATGAGCACGGCGGTATCTGTGCACCGTATCACTTCGAAGGCTATCCGAAGAGTGTATGCACCTCGATCAATGATGAGGTGTGCCATGGCATTCCTGCCCGCCATCGCCATCTTCATGACGGCGACATCATCAATGTCGATGCGACAACGATCGTCGACGGCTACTATGCGGATGCTTCGCGCATGTTCATGATCGGTGAAGTCAGTCCGGCAAGACGGCGTCTGACGGAAGAGACGAAGAAGTGCCTCGAGATCGGCATGGCCGCCGCACAGCCGTGGAACACGGTCGGTGACATTGGCGCTGCTATCGCGAAATATGCACATTCCCTGGGCTATTCGGTGGTGCGCGATCTTGGTGGACACGGCGTCGGCATCGATTTCCATGAAGATCCGTTTGTCGCCCATATTGCCAAGGCCCATACCGGCATGGTACTGGTGCCGGGCATGGTCATCACCATCGAACCGATGATCAACGCCGGCAAGGCAGGAGTTGTCATCGATCCGTACAATGACTGGACCATCTATACGGCGGACGGCTCCGACTCTGCACAATGGGAACATACGATTCTCATTACCGAGACCGGAAACGAAATATTGACTTATTGATTTGAAATGATCGGGTTTGAAGATATTGAAACCTGATCTTTTTTTTTTTATATATGATGTAGAGATAGTTTTCGAAGAATGAGAGGAACAGCTATGAAAAATGTCTACCGCTTCATCTTCTATTCTGCGGCAGTTTTTGCGATGGCTCTGTCCGGCTGCGCATCGAAACCCGCTGCTGTTCAGGAAATCATTCAGTCGTCAGATACGATGGCTGTTACGTTATACGGGTATGATATCGGCGGGGGATATAAGTCTCCCTCCTCCTACACGGCATTTATCAATGTGAAGGATTTTGATGAAAGCAGTCTGGAAACGATTGGAGCTTCGGATGACTTTGCTGCAAGACTGAAAGAAACATCGGATCAGTATCAGAGCATCTGGAATTCGTTCGGCGATGAGCTGGTTCAATACCTGAAGACGTCCGATTTCAAAGAAACGGCGCAGGTTCCATCGAATGATGATCTTGCCTTTATGGTGGAAACTCCGGATGCCGGCAATGTCTATTTTTACAGGTATGACCTTGTGAAATTCGTTGGTGATCAAACGGTCTGCTACTCGGTTTCCGATATGAAGGATCTGCTGGACACGCTTGCTGGGGCGGCACAGGCCAATGATGCGCTTTTCTCCTCGCTTACCAGCCAATGAGCAGGCACAATATTGATGCACAGCGAAAAATAAAACGGTCGCAGCTTCCTGTCTACGGCCGTTTTTTATGAATGGTGCGCTCGGTGGGGATCGAACCCATAACCTTCAGCTTCGGAGGCTGACACTCTATCCAGTTGAGCTACGAGCGCGGCAACACACTTATGATAACATAATCTGCAAAGGGAGGAAAAATGAATAGACAAGGAAAAATCGACCTGATCGCAGTCGATCTGGACAATACGACGCTGGTTCCGGGAAAGGATTCCTACAGTCCGCGGCTGGTGAAAGACATTCAGTTATGCTCTCAGAACGGCGTCCACTTCATGCTCAATACGGGCCGTCATTATACGATGATTCCGCCGAAGGTATTTGCGGCGCTTCCCAACGGACTGATCGGGACGATCAACGGTGCCTGCCTGGTGGATCATGAGGGACACGTTCTTCGCAAGCATCCGATGTCAAAGGAAGACATGGATGCGCTGGTTCACTGGTGCGATGTCTATGATGTCGGTCTTGGCTTCAAGTTTGAAGATGCGGTCGCTGCCTACGTGAACTATGAAAAGTTCCGCGACGGCTACAGCCATGGCGATCCGTTTGTGGCTGACAGTATTCTCGACTGTACTGCGACGCGCGATCATCATTGTTCGGTTGGACTGCCTCTGGGAACGTTCATCATCTGCGATGATGCGACGGAGGCGAAGCTGAAGCCGCTGCTGCCGCAGTTTACCTTTGCCTGGAGTGCCTGGAACGGCTTTGATGTGTTTCTGAACAACGTCACCAAGGCCTTGACGGTTCAGGATGCCCTGGAATATTACGGCCTCGGGTGGGAGAATGTGCTTTCCTTTGGTGATGCGGAAAATGATACGGCGTTTCTGGTTGCAGCAGGTTATGGCTATGCGATGGCAAATGCTGTTCCGGAAGTAAAGGCGGCAGCCCGGTATATGTGTGAAAGCTGCGAGGATGACGGTGTCGCAAAGACAATCGAACGCCTCGTTTTAGGAGGAGAAATCAATGATGGACACAAGTGAACTGCTGAAACAATACAACGACTGGAAATTCAAGGTATCTGCCTATGAGATGGCAGTCAGCCTGATCGGCATCGAAGAACAGACCATTGCGCCTTCCGGCGGCAGTGAATACCGCAATGACCGTATGGCTTTTCTGCAGGGCGAGCTGTTTTCTCTTTCGACTTCGGAAGATGCGCTGAAGATGGTCGATGCGGTGAAAAACAATGAGGCAATAGAGGAAGTGACGCGCCGCGAGGCCCAGCTGTTTTCGCGTTCGATGCATAACTTCTGCTGCATTCCCAAGGATACCTATGTAGAGTTTACGAAGCTGCAGGCGGATAACTATCTGCGCTGGAAGAAGGCAAAGGAAGCGGGGGATTACAGCCTGTTTGAAGATTCGCTGGTAGCGATCATTGAGATGGAAAGGAAAATCTACGGCTTCCGTGGAAGCAATGTTCCGCTTTATGATCAGATGCTTGATGAATTTGAGCCCGGCATGAACATGGCCTTCTATGATCGGTTCTTTGATCAGGTGAAGGAGCGGCTGGTGCCCCTGATTCAGCGCGTCGCCAGGGCAGAGGCGATTGATGACAGCTTCCTGTACCTGGATTATCCGATTGACAGACAGAGAGAATATACGGAAAAGTATCTTCTGCCGTATTTGGGCTATACGCCCGACTGGGGCTATGTCGGTGAAACGGAGCATCCCTTTACGGCATGGACCTGCGAGAATGACTGCCGGGTGACGACGAAGTATCTGGAGAACAGTGCCGTTTCCAACATCTTCTCGATCATTCACGAGACGGGACACGCCTGGTATGAACATGACATTGATCCGCGCTTTGACGGCGGCCCCCTGAGCAACAATGTGGGCAGTGCGATGCACGAGAGCCAGAGCCGTTTCTGCGAAAACTATCTTGGCCGCAGCGCTTCGTTCTGGAAGTACTGCTATAAGGATCTGCAGAAGGAGTTTCCGCAGCAGCTTGGCGGCGTGGACGTCGATACATTTGTACGCGCCATCAATGCGAGCCGTCCTTCCCTGATCCGTACGGAGGCGGATGAACTTACCTATCCGCTGCATATTCTGATCCGCTATGAGATTGAAAAGGGTCTGTTTACGGGAAAGATCAGTACGGCCAATCTGAACAAGACCTGGAACGATATGTATGAGAAGTATCTCGGAGTGCGTCCTGCCAATGATCGGGAAGGCATTCTGCAGGATGTGCACTGGGCGGACGGCAGCTTTGGCTACTTCCCGACCTATGCGCTAGGCTCGGCGTTTGGTGCCCAGTTTCTGCATGCGATGAAGAAGGACATCGATGTGGATGCGGCGCTTGCAGAGGGAAGATATCTTGACTGCATCGGCTGGCTGAAGGAACACATTCATCGCTACGGTGCGCTGTATGATGCGGGTACGATGGTGAAAATGGCGAGCGGGGAACCGTTTGACGCCCGTTACTATCTGGATTATCTTGAAGACAAATATTCGCGGCTGTACAGTCTGGGAGACTGAAGATGAAGGGACTTGAAGATCGGATTCGCAAGGAAGGCCGGGTGATCGGTGATTCAATTCTGAAGGTGGACAGCTTTCTGAATCATCAGGTGGATCCGGTGCTGATGGATCATATCGGCGCGGAATTTGCGGATCTGTTTCATGGCGTAACGATCACGAAGGTGCTGACGCTGGAAGCCAGCGGCATTGCGCCGGCGCTTGCGGCTGCCTATCATCTGGGTGTTCCGCTGATCTTTGCCAAGAAGAGCGGTTCCCATAACATCGGCAGTGATGTGTATACGTCGGTGGTTCATTCCTTTACCTATAACCGTGACTATATGGTCCAGGTTTCAAGAGCCTATCTGGCGTCGGATGATCGTGTTCTGATCGTGGACGACTTTCTGGCCAACGGGGCGGCGATCCGCGGCATGATGGAACTGATCGCCAAGGCCGGTGCCAGCTGTGCCGGTGTCGGTGTCGTGGTTGAGAAAGCCTTCCAGGATGGTGGTCAACAGCTGCGTAGCAGCGGTGTGCGGGTAGAGTCACTGGCCCGCATCGCTTCGATGAAGGACGGCGAAATTCAGTTCGTTCCAGAAGAAAACACCGGCAATTGACCACAGACTGAAACAGCAGCAGAAAGAAAAAGTGCGCCCCATGGGGCGCACTTTTCAGAATCCGCGTTCATCAAACTTCATGGATGCGAGTGTTTCGTTTTTGAAATCGAGGAAACGGTCTTCCTTAATGGCCTGACGTGCCTCTTCCATGAGGCGGATCAGGAAGCGGGTGTTATGGATGCTGGCAAGCCGTGTTCCGAACCCCTCGTCGCAGCGGAAGAGGTGGTGCAGGTAGGCACGGGTATAGTTCTGACAGCAGTAGCAGTCACACTGTGGATCGAGGGGCGTAAAGTCTTCGGCGAAGGCTGCCTTCTTGATGTTGAGGCGTCCCTGCGATGTCATCAGTGTGCCATGGCGGGCAATGCGGGTCGGCAGGACACAGTCGCACATATCGATGCCGTAAAGCACCGCATCGAGAAGATCGTTGACGGCTCCGACACCCATGAGGTAGCGGGGCTTTTCTTCCGGAAGCTTTTCGGTGGACATGCGTACCATGCGCCGGAATGTTTCCTTGTCTTCACCAACGGAGGTGCCGCCGACGGCATAGCCGGCAAAGTCCATTTCAACCAGCTTCTCGGCGCAGTAATGGCGCAGATCCTCATGGTCGCCACCCTGTACGATGCCGAAGACGGCCTGCTCGTCGGGACGTTCATTTGCCTGTTTGCCGCGCTCGGCCCAGCGAAGTGTCCGCAGCATCGACTGCTCCGTGTATTCGCGGGAGGACGGATAGGGAATGCACTCGTCGAGAGACATCATGATATCGGCGCCGATGCAGTTCTGGATATGGATTGATATTTCCGGCGACATGAACATGCGGTCACCGTTGAGGATGTTGCGGAAGGTGACGCCCTCTTCGGTGATCTGCCTTGTCTTGGCAAGGGAGAATACCTGGAAGCCGCCGGAATCCGTCAGCATCGGTCCTTTATAATTCATGAATTTATGAACGCCGCCGGCCTTCTTCATCACTTCTTTCCCGGGTCTCAGCCACAGGTGATACGTGTTGGCCAGTACGACGCCTGCATGCATTGCATACAGCTCTTCCGGGGACAGGAACTTGACGGTCGCCTGCGTTCCGACAGGCATGAACATCGGTGTTTCCACGTCGCCGTGCGGCGTATGAAGGATACCGGTGCGGGCACCGGACTGGGCGCAGATATGCGTAATTTCAAATGTTACTGGATGTGTCATAGCCTCAACAGTATAGCAGAAGCCGGATGTATAATAGGGATAATGAAATCGCAGATTATCAGAGTTTGCAATATTCCGAAGAAAGACGGTGTGAAGCCTGTGCGCATCCATGTGAAGCCGACGGCGCAGCTGATCGGGGGCATTGCGGTCGGTGCGGCACTGATGCTGGGGCCGTGGTCTTTGGCTGCGTATGGCATCGTGGTGATGGGGATCTGCCTCTTTGCGCTGTTTCTACCGGATCGTACGCTGGTCGAGTTCTATCCGGATTTCCTGGTTCTTTACAATCAGAAGAATCCGGACATGGCATATCTCTGCCTGTGGAAGGATATTGTGCAGTGGCGCTACGAGTACCATACGGCGTCGGACAGGGTGTTTGTGGAACTGGTGGATGGCAGTACGCAGTCGGTGGACATGTTCGGCAGAACGTTTTTTCGCCGGTGCATGAATCTGTATGCCCCGGGCAAGGAAGTGAAAAGTACGCGCATGAAAGGGGAGAATGCATGAACAAGGCTCAGACGCGGACGGACCGCTGCCGCGCTGGAATGATCAAGGAGAGCGAGTACGATGACATGTCGATGCTGTTCACCATGTTTGCGGATTCGACGCGGCTGAAGATCATGAATGCGCTGTTCTATGAGGAGCTGTGTGTGAGTGATCTGTGTGAGGTGCTGCAGATGTCTCCCAGTGCGGTGTCCCATCAGCTTGCCAGTCTCAAGAAGACGAAACTGGTGAAGTCGCGCAAGGATGGAAAGAACGTGTATTATTCGATGTCGGATGAACATATCAAGAACATCTGGAAGATGGCATACGATCATATTACGGAATAGTTATGGACATTACAGCAATCGATTTTGAGACAGCCAACGGGTCGCCGGCGTCGGTGTGCTCGGTTGGGCTGGCAACGATGGACGGGTATGGTTCCATTGAGACGCCCTATTCGACGCTGATCCGTCCGGCGGACAATGTTTCTTCCTTCTGGCCGATGAACATTTCGATCCACGGCATTCATCCTTCGGATGTTGCGGGGGCACCGTCGTTCCGGGAGGTGTACATGGACCTGAAGCCTTATCTGAGTGATCATCTGGTGTGTGCACATAATGCGGGCTTTGATATGGGCTGTCTGGCGGCGGCGTGTGAGAACTGCGGCCTCAGGATCCCGGAGGTGCAGTGGTTTGATACAGTGATTCTTTCGCGGCGTCTCTGGCCGCAGCTGAGTCATCACCGGCTGAATGATGTATGTGACTATCTTGGCATTGAACTGAATCATCACCGGGCGGACAGTGATGCGGCAGGCTGCCTGCAGATTGTGGCCAATGCGATGAATCAGACAGGGATCTTCGATGTTCAGCAGCTGCTGGAGGAATATCAGGTACCTGTGTACAGTCTTTCTTCGCGTACGGGCCGCTCCCGCCGCCTGAAGCAGAAAGATAAATGAAAAAAATTTCAATGATATGCAAGAGATTTACATTTCCTGCAATGGCGGTATAATAAATTTTGTCATTGACAGTATTTTGTGAGGGAATGCATGGCTGAATACGAAAATAATGCTTTTTTCTGGCAGAAACTGGATACGCTGTATCTTTCCAGTTCTGTTCGTCCGGTTCATAAGAAGGGGGAACATCATTCGGAGTTTGCCAATCTGGTATATCCGGTTGATTATGCGCACCTGACGGATACGAATGAAAATCCGGAAGGAGTTGAGGCTTCAGGCATGATTGTGGGTAAACCAGCATCATTTTAGAGATGTCAAAAATTGAAAAAGCCATCCTGATTCTTGTAATGTAAATGCGCTGAACATAACACACAAGGAGATTCAGGATGACCACTGCTACATTATGCAAGAAACTGCTCGGAGTCAAGAATACAGTTGTTGAATCGTATGATTTTTATACTGATTCGGACGGTGTGAATCATCTTAGAATCTATGTCAGAGCAAATGTATGGCATCAGGATGTCTGCCCTCACTGTGGCCGAAGACATCTTCCAAAGTATGACAGGGCTGCACGAAATCCGAAGGTATGGAGAGGATTGGATTTTGGTGGCATTGTCGTTGAGGTTGTATCTGAAACTCACCGTGTCATTTGTCCGGATCACGGTGTGGTTACCGCCGCCGTTCCATGGGCCTATCCTTCCAGCGGCTTTACGAAGGAATTCGATTTAACAGTTGCCTGGCTTGCAGAGTACCTGCCCAGAAGCGCTGTAGCTGAATACATGCGCATTGACTGGCAGACTGTCGGAAACTGTATCTCACGTGCTCTTCACGATCTGGAACCGGAGCGTTCCAGGCGGCTGAACGGATTAGTGAATATCGGCATTGATGAAACGAGCTATCGCAAAGGGCATAAATACATTACAGTCGTCGTCAACCATGATACCAACACCGTCGTATGGGCCGCAGATGGGCATGGGAAAGGCGTCCTTGAGCAGTTTTTCAAGTCTCTGACAGAAGAGCAGCTTGCCAGCATCAAGGTCGTTACAGGAGACGGTGCACGCTGGATTACAGACTGCGTCAATGAGTTTACGACAGACTGCGAACGGTGCGTTGACCCTTTTCACGTTGTGGAATGGGCAATGGAAACACTGGATGAAGTCCGCAAAGACAGGTGGCGCGCCGCTTATCAGAAAGCTCAGAAGATGGAACAGGCAAATCCGCAGAAGCGTGGCCGTCCAAGGACAGATGACAATGTCGCCGCCGCGATTCAGGCTGCCCGCGAGAAGGCGTCCGATATCAAGAATTCCGCATATGTCCTGGGTAAAGCACCGGAGCATCTGACAGAAAAACAGCAGATTCGTCTTGATATTATTCAGGCGAATGATTCGCAGTTGTACCGGGCATACCGTCTCAAAGAGTCTCTTCGCTTACTTCTCAAATCAACTGACGTCGAAAAGGCAGAAGCCGATCTGAAGCACTGGCTCTTCTGGGCAAGCCACAGCAGGATGCCTGCTTTCATAGATCTTTATCACAAGATCAAGCGGCATAAGGAACATATCTTAAACACGATTCGTTACGGTTTGAGCAATGCACGCATTGAGGCAACAAACAACAAAATCAAACTCATTATCCGCAAGGCTTACGGCTTCAGAAACATCAACAACATGATCGACATGGTGTACCTTGTGTGCTCAGATATCCAGGTCCCACTTCCTAACCGAAAACCAAAACAGCTTAGACCCGCATGATCAAAGGAGATTTACTGCTTTTTCAACCATAACGATGCCTGAAGAGCCCNCAACATGATCGACATGGTGTACCTTGTGTGCTCAGATATCCAGGTCCCACTTCCTAACCGAAAACCAAAACAGCTTAGACCCGCATGATCAAAGGAGATTTACTGCTTTTTCAACCATAACGATGCCTGAAGAGCCAAGGAGTTTCGGTTTATCTCGGTTCCGGATCGCATTCGCAGATTACGGCGGTCGTCGTGGCGGCTGACATTCTGAAGAAAACGCTGGATGTCAAGATTCTTGCCGGCTGTAATGAGGAAGAGGAAAAGGCGGTCCTTCGCTTTTTGAATCAGACGGATTATCAGAAGACAGTTCTTCTGCACCGCGGCAGTACGATTCCTTCCTGGGGCGTCAGCGCGGACTGATCGTAACAGTCACAAACAATTGAATGGAAAGTCAGAACGGAGGGAGTGACGGTTCTCTCCGTTTTATTGGCTGCAGCTGATAATACGGGATCTTTGCCATGTTAAGATAGTCTCATGAGGCGTTTGGCAAGTGTATTCCTGACGATTGTCCTGCTATTGGCCGGATGTGTTCCGGCATCGGCGGAAGAAAATGATGTGCCTGATCTTTCCCGGCGCATGAACAGTTTTAATGAAGGCTGGCTTTTTTCGTGTGGGGAAGGGGATGAAACGGCGTCGGATCCTTCGCTTGGGGACAGTACGTGGGAACCTGTTACGCTTCCTCATGACTGGTCGATTTCCATGGCCTATGACGAAAACGGGGAGGCGGAAAGCGGCTTTCTTCCCGGCGGCACAGAATGGTACCGGAAGAAGTTCGTGGTTCCTTCTTCATTGAAGGGGAAACGGATCTCGGTGGTATTTGATGGTGTCTATCAGCGGGCGGAGGTTTATCTTAACGGGCAGAAGCTTGGCTATCATCCGGATGGCTATACCTCGTTTTCGCTGGATCTGAGCGGCGGCCTGATTGTTGACGGGTCGAGTGAAAATGTGCTGGCTGTCCGTGTTGAAAATCCCCAGCCCAACAGCCGCTGGTATTCCGGCAGCGGAATCTATCGGGATGTGTGGCTGAAGGTGACGGATTCTGTGTTTGTCGATGAGGATGCGACTGCAATCCGCTATGATGTCGATCAGCTCAAAAAGCAAAACAGTACCGAAACCAAAGCTTCGATCGTTCTGTGCAATGACAGTGACAATGATGCAGAGGTAACTGTTCACAGTGTGCTGCGTGATCCTGCTGGAACGGCGGTTGGTGAAACCTCTTCGCAGGCGGTTGTACAGGCAAAGCAGACCGCGACCGTTTCGCAGACCATTGAGGCGCGGGATCTGACGCTCTGGTCGGTGGATGATCCTTCGCAGTATACGTGGGAGGTCGCTGTTTCTTCTTCGGATGGCAGTGATGCGGTTTCGATTCCCTTCGGCTATCGCTATGCAGAATGGGACGCGGATCATGGCTTTTTCCTCAACGGGAAGGCTATGAAGCTGCAGGGTGTCTGTCTGCATCAGGATTACGGCGCCCTTGGCACAGCGTGCTATGAGGCGGCGGTGGAGCGGCAGCTGGGCAAGCTGAAACGGATGGGCGTCAATGCGATCCGTTCGACGCATCATGCGGCGGGACGGATTCTCCGTACTCTTTGTGCAGAGAAGGGCATTCTGCTGATTGAAGAAGGATTTGATACCTACATTTATCCGAAGAACGGAAACGTCAACGATGGCAGCAGCTTCTTTCTGGAGACGGTTGGAAGGGACAATGGAATCGAGCACGCATACAGCGATGAGACCTGGGCGGAATATATATCGCGGCGGATGGTGGAGGAGTCGCGCAATAATCCGGCGGTGATCATGTATTCGATCGGCAATGAGCTGCTGGGCAATTTCAGCGGTGATACACAGGCCTATCCTCAGTATGCCGAAGAGATCATTACCTGGATCAAAGATGAGGATCCGGATGCGGTGGTAACGATCGGCGATAATCTGGCAGGCAGGGACAATGCGGTTCAGCTGGCGATGGATCAGGCGCTCGTGGATGCGGGCGGTGCCGTTGGCTTCAACTATGCAGGCGGAGATGTATATGATTCGATGCATGCGGCATATCCCGATTGGTGTCTCTATGGTTCGGAGACGGCGAGTGCGCTGAGCAGCCGGGGCTGGTATTCCAGCCTGGGAGTGGATGAGAAGAATCTTCAGGTGTCCGTCTACGATACGGTACATGTGGGCTGGGGCACGACGGCACAGCAGGCATGGAAGGATGTGATTTCGCGGGACTTTGTTGGTGGCGAGTTCATCTGGACGGGCTGGGACTATCTTGGGGAGCCGGAGCCCTGGAACGGGCTGGAGCCGGGATCGGTCAGCGGACAGGGTGCTTCTCCGAAGTCTTCCTATTTCGGGGTGGTGGATACGGCCGGCTTTGAGAAGGATACGTATTACTTCTACATGAGTCAATGGAATCCGGATGTTGTGACGCTGCACATTCTTCCCGACTGGAATGTAGAAGATATCGTCAGGGACAAACTTGGTCGGGTGAAGGTTGATGTCTACAGCAATGCGGCGAGCGTTGAGCTGTTTCGCAACGGCATGTCACTGGGCCGGAAATACTTCGCGAAACAGACGACGGAAGACGGCTATACGTATCAGACCTGTGAGGGGGAGCTTTATCTTTCCTGGGATGTATGGTACTGGCCGGGTGAAATCATGGCGAAAGCCTACGATGAAGACGGCAATGAAATCACGGATACCGTGGGACGCTCTTCTGTAAAAACGTCTTCGGCGGCTGCGCAGGTTGTTCTTACGGCAGATCGGAGTGAGCTGCATGCGGATGGTTCGGATCTTGCGTTCATTACGGCGGAAATCCGGGATGAAGACGGCAATCCGGTTTACAGGGCGAGCGTTGATCTGGACTTCACCCTGGAGGGGGAAGGAAGGATCATCGGTGTGGACAATGGGGATCCGACGGACCTTTCTTCATATCAGGGCAGTGATGACAGCCATGCAAGCCGCAGGACATTCTCCGGAAAGGCGCTGATCATTGTGCAGACCAGTAAAACGGCCGGAACCATCCGGGTGAGCGCATCCGGCGAGGGGCTGGCTTCGTCCGTCATTGAAATAAATTCCGCTGCACCATAACAGCAGTGTTAAGTACTCTTCAGCATACGAATCGGGCGAAACGTATGCTGAATTTTTATTTGCGGGCGACTAGGATAGCGTTATGAAAAATAACTTTCGTACGCGGGCAGTGACGGCTGCCATCCTGGTTGCGGTTGTTCTTCCGTGCCTGATTCTTGGTGGACAGTGGATGCGGGTTCTGCTGGTATTGATCGGGCTGTTCGGGGCCTGGGAGATCAGCGGTCTGAAGCTGAAGGATACGCGGCAGGTTGTATTTACGGCCATTCTCTGGGTGGCGATGGCGGCATTAGTCTTCTGTGACAGCAGTATTCTTCCGGCGGCGTTGGGCGTGTGGTTCATTGTGCTGGCTGCTTTGTGCCTGATCCCGGGCTTTGTGACAATTGATCTTGCCTGCACGGCGTACTGTCTGAGCGTGATCATGGTAATGGCAGCACGCAGTACGGCTGCGGTTTACGGGACGGCGGACGGCTGGAAGCTGATGTTCTATATCGTGATGATCTGTACACTTGCGGATACGGGTGCGTATCTGTTTGGCTCGTGGCTCGGCAGACATCCGATGGCTCCGTCCATTTCTCCGCGCAAGACATGGGAAGGTGCGATCGGTGGCTATGTTTGTTCGGCAGTACTTTCCTATATTTACGGGATGCTGGTGTGTGAAAGCCTCGGTGGCTGGCAGCTGGCGGTGTGCAGTTTGATTCTGCCGGCAGCGGCGGAGGCTGGCGATCTGATCTTTTCAATGATCAAGAGGCACTGGAAGATCAAGGATTACGGGACCCTTCTGCCGGGGCATGGCGGTGTGCTGGATCGTTTTGATTCGTTGATTGTTGTTCTGACGGTGTTTTCGCTTGCGGCGGGATTGTGATGGCTGAGGACGTGATGGAACTATGAAACGTGGTCTTGTGATGGAAGGCGGAGCGATGCGCGGCATGTTCACCGCTGGCGTGATCGATGTGCTGATGGAGAACAATCTGTATCCGGACGGAGCGGTCGGAGTTTCGGCGGGCGCTGCCTTCGGCTGCAATATTAAGTCGCACCAGATCGGCAGAGTGATCCGCTATAATGTGCGCTTTGCCAGAAACTGGCGGTATTGCTCTTGGAAGTCCTTTTTTCTGACGGGCGATCTGTACGGGGCAAAGTTCTGCTATGATACGCTGCCGAAGAAACTGGACATCTGGGATATCAGGACGTTCGCATCCGATCCGATGGCGTTTTACATTACTGCAACGGATATAAAGACGGGCAAGCCTCTGTATCATCTTTGCACGGATGGCGGGGAGGATGATCTGCTTTGGATGCGGGGAAGCGCATCGATGCCGATCGTCTCCAGGCCGGTCGATGTGGATGGCTACCGGCTTCTTGATGGCGGCATCAGTGATTCGATTCCTCTGAAGTTTCTTGAAGGAAAGGGATACGATCGCTGTGTCGTGATTCTGACGCAGCCGGATTCGTATCGAAAAAAAGACTATTCGAGGGCACAGCTCGATGGTTTGCACTTCCTGCTTCGAAAGATGCCGGCGATCTACGATCAGCTTGCGCGGCGCGCAGACTTCTACAACCGGGAGGTTGCAGAAGTAAGGCGGCAGGAGGAAGCCGGAAACGTTGTCGTTGTACGGCCAAAGAGGGATCTGAATATTTCTTCAACGTGTCACGATGGGGAAGAGAAGATCCGTGTCTATGATGAGGGGCGTGCGGCCGGGGAGGCGGCGCTGGAGCGGATCCGTTCTTTCTGGAACATGACTGTCTGAGGGGCTGTACCTACTGCGGTTTTCTGTGCTAGCATAGCCTCAAGGCGGGGCTGGACAATGCGGGTCAGAAAGAAAAAGGCAATCGATCTTCTTCACGGGAATATTACGGAACAGCTGCTTCTGTTCTTTTTTCCCGTGTTTTTCGGTACGCTGTTTCAGCAGCTTTACAATACGGTCGATGCGGTCGTTGTGGGTAATTTCGTCGGTACGGCCGCACTTGGTGCCGTCGGCGGCTCGACGGGTACGCTGATCAATCTGCTGGTCGGCTTTGTGACGGGGCTTTCTTCAGGTGCGACGGTTGTCATTGCGCAGTTCTATGGTCAGAACAACCGTGACGGTGTGAAGCGGGCAACCGCTTCAGGCATGTTCCTGGCGATTGTGCTGGGAGCTGTTCTGACGGTGGTCGGTATTGTGTTTGCGCCGCAGCTGCTGCAGATGCTTAATGTGCCGGAAGATATGTTTGCGCAGGCAGTAACGTATCTCAGAATCTATTTTGTCGGCATGGTGCCGACGATGGTTTACAACACCGGCGCCGGTATTCTGCGTGCGATCGGCGATTCGAAGCGGCCGCTGTATTTCCTGATTGCCTCTGCCTGCACCAATATCGTTCTTGATATTGTTTTTGTGGCGGTATTTCCATTTGGAATTGCGGGAGCCGCATGGGCAACGGTGATTTCGCAGGTGGTGAGCAGCCGCCTGACGATGTATGTTCTTTCACATACGAATCAGCCGGTCCAGTTCCGGTATCGTGATCTTTCGGCGGACTGGCCGATTCTGAAGCGGATTCTTGCCATCGGCCTGCCGACGGGCATTCAGTCTTCTCTCTACAGCATCGCCAATCTTTTCATTCAGGCGTCCATCAACGGCTTTGGGACAAGTACCGTGGCGGCCTATACGGCCTTCGGTAAAATCGATGCCTTCTTCTGGAACGCCAGCGGCTCGCTCGGTACAGCTGTTCTGACTTTTGCGGGTCAGAACTTCGGAGCTGGCAATATCAAGCGTGTACGTTCTGGGTTCTATCATGCGATCGGCTGCTATGTGGTCGGTGCGCTTGGCATCATTGCGATTTGCTGGTTCGGGGGTCCGAACCTCTTCCGTCTGTTTACGCCGGATCAGGAAGTCATTACGATCGGTCTTTCCATCCTGCATTATCTCTGCCCGTGGTGGATTTCGTTCTGCCTGGTGGAAGTATTCTCGTCCGGCATCCGTGCCTGCGGAGATTCTCTGATTCCGATGCTGATTACGGCCTCGGGAATCGGTGCTTTCCGTATTCTCTGGATCATCTTCTACCCCGGTACAACGATCTTTGATACACTTGTCTGCTATCCTATCAGCTGGGTTCTTACAAGCATTCTCTTTATGATCTACTACCTTCAGGGAGGCTGGCTGAAGCGGTCACTGAAGCTGAAGGAACAGGTTTCCGGCCTTGGTAATAAATAATTTTTCAAGGTACCCGGAAAGACAGATTCCTGTCTGCATTTCGAATGATGTAGTGGAATGGGACAATTTAAACAGCATTGCGGTAAATAATAGAAAGCCTATATAATTAACTTCAGAGAAGACAACATTGCTTGCATATTCAGACTATTATCGCCTTCTAAAAATCATTCGGGCAAACAGACAAAACAAAAACTTCCTTTCGGAAGTTTCTGCTCACACACTGTGAATTCGTCTAAGACGATAAGTTCGCTGTAAAGCTTATTTGAACCTGCTATGTAATTTGTCTTTGGTAGTAAGACACTATTTTTATAGTCTAGAACCTGATGTTTGTCAATTGAAGGAGAAAGCATAATGAAACAAAACGGGAATAATGAGAAGCAGGGAAATTGGTACCTTGGTCTTGATGTTGGAACCAGTTCCTGTGGTTGGGCAGTGACGGATCAGGACTACAACATTCTGAAGTTCAAGGGAAAGTCGATGTGGGGCGCACGTCTATTTGACGAGGCAAATACTGCTGAAGCCCGCAGAACAGCACGAACGAATCGTCGTCGTCTGAATCGCAGAAAACAGAGACTCCTTCTATTGGAATCGATCTTTACAGATGAAATCAAGAAATTGGATCCGAATTTCTTTGTGCGTCTTCATGAAAGCAATCTGTGGGCGGAGGATCGAACGGAGTCCGGCTGCAAGTATACGCTGTTCAATGATCCCGGTTTCACCGATGTGGATTATCTGAAGAAATATCCGACCATTTATCATCTTCGCAGTGAACTGATCCACAATGATCAGCCGCATGATGTTCGTCTTGTTTTTCTTGCGCTGCATCACATTATCAAAAGTCGTGGACATTTTCTTTGGGAGAGCTCTGCAAACTCAGAGGGGAAGACACTTGATGAGGCGATGGAGGATCTGGAAACACGTTTTGAAAGCGACGGGTTGAGCTTTTCGCCAAGAGATCCTGCTCTGTTTAAAGATGTTCTTTCCAGTGCGGATTCCGTTTCGATTAAAAAAGAGAAACTTAATAAGGCATTTGGAGACTTAGCAAAAACGGAGGAAGATTCGCTTGATTACGGTGCTTTTCTGGACTTGCTTTCGGGGGCAACTGTCAAACTCAGCAAATTGTTCTGTGATGATTCTTTAACTGACGCTGATATCAAGTCAATTTCCTTGAAGGATGATATCGATAGTCAGATGGATCAGCTTACAATCCTGTTGAGTGACAGGGCAGATTACATTTTTTATGCCAAGGAAGTCTTTGATATTGCAAAACTGGCTGAATTTCTGGGAACGAATGAATATCTCAGTGATGCGAAAATCGTTCTCTTCAAGAAAAATGAACGCGAACTCAAAGTACTGAAGAACTTTGTACGCAATAACCTTTCTGCTGAAGACTATAAGGCGATTTTCCATTCGGGAAAAGGGAATAATCTGTGTGCATATCTTGCCTCTGATGATGCTGAAAAAAAGTGTTCTCAGGAGGAATTCTGTAAGTACCTTGAACCTTTTGTGGCGGGTATGAAAGATTCGGTAGACGATGAGGAGGAAAATGTTTATAAGGAGATCGCTGGCCGAACATTTTTGACGAAACTTAAGGGGTCAAGCAATGGTGTGGTTCCTTATCAGCTGCAGAGAAAGGAACTGATTGCCATTTTGAATAATGCGGAACATTATCTTCCGTTTCTGAATGACGTTGATTCAGACGGCTATAGGACCTCGGACAAGATTATCTCGTTGGTTGAGTTCCGCATTCCCTATTATGTTGGACCATTGAAGAATGGTTGGGCAGTTCGAAAGAATTCGAATGAGAGGGTGTATCCATGGAATTTTGAAAAGATGATCGATGAAGAAGCGAGCGCGGAAAAATTCATGGAAAATCTTGTCGGCCGGTGCACATATACAGGTGCTCCTGCGCTTCCGTTGAACTCGCTGCTTTACAGCCGGTATATGGTACTGAACGCGATCAATCCGATCAAGGTGAATGGATATCCGATTGATGTTAGGACGAAGCAGCAGATTTTCAACGATCTGTTCGTTAAATCCAGGAAGAAAGTTACAAAGAAGTCTATTCATGGTTACCTGCTTTCAAAAGGGCTGATTAAACAGACTGATGAGATTTCCGGTATTGATGATGAGATTAATGCCAGCTTAAAGTCTCTGCATGATTTTTCATCGATGCGTGACCATATTTCGGATGCTGATATTGAAAAAATCATTAAGGCGATTCTTGTTTATGGAAAAGACAAGAAGATGCTGGGAAGCTGGATTAAGAAGAATGTGAAATGCGTTACCAAAGATGATCTTCGCTGTATCCGCAGTTTTCAGTATTCGGAATGGGGAAGATTGTCTAAGGAATTCCTGACGGAAATCTACCATACCGATGAGAATGGCGAAGTGAAGACCATCATGGATATGCTTTGGGAAACGAATAATACCTTGATGCAACTGCTTTCGGACCGGTATCAGTTTCTTGTAAATGCGCAGGAATATCGTAAAGAACAATTTGGGGTCGGTGATTCTGTCAGGGAACAGGTAGAAGACCTCTATATTGCACCCGCTGTCAAACGGAGCATCTGGCAGACACTAAAGGTGGTTGATGAACTTGTTGACATCCAGAAGTCTGCTCCTGCGAAAATAATGATTGAAATGGCTCGCACAAATTCCAAAGAGCTGAAGAAGAAGCGTACTGTTTCTAGAAAGGACACTTTATCTGAGCTGTATCGTTCCTGTGCTAAAGAAGCTTTTCAGTTTATCCCGAAAGAAAAATTTGAAAAAGTTAAATCAAGACTTGAAAAGGAAACAGACCAGTCATTAAGAAGAGACAAACTTTATCTTTACTATACCCAGCTTGGATGCAGTGCTTATACAGGAGAACCGATTGATTTTGAACAAATGATGCTCGAGGATAAAACTTATGATATTGATCATATTTTCCCTCGTTCGCTCATTAAGGACAACAGCCTGAATAATCGTGTTCTGGTTGAAAGCCGCCTGAACCGTGAGAAGACGAATGAGTATCCGATTAAGGATTCCATCCGCAAAAAGATGCTTTCGTTCTGGAAGATGCTGCATGATAAGAACCTGATCTCAGACGTGAAGTTCGAGCGGCTGAACAGGTGTACTCCATTGACTGAGGAAGAGCTGTCGTCCTTTGTTGCCAGACAGATCGTTGAGACGCAGCAGTCTACCAAAGCCCTTGCCGAGATCCTTCATAACTCCTATCCGACTTCCAGGATCGTTTATTCCAAGGCGGGGAATGTCAGTGATTTCAGGCAGGAATTTGATCTTCCAAAGTTCCGGGAGATCAACGATCTTCATCATGCCAAGGATGCTTATCTGAACATTGTTGTCGGAAACGTGTACAACACCAAATTCACGGACCAGTTCTTCAAGAACATTACGCATGAAAAATACTCTTTGAATAAGGTTTTTGATTTTGATGTTCCCAAAGCCTGGAAAGCTGATGGCACTTCAATCAGAACTGTCAAGAAGTACATGGCAAAGAACAATCCCATCGTTACTGTTGCCCAGATAGAGGGGAAAGGCATGTTCTTCAAGCTAAATCCGCTATCGAAAGGTAAAGGTCAGCTGCCCATTAAAGAGGGAATGGATATCAACAAGTATGGCGGCTATGATAAGGTTTCGGGCGCGTATTTCTGTGTTGTTGAACATCAGAAGGGGAAAAAGAGGATAAGAACTATTCAACCCGTTCTCCTTTATGCAAAGGATGAATACGAAAACAAACCGGAAGAATACTGTGAGAATGTGTTGAATCTTGAAAAACCGAGGATCATTGTGAAGAAGGTTCCCAAGAATGCAATTCTTGAACTGGATGGTTCCAGATTGTTGATTACAGGGAGAACTGGAAGTCAAAATGTATACAGGCATGCTTATGAGTTTTCTGTTGACAACGAACATGGACAATATTTGAAGAACCTTCAGAAGTACTGCCAGAGATGTGCAACTGCAGGAAAAGATGTAGAACTGAAAGTTACAAGTTGCGATGGTATTTCTGCTGAAGACAACGTTAAGATGTACGACTGGTTTATCAGCAGAATTGAGCAGCCTTGTTATTTGAAACTGTTTAATAATGAAAGAAAACAATTATCTAATTGTCGCGATGCTTTCTGCTCTCTGTCGATATTGAAGCAGGCAAAGGCATTGATGGAAATATTGAAAGTTTTTAAATGTGATTCAGTATTTGGAAACTTTAAGGAATTTAATGGGTCTTCTGGTACTGCAGGAAGAGTTCAGAAATCAAGTAACATATCTTCATTTACCAGCGCTTTCCTGATTCATCAATCAAGTACAGGTCTCTATGAAACAAAAGTTGATCTTTTGAAATGATTTATGGGCTGGCGTGTTGTTGCAATCTCCAGTATTGCGAAACTTGATTACAAATTGGATTATCTCGTTATCAGAACCAAGGATAATGTGAACCGCATTCATATAAGTGAGATTTCTGTCCTGATCATCGAGTCTACAGCAGTTTCATTAACTGCTTATCTCCTTGTAGAGCTTGCGAAGAACAAAGTCGATGTTGTTTTCTGCGATGAACG
Source organism: Galactobacillus timonensis (assembly GCF_900240265.1). Classification (NCBI taxonomy): domain Bacteria; kingdom Bacillati; phylum Bacillota; class Erysipelotrichia; order Erysipelotrichales; family Erysipelotrichaceae; genus Galactobacillus; species Galactobacillus timonensis. Next base: position 1,835,966 of record NZ_LT964739.1, read on the forward strand.
GCGGTTCCCGTTTGCAAGATTTCAACCACTTTATGGCAGCCATGATACTTCTGATAAGGTCAGAAAGCAGGTTGTTTGGCCGCCAGATGTAAAAAAGGCAATATGGAGCAGGGTAGTTGTCGCTAAGATCCTGGGGCAAAGTGCAGTTTTGGACCGGATTGGAAGCACAGAAGGCAGAGATGCATTGCTGGAGTTTGCAAAAGAAGTAATGCCCGGCGATGTGACAAATCGGGAAGGGCATGCAGCAAAAGTATATTTCAACAGATTATTTGGCATGAGCTTTACAAGAACGGATAAGGACAATGTAATCAATTCTTGTCTGAATTACGGCTATAGTCTTCTGCTTTCTGTTGTCGCGAGAGAGGTGGTCAACAACGGTTACGTTACTCAGCTGGGCATTCATCATGACAATATGTTTAATGATCTAAACCTTGCTTGTGACTTAATGGAACCATTTCGGCCATTTATTGATCTTCTTTGCGTTCAAATGAAGCCGGATCAGTTCGGTAAAGATCAGAAACTTCAGTTGATTGGTTTTATGAACCGTCAGGTCAATATTGACAGTAAGCAGCAGTTCATCCTGAATGCCATTGAAATATACGTTAAAAGCGTTTTGACATCTTTAGAATGTGGGGATCCATCGATCATTAAATTTCCTGATTATGAATTTTCGATATATGAGAGTTCTGGTGTTCTTTGATCTTCCTGTTACAACTGCAGCAGGCAGACGAGCATATACAACGTTTAGAAAATTTCTGATTAAAGACGGCTTCTTTATGATGCAGGAATCGGTCTATTGCAAAATAGCCCTTAACCAGCAGTCAAGTAATGCAATTGTTGAGCAAATCAAAAACAATAAGCCGGATTGCGGTCTTGTTCAGGTACTCGTTATTACTGAGAAACAGTATTCCAATATTGTTCATGTGGTTGGAGACAATAAAAGTGACGTCATTAACTCATCGGAACGATTGGTGGTCTTATGATCCTGGTGAATCCTAACTATTTTGATCCGATATCCATTACTGAGGAATATCCCGAGACTCTGGTTGTGGAAGATAATTTCTATTATCGGAGTATTCTGACGGACATGATTGAGCAGTTGAAGACCGGGAAAGGTGATTTTGTTCTTTCGGAAAATGAGGAAATCATCAGCTGCCAGAACATTCAAATTGTTACCGATCTTCTTCAAATGGATTTTTCTGATCGAACAGCAAAGACAAGACTCCAGCAGACTATTGCATTCGATTTTCGCGATGATCCGGCTGTTGAAAGTATCCGTGAAGATCTTTATCATTTCTGCTTTAAAATCTGTACAGATTATCCTCTTCCGGTCAGCTTCAAAATGGATCTGACAGCCATTGATCTTGTAAAAATGATGGATTTTTTCCTTGATCTTAGCTTTTCTTCATGGGTAGAGAAGATTATTCTTCTCCTTGAAGCGGAGCGTTCCCTGCTAAAGAAGAATCTGTTTATCTTCTCAGGTTTAAAGGATCTGATGAATAAAGAAGAGTATGCGGCTCTTGAGAAGGAATTGAAGTATCGAAAGTTCAGTGTACTAATGATAGAACATCGTGAACATCAGGATCTCGATGACAAAGATCATCTAAGGATTATTGATAAGGATCTCTGCCTGATAGAATAATAGGTGCCAGAAGCCTGTTTGCTATGCAGGTAAATACATAGGTCCAAATTTGAGGTTTGAGAGCTATGTAATTTCTTTTGGTAGCAAAGCGATGGTAGCCTCTTTGATACATCATACAAGGTTTGAGAGCTATGTAATTTCTTTTGGTAGCAAAGCAATTAAAGTTGCAATGCTTTTTACCCTTATGTTTGAGAGCTATGTAATTTCTTTTGGTAGCAAAGCAATTAAAGTTGCAATGCTTTTTACCCTTATGTTTGAGAGCTATGTAATTTCTTTTGGTAGCAAAGCTAAGAGAAGGATGGCATATCGTAGCAGGCTGTTTGAGAGCTATGTAATTTCTTTTGGTAGCAAAGCCACGACATGAAACACAAAATACTATCTATCGTTTGAGAGCTATGTAATTTCTTTTGGTAGCAAAGCTTCTTTGGAGAACGGGTACAAATGCTGCCGGTTTGAGAGCTATGTAATTTCTTTTGGTAGCAAAGCTCCCCATGTACGGCTGCGGATGTACTCAACGTTTGAGAGCTATGTAATTTCTTTTGGTAGCAAAGCCAGTCTATGGTCAATCCTATGCCTGGGGCAGTTTGAGAGCTATGTAATTTCTTTTGGTAGCAAAGCCTTTACTTTTTCAGACGGATCAAACCCGTAGTTTGAGAGCTATGTAATTTCTTTTGGTAGCAAAGCTATTTTGAATTCCTGTCGCCTGCTGCACGCGTTTGAGAGCTATGTAATTTCTTTTGGTAGCAAAGCAGTTCTTAGAGTTAAACGTAATCACGGCATGTTTGAGAGCTATGTAATTTCTTTTGGTAGCAAAGCCCATCAGCCGATCCTTATCAACCATGTGCTGTTTGAGAGCTATGTAATTTCTTTTGGTAGCAAAGCTATCAACGCTGTATGGTTCCATTCCTTTCTGTTTGAGAGCTATGTAATTTCTTTTGGTAGCAAAGCTCAGAGTGATGTATCTGATGCCGGAGGATCGTTTGAGAGCTATGTAATTTCTTTTGGTAGCAAAGCAATACATTGACAGCAATGCAGACGATGTTCGTTTGAGAGCTATGTAATTTCTTTTGGTAGCAAAGCGGAATTCCTTCGACGACATCGAAGATGCCAGTTTGAGAGCTATGTAATTTCTTTTGGTAGCAAAGCAGCCGATGACCTTATGTCTTTTTGTTCCTGGTTTGAGAGCTATGTAATTTCTTTTGGTAGCAAAGCACCGGACACGGGAAGAACTGAACAGCGGAAGTTTGAGAGCTATGTAATTTCTTTTGGTAGCAAAGCAGTGGAACCGGTTGCTGTGCTGACCGACATGTTTGAGAGCTATGTAATTTCTTTTGGTAGCAAAGCGAAAACCGTATGCCTTCATGTCCTGCACCAGTTTGAGAGCTATGTAATTTCTTTTGGTAGCAAAGCAAAGGTCATTCCACATAAAGTCAGGGCAGTGTTTGAGAGCTATGTAATTTCTTTTGGTAGCAAAGCTCTCCGGCACCATGCGCCCGATGAACAGGAGTTTGAGAGCTATGTAATTTCTTTTGGTAGCAAAGCTAAGTGTTACTAAAATCCTTGTAATAGTTGAGTTTGAGAGCTATGTAATTTCTTTTGGTAGCAAAGCATCTCCCCCAACTACTGTACATGACACGGAGTTTGAGAGCTATGTAATTTCTTTTGGTAGCAAAGCAACCGTACCGACCATCGATATTCCTATTCGGTTTGAGAGCTATGTAATTTCTTTTGGTAGCAAAGCGGATGTCTGTTCCGACAAACTGCGGCAGCGGTTTGAGAGCTATGTAATTTCTTTTGGTAGCAAAGCCGGTAAAATCGTTTTCCGCTTCCATGAGTCGTTTGAGAGCTATGTAATTTCTTTTGGTAGCAAAGCCGTGCAGCTGATGCCGTTTTTATTTATGCAGTTTGAGAGCTATGTAATTTCTTTTGGTAGCAAAGCTAAACGCGCAATCAAGCTGATCGCGGAACAAGTTTGAGAGCTATGTAATTTCTTTTGGTAGCAAAGCCTGCTTTCTGTCGATGTTCTGAGACTGCTTGTTTGAGAGCTATGTAATTTCTTTTGGTAGCAAAGCTTCGCTTTTCCATTTCCTTACCTCCTTATTGTTTGAGAGCTATGTAATTTCTTTTGGTAGCAAAGCCAGTCGGTTCAGCGAGAATAATCGGCGCAAGTTTGAGAGCTATGTAATTTCTTTTGGTAGCAAAGCTTCTCGGTCGGGTGGAATACCGGCTGGATGGTTTGAGAGCTATGTAATTTCTTTTGGTAGCAAAGCCTGCCCGTTTCTGTTTCCACGCCCCCGAGTGTTTGAGAGCTATGTAATTTCTTTTGGTAGCAAAGCCAGACGGAAAGAAGGAAAATGTTTCGACATGTTTGAGAGCTATGTAATTTCTTTTGGTAGCAAAGCTTCGGCTTTGCTTCAATGTTCCCCCTGTTAGTTTGAGAGCTATGTAATTTCTTTTGGTAGCAAAGCTTTTCCGTCTCTACTTCTCTGAGGCATATAGTTTGAGAGCTATGTAATTTCTTTTGGTAGCAAAGCCTGATTCATACGCTGAACTTTCCTAATCCGTGTTTGAGAGCTATGTAATTTCTTTTGGTAGCAAAGCTCTGCCCCTCGATTACAGGCTTCAGGATGTGTTTGAGAGCTATGTAATTTCTTTTGGTAGCAAAGCCGTCAACGATCATTGCTGCATTAAACGCCTGTTTGAGAGCTATGTAATTTCTTTTGGTAGCAAAGCAGTTTTACCACTACCCTTTTTACCAAAAACGTTTGAGAGCTATGTAATTTCTTTTGGTAGCAAAGCCTGCCTGATGTTGATACTATCTGTGTTGCAGTTTGAGAGCTATGTAATTTCTTTTGGTAGCAAAGCATTTGATAGATTTACAGGTTGATCCGGACGGTTTGAGAGCTATGTAATTTCTTTTGGTAGCAAAGCTGCAGGACAGTTCAATAAGCGGATAACGATAGTTTGAGAGCTATGTAATTTCTTTTGGTAGCAAAGCCCCACACAGCGATGTATCTGCGCGGCAATCGTTTGAGAGCTATGTAATTTCTTTTGGTAGCAAAGCCGCGTGAGCAGTTTGGGAAACGCATGGCCGGTTTGAGAGCTATGTAATTTCTTTTGGTAGCAAAGCATACATCACTGTTAATGCCGATCTGCAAGTGTTTGAGAGCTATGTAATTTCTTTTGGTAGCAAAGCCTTAGTGTATCTGCTGATATCCGCATACATGTTTGAGAGCTATGTAATTTCTTTTGGTAGCAAAGCTGCATTGACCTCGCTCAAGTCGATTCCGGAGTTTGAGAGCTATGTAATTTCTTTTGGTAGCAAAGCTGTTTGAAAAAGATTTGTTATCCACCTACGGTTTGAGAGCTATGTAATTTCTTTTGGTAGCAAAGCCAATAGCGCGCTTAAATAAATAGCGCTTGTGTTTGAGAGCTATGTAATTTCTTTTGGTAGCAAAGCTTGTTTTCTGGTCTTCAGTGATAAATGTTTGTTTGAGAGCTATGTAATTTCTTTTGGTAGCAAAGCCAAAGATGAGGCTACAGAAAAAATTGTCGATGTTTGAGAGCTATGTAATTTCTTTTGGTAGCAAAGCATCCTTCCCGCCCGCTTCAAATTGTGGGCTGTTTGAGAGCTATGTAATTTCTTCTGGTAGCAAAGCCTTCATTGCCGCTTCGAACTGTTCCTGTGTGTTTGAGAGCTATGTAATTTCTTCTGGTAGCAAAGCACTATTCCTCTCATTGCTATTCCTCGATTAGTTTGAGAGCTATGTAATTTCTTCTGGTAGCAAAGCTTGCCTGTGGCGATCGTGTAATTGACTACAGTTTGAGAGCTATGTAATTTCTTCTGGTAGCAAAGCAAGAATTGCTGAAGTATTGAGGCCTATATCAGTTTGAGAGCTGTGTAATTTCTTCTGGTAGTCATTCCATTTGATGATGATTGAGGCAGGCAGCGTTTTCTTTCTATGAAAGAACTATACTGGTAACGATGAGTGAGAGGTGTTGTGATGGAAGAACGGGAACGCATTGAGCAGCTTTCGAATCTGTTTGGACCTTCTGGCTTTGAGGATGAAGTATCGGATTTTGTTCGCTCTGAATTAAAGGAGCTCAGTCTTCATCAGGACCATATGCGCAATCTCTCGGGTGCCTTTGGAACGGATGGTCCGGTTGTGATGCTGGACGCGCATCTGGATGAGGTTGGGCTGATTGTGCAGGCGATCAAACCGGATGGGACGATGCGTTTTCTGACGCTTGGACGCATGGCGCCAGAGGCAGTAGCGGCCAGTAGTTTCCGCATCCGTACGGACAAGGGTACATATGTTCCGGCGGTTGTGGCATGCAAGCCGCCCCATTTCCGTTCGTCATTGGAAAAGAATATGCCTTTGGATATTTCGTCGATGGTTCTGGATTGCGGCACATCGAGCAAAGAGGAGACGGAGGCCTTGGGCATCTCGATCGGATCGCCCGCAGCTCCGGATGTGGTGTGCCGCTATGATCAGAATCTGCACCGGTTCTATGGCAAGGCGTTTGACTGCCGCATCGGTGTGGCGGCGGAAATCGAAACGCTGAAGCGCCTGGAGAGGGAAGGCTTTGATCATCTGTCCTGCCGTGTCGGTGCTTCCTTTGCGGTGCAGGAAGAAGTCGGGGAACGCGGGGTTCTGGTGAATGCTTCGCGGCTTCAGCCGGATGTCATGATCTGCTTCGAAGGCTGTCCTGCCGATGATACGTTCTCGGAAGACTATATGGTGCAGGCGGCTCTTGGAAAGGGGCCGATGCTAAGGAATATGGACGTTTCCATGATTACCAACTGGCGCTTCCAGAAGTTCGCCGTTGATCTTGCGAAGCAGTGCGGCATTCCTGTGCAGCAGTCGGTACGTGCCGGCGGCGGTACGAATGCGGCGGCTGTCAACAGCCGCTTTGGTACGCCGGCGATCGTGATCGGCATTCCGGTGCGCTATATTCACAGTCCGAATTGTTTCGTGGATGAACGTGACTATGAAAATGCGGTAAAGCTGGCTGTGGCACTGGTGCATGCGCTGACGGCTTCCAATGTAGGCAAACTGTAAGAAAGTGGGCCGTTTCCTCTATTGAAAATATGTAAAATAGAGGAAGAATCAGCTTTGAGTAGAGGTGTTCAATGAAAATTACATCCGATGATCTGAAGAATGGTGTATGGGATGATTCCATTTCCCATCTGACCTGCGGAAAGAATGAGAGTCCGCAGCTGAGCATTGAGCCGGTGAACGGCGCCGTCAGCTATGCGGTCTATATGCTTGATCCGGATGGCCATGACTGGGAACACTGGGCAAGCATCGGCAGTGAGACAGAGATCGTGCATGGAGACAATCCGGGCAGCTATGTAGGTCCCTATCCTCCTTCGGGAACGCATCGTTACATCATTTACGTGTTTGCGCTGAAGAAGGAAATCTATGATCTTCCGGGCAGCTTTGATGCGCCGGGCAACCGGATCGAAGAGATCCGACGTGCGCTTGGACCTTTGACGCTGGACGAAGGGTCATTGACAGGTACGTTTACGCGCAGAAAGGGAGTGATCTGATGGAACAGGTACAGATCTGGGAAGCCATCGAGGCCGGTGAACAGGCACACGATGATCTCAGCAGCGCCTATGACAAACTGTGCAGTGCAGCAGGCTGGGGATGGCTTGATGTATTCGGAGGAAAGATGATCGTTACCGCGATCAAGCGTCAGCGCATGAGTGAGGCCGACGCATTGATGGACCGGGCGCAGCGTTCGCTTTCGCATTTTGCGGATGTGCTGCAGAACTACGGAATGCTGGTGCCGGACCGTGTCGGAGGGACTCTGGATGCTCTGGATGTCTTTGACTGGTTCCTGGATAATCCGATTACGGACATGATGGTACAGAGCCGCATCAGTCAGGCGAAGACGACGGTTCAGCAGATGCTTGAAGATCTGGAAGTGGAACTGAACCGTCTGCACACATATGCCGAACAAACGGCAGGGAGATAAAGAACATGATTGCAGTCATCAGTATTGTTGTTGAAAATCCGGAATCTGCAGAGGATGTGAACCGCATTCTCCATGTGCACCGTGATGCGATCATCGGACGCATGGGCATCCCGTACCGTAAGAAGAACATCAATATCATTTCGGTTGCGGTCGATGCCGGCGAATCTGAGATTGCGGGGATGAAGAAGGAGCTCGGGGAAGTTTCCGGTATCCGCGCTGCCAGCGTCGAAACGGCCGAATGAGGCTGGAATTGAATTGAATTCCACGGCGTGCTTTGTTAGAATGAGCGTGCTGTGATGAACGGAAAGCAGTAGTAGGAATTGCCCCTCAGAGAGCATCGGGCTGGTGAAACGGTGCGGGCATGCAGTATGAACTCGTTCCGGGAGCGGCCGCTGAACTGTGCGCTTGCCAGCGTTAACAATGCGAGCAAGAGGGTGGATGGCGATTTGACGCCATGCAAACTAAGGTGGTACCGCGTTGATTATTACGACGTCCTTAGATCAAAGGGCGTCTTTTTTAGTGAAGCCCGGGGAGAAGAACTATGTACGATCATCAGAAAATCGAAGCGAAGTGGCAGAAGTACTGGGAAGACAACAAGACCTTCAAGACGGATGGCTGGGATTTCTCGAAGCCAAAGTATTACGTCATGGACATGTTCCCGTATCCGTCCGGTCAGGGACTGCATGTTGGTCATCCGGAAAGCTATACGGCGACCGATATCATGGCCCGCATGAAGCGGATGCAGGGATACAACGTGATGCACCCGATGGGATTTGATGCCTTCGGTCTTCCGGCGGAGCAGTATGCGCTGAAGACGGGTCATCATCCGGGTGAATTTACCTATGCCAACATTGACCATTTCCGTGCGCAGCTGAAAATGCTCGGTTTCAGCTATGACTGGGACCGTGAAATCCGTACCTGCGATCCGGAATATTACAAGTGGACGCAGTGGATCTTCCTGCAGCTATACAAGAAGGGCCTTGCCTATGTGGCCGAGATGCCGGTCAACTGGTGCCCTGAGGAGCGTGCCGTCCTTGCCAACGAAGAAGTCATCAACGGCAAGAGTGAACATGGTCACGCCGTCGTTCGCCGCAACATGCGTCAGTGGGTGCTGAAGATCACGGCCTATGCCGAGGAGCTGCTCAAGGATCTTGACGAGGTAGACTGGCCGGAGTCGACCAAGGAGATGCAGCGAAACTGGATCGGCAAATCGACCGGCGCTGACATCACGATGAAGATCAAGGATACCAATCTCGAGTTCACGGTCTATACGACGCGTCCGGATACGGCATTCGGCATTTCGTTCATCGTCTTCTCTCCGGAACATCCGTTCGTGGATCAGATTACGACACCCGAGCACAAGGATGAGGTCCATGCCTATCAGGCGGAAGCGGCTAAGAAGAGTGAGCTTGCCCGCACCGATCTGAACAAGGAGAAGACCGGCGTGTTTACGGGAAGCTATGCGATCAATCCGGTCAACGGACGTCTGGTTCCGATCTGGATTTCTGATTATGTGCTGGCCAACTATGGTACCGGCGCCGTCATGGGTGTGCCGGCAGGCGACCAGCGTGACTGGGACTTTGCGACGAAGTTCGGCCTCGAAATCATTCCGTTCATGAAGGATGTCGACATTTCCCAGGGGGCCTATGCCGGGGAAGGCATTCATGCAAATTCCGGCTTCCTCGATGGTCTGAATGTTGAGGAATCGAAGAAGGCGATGCTGGACTGGCTGGTTGAGCATCACTGCGGCGAGCCGAAGGTTCAGTACAAGCTTCGTGACTGGCTGTTCTCGCGTCAGCGCTACTGGGGTGAGCCGATTCCCATCGTTCGTATGGATGACGGGACTCTGCGGGCGCTGCAGGATTCCGATCTTCCGCTGGAGCTTCCGGCGGTTGACAACTATCAGCCGAGCGAAGACGGAGAGTCGCCGCTGGCCAATGCCAAGGACTGGCTGAATGTGACGATCGATGGTCAGCACGGTGTGCGTGAGACAAATACCATGCCTCAGTGGGCAGGTTCCTGCTGGTATTATCTGCGGTATCTGGATCCGCATAATGATAAGGCTCTGGCAGATCCCCAGCTGATCAGGCACTGGATGCCGGTTGATCTTTATATCGGCGGTGCGGAACATGCGGTTCTGCATCTGCTGTATGCGCGGTTCTGGTACAAGGTGCTGCGCGATTGCGGCGTCGTGTTCAACGATGAGCCGTTCCAGAAGCTGTATCACCAGGGCATGATCCTGGGCGAGAACGGTGTCAAGATGTCCAAGTCGCTCGGCAATGTCGTGAATCCGGATGATCTGGTCAAGAGCCATGGCGCCGATGCGCTGCGTCTTTATGAGATGTTCATGGGACCTCTGAATGCGTCCAAGCCGTGGTCGAGCAAGGGTATGGATGGTGCGCGCCGCTGGCTGGACCGTGTCTATCGGGTCGCGGAAGCCAGGATGTACACCGATGAGCTGACGCCGGAGCTTGACTATAGCTACAACGTGATGGTTAAGAAGGTGACGGAGGATTATGACAGTCTTGCCTTCAATACGGCCATTTCGCAGATGATGGTATTCATCAATGATGTGTACAAGCTGGGCCGTGTGTCGAAGGATATGCTGGAAGGCTTCATCAAGATTCTGTCGCCGATTGTGCCGCATATCTGCGAAGAGATGTGGCAGATGGTAACGGGGAAGACAGGCATCTCCTATGAGCCGTGGCCGTCATTCGATGAGTCCAAGACGCAGATGAATGAAGTGACGATGGCTGTGCAGGTCAACGGCAAGATGCGCGGAACCTTTACGGCGTCTGCGGATGCCAGCGACGAAGAGCTGACGGAAGCCGCCAAGCAGGTGGAGTCGGTTCAGCGTCAGATTGAGGGCAAGACCATCCGCAAGGTGATCGTCGTCAAGCACAAGATCGTGAACATCATTGCTAACTGATGTGTACGGTTTTGTAAAATGCGTTAAGTCCCATAAAATTGAGCTTGGTATCATAGAGACGCAGATTTCTGCGCCTTTTATTTGAGAATCTCTGCTTTGCAATTGGTTGGTTGTCCGGGGAAACGATAGGAATAGGATGGCGTTTTTGGTATAATTTGCGGTGGTTATGGAAGACTTCAAGGTTACGATTGACAAGTTTGAGGGTCCGCTCGATCTGATGCTGCATCTGATCAAGGAAAAGCAGCTGGATCTCTTCGATCTGGATATGAATGTGCTGACGAATCAGTACATTGCCTATCTCAACTCGATGAAGGATATGCACCTGGAAGTGACCAGTGAATATCTAGTGGAACTGGCGGAGCTGATTGAATACAAGTCCCGTAAACTGCTCCCGAAGGATGAGTCGCAGCCGGAAGAAGATGAAGAGGATCCGAAGGAACGCCTTGTCCGCAGACTTCTGGAATATCAGCAGTACAAGAACGTGAGCCAGACGCTTGGCGAGATGTTTTCGGAGCGTCAGGAGATGCTGGGACGCCCTCTTGCCAAAGAGGCGGATGAATGGATGAAAGATGACAGCAGCCAGCCGTATGAGGGGGATCCCTACGAACTGATGAAGGCGATGAAGCGCTGTCTCATGCGGATGCAGCTGGCGAAGCCGATCGGCGTCAAATATACGCAGCGTGAAATTTCGATGGAAGACAGGGAGCTGCAGATTCGATCGCGTCTGACATCGCTGCCGGATACATTCCGGTTTGAAAATCTTCTGGAAGATGTAGAAAGTCTTCCGATGTTTATTGCAACATTCCTTGCGGTGCTGGATCTGGCCCGTCTTCATACGCTTGTCTTTACAGTGGATCAGGATGATGTGATCTGGTTTTCCAAAGGAACGGGGACATTATCGGCATGAGTGAATTAGAGAAAGAAAAAACAGAACCGGAAACGGAAAAAGATCAGGAACCGGCGCAGACGAACGCTGCCCCGGTAGATGTTCATAAGGATGATTCTGCTGCCTCGGAAACTGCAGACAGCCTGGATGAAACAGAACAGGAAGGCCGGGCGAAGGCAATCCTGGAAGGGCTGATCTTTATTGTCGGCGATGACGGTATATCGGCTGAGCAGGCGGCTGAGACGCTTGACGTGAGTGTGGAGCGTGTTGAGCAGCTTGTGGAAGAGCTGAAGAACGATTACAGTGATGACAGCCATGGCTTTGAGCTGACGCAGTACGGTGGTCTTTACCGCTTTATGTCGAAGGAGTTTGTGCATCCGTATGCGGCGCAGCTGTTTCAGATGGGCAGGCAGGCGACGCTTTCGCAGGCGGCTTTGGAGACGCTGGCGATCATTGCCTACAAGCAGCCGGTGACCCGCGTCGAGATTGAGGAAATCCGCGGTGTGGGAGCGGATGTGATGCTGAGAAAGCTGATGGCGCGCGGGCTGATCAGGGAGTCGGGCCGCTCAGACGCTCCGGGCAAGCCGATTCTCTATGAGGTGACGGAGGAATTCATGAATTCCTTCAAGCTGATGAGTCTGAAGGAGCTGCCGGAACTGCCGGCCTTCCGCAGCGATGACAATGAAGATGATGGAGATTTTCTGAAGTGATCACAGGGAAGAAAACATTACAGGTGATGGCGGCGGCGCTTCTGTTATGCGGCTGCGGGAGTCCGGCGGCTGCGACGGGTGCGACGGCATCTGCGGCGGCGGGACGGAATGATTCGTATGCCTGTCGGGTGATGGACTACTATGACTACAGTGCCCCGGCACCCTATACGGTAGAAGCGGTGGATGAGAGCTATTATGCGGATACGCTGTTTGCCGGAGATTCGCGGATGGGTTCGCTGGCTCTCTACGGCTCGCACCCGGATGCGGAAGTTGACTACGTGACGAGTCTCAATCTTCTGCTCATTGATACGATGCCGCTGGATGAACATGAGGATGGTTCGACGCTGATGGATGTTCTTTCTTCGACGACGAAGGATAACATTTATCTGCTGTTTGGAATCAACGAGATCCGCAATTCCAACTTTGATGCGTTCAATGCGCAGTATCAGGACATTCTGACGATGCTCAGGAACAATAATCCGGATGTGAATGTCTACATTATTCTTGCCTATCATCCGGACAAGATTACGGACCTTCCGGAGCCGCAGTTGAGTGAGCATCTGCAGAATCTGAATTCGGGACTGATTACATTGGCTGAGACCAATGCGATGTTCTATCTGGATACGGACAACGGCCTTGATGAGAACGGCACGATCAAGGATGATTATGTATGGGACGGTCTGCACCTCAACCCGACCGGTGCCCGGGCGTTTGAAGACTATATCGCTACCCATGTGGTACAGAAGGAGAAATATGTTAAAGAAGTTTGTGAGTAGTTTACTGGTGATTGGATTGCTTGCTGGATGCGGCAGTACACAGAGTGCTGAAGCTTCGTCAACGTGTGCAGATACGGCAGCTTCGTTAGTCAGCGAGCTCGGCCTGAGTGATACGACGAAAGAGGCGTCCGACCGCATCATTTCCGGTCTCTTCTTCTTTGATGAAGGAACGATTACGGATTCTTCGCTCTATGTTGCCACTGATAAGTCGGCGAATCTCGTTGGTGTCTTTGATACGACGGACATGGACGCAACCAAGAGTAAGATCAAGGATTATCTCAGCACGTTGAAGTCGCAGATGCAGTCCTACTATCCGGATGAAGTGTTCAAGATTGATAACGCCGTTCAGGAAGATAACGGGACCCGCATCATTGTCATTGTCTGCGATGATCTCGAAACAGCAAAAACCGCGGCGCGAAGTGCACTGGGTCTCTAAACAGGAAACAATGAAAGCGATATGCCTGCATGCAATGATGCGGACATATCGCTTTTTAAATGAACAGAAGGGGGATGGATCTGAAGCTTCCTCTTTTATTTCTGTCCAGGGCCTTTTTCCTTCAGCTCAAAGTGATTATGGTCACTGCTGAACCATCCGTCTCTGGCAAGCCGGGCGATTTCAGTGGAAAGGGCGGAACGGTCCACGGCAAGATATTCTGCCATTTCTGCCCGCGTATAGGGAATGTCAAAGGAAGGGGAACTGTTATGGAAGAACTGCCGCGAAAGGAAGCAGCGGATCTTGGCGGGCGTTGAGCGCTGCACAAGTATCTTCTGACGCTGCTGCAGCAGGAGGCTGCGTCGCGCAAACTGGTTCATCAGATTGCGGATCACGATCGTGTGCCATGGCTGGGATCCGTCGAGCTTCAGTATTTCGCTGAGTCCGACCCAGAGAACGATCGAAGCCGTGACGGCTTCAATCCGTTCATCGGCGATGGCCCCGCGGGTCTGGGCAAGATCTTCGGCAAAGATCATGCCGGGCTGAATTTCTTCGATCGGTGTCAGAGTTCCCCAGAAGCTGACGTCGCTGATGGTCAGGCTTCCTTCGAGCAGAATCCCCATGCGATAGACCGGTCTTCCCTCTTTAAGAACAATCTGGCAGCTGCGGTAGTTTTTCAGCTGCGAATCGAGGCTTTCAAGCATGGCCGGAAATTGCTGTTTTTCAATGCCCGCAAACAGGGGGCAGCGGTAGATCATTTCTTCTGTTTTTCGCATTTGGATTCTGCTTTCTGATAGCGGTTTCGGTGTTGGTTTTCCAACATGACAGTTCCATTATACCGATCCCTGTTCCCGTTGCAGAAAAATGAGGTTCCTCGTACAATCGAAAACGGAAAAGGGAAGAGTGACTATGATTGAACGGTATGCACGCAAAGAGATGGAACAGGTCTGGAGCCTTGAGCAGCAGTATCAGGCCTGGCTGGAGGTAGAGATCGCTGTCGATCGCGCCTGGGCGAAGCAGGGCATTGTGCCCATGGAGGATCTCGAGAAGATCGAAAAGAATGCGTCGTTTACAGTCGAGCGCTGCCTTGAGCTGGAACAGGTTACCCACCATGATGTCGTTGCCTTTACGCGCTGCGTATCGGAAAGTCTTGGGCCGGAAAAGAAGTGGATCCACTATGGCGTAACGTCGACGGATATCGTCGATACGGCAAACGGCCTGCGCTTCAAGCGGGCGGATGCGATCCTGAGAAAGGATATTCAGGACTTCATGGATATTCTCAAAACAAATGCGCTGAAGTACAAGGATACGCTTATGATCGGCCGGACCCATGGCATTCATGCGGAAATTACGACGTTCGGTATGAAATTTGCTCTCTGGTATGAAGAAATGAAGCGCAACCAGCAGCGCTTTGAGGCTGCTGCGGCCGACGTGGAGTGCGGAAAGATCTCCGGGGCGGTCGGCACCTTCGCCAATATTCCGCCTGCCGTGCAGGATGATGTATGTGCGCAGCTTGGACTCCATTCGGCGAATATTTCGACGCAGATTCTGCAGCGTGACCGGCATGCGCATTACTTTGCGACGTTGGCTCTGATCGGATCCTGCCTGGAACAGATGGCGATGGAGATCCGGCATTTGCAGCGTACGGAAGTTCACGAAGTGGAGGAACATTTCTCGGCCGGGCAGAAGGGATCCAGTGCCATGCCCCATAAGCGGAACCCGATCGGCAGTGAAAACATCTGCGGCTGTTCGCGTGTGCTGCGGGGATATATGGTTACCGCCTATGAAGATATTCCGCTCTGGCATGAGAGAGATATTTCCCACTCCAGTGCGGAGCGTATCATTGCGCCGGACGCCACGATGCTGCTGGACTATATGCTGGTGCGGTTTGGAAAGATTTTGAAGAATCTGACAGTGTTCCCGGAGCGAATGAAGGAAAACATCAACAGGACTCATGGCCTCATTTATTCGGAGCGGGTCATGTTAAGTCTGATCGAGAAGGGTCTTTCACGTGAAAAAGCCTACGACCTTGTTCAGCCGCAGGCTATGAAAGCATTTGAAGTCAATGGCGATTTCCGTTCCTACATCGAACAGGAACCGCAGATTACATCACTGCTCAGTGAGGAGGATATTGATCACTGTTTCGACCCTTCCTATCAGGTGCGCAATGTCGATGAAATTTTCAGAAGAGTAGGCCTACTCGGTTAATTCGCCTTCGACATCATCTTCGTAGCGGTCGCTTTTGAGCATGTCCTCATCGGCGCCAGGCATATCTTCACTGCGTAAGTGATCTGCGTCAGCCCTGTGCTGGCACAGTTTTTCAAATACCTGATTCAGCGTCGCGGCACTGACCGCATCGTAGGCGCCATTATCCTGCAGCGGGGTACGTGCACTGAGATGAACCTGATTCGAGCCCGTAGACGCAAGCAGATCGAGGACATTGCCGGGCCGGACGCCGCAGCCGGGAAGAATCTCGATGGAATCTCCATAGGAATCAATCAGATGTTTGATCATATCCGCTCCAAGCAGACATGTTTCCTTCTGGCCGCTGGTCAGAACCCGGTCCACATGGCAGCGGATCAGGGCCCTGATCGCCTCATCGCCATCACGGGTATTATCGAAGGCACGATGGAATACGGCCGTCTTCCCAAAGGAATGGATCAGATCCACCATCTTCTCTGTCATTCCTTCATCGATGGTATGATCCGGATTCAGAAAACCAAAGACGATGCCATCGGCTCCTTCCTTAAGAAATACTTCCGCATCCAGGAACATGATCTGCTTCTCCTGCAGGCTGTAACAAAAGCCGGCACCGCGGGGACGGACCATCGTCATTACAGGAACGGAAACATTCTTCTTCACTTCCCGAAGCGTGGAAAGCGAAGGCGTCAGACCGCCCAGTTCGAGGGCGCTGTTGAGCTCAATGCGGGCAATCGGAAACCGTCCTGCCGCAAGTGCATCCCCCAGGCCTCCGCAGCACACCTCAACCTTGACGGATTTCATTTACTTCACCAGCTTGTGCAGAAGGATACTGCCGCTGCGGTCCGGATTAACGGACACCAGTGATACCTGCGTGTGGCAGTATTCCTCAATGAAACGCACATAGGCACGGCAGTTTTCCGGGAGATCTTCCCAGCTCTTGACGCCGCTGATATCTTCCTTCCATCCGGCAAGCATCCTGTAGACTGGCTTGGCTTCTTCCAGATCCCTTAGGCACGCCGGCACATAGTCGATCACGCTTCCGTCCTTCAACTGATAGCCGGTGCAGACAGGGATTTCATCATAGCCGGAAAGAATGTCGATCTTTGTAACGGCAAGGTCGGTCAGACCATTGATGCGCACCGCTTGGCGAACAACCGGAAGATCCAGCCAGCCGACCCGGCGCGGCCGGCCGGTCGTTGCGCCATACTCGGCACCGCGTTTGCGCATGTCTTCGCCCATCTCATTGTTCAGCTCCGTTACGAACGGTCCTTCACCGACACGGGTGGAATACGCCTTGGCGATCCCAATGATTGTATTCAGCTTCTGCGGCGCGACACCGGCGCCGGTTAAGGCTCCGCCGGCGGTCGGGGAGGACGAGGTTACATAGGGGTAGGTGCCATAGTTGATGTCCAGCATGTTTGCCTGTGCACCTTCGAAGAGAACGTTTTTCCCGGCGTCGAGGGCGTTGTTTATGATATCCGTCGCATCGACGAGCATCGGCAGAAGGCGTTCACGGATATTCATGAACCTGTTCAGCAGATCGTCATAGTCAAACGGTTCGCCGCCATAGAGATCCACGATTTCCCTGTTCTTCATCGGCAGGATTTCCTTCAGCTTGGCAGCGAAGATATCCGCATACTTGAGGTCGCACATCCTTAGACCGATGCGGCTGTACTTGTCACAATAGCAGGGGCCGATGCCGTTCTTGGTTGTGCCGATGCGCATACCGGGGTCTTTGGTGGCTTCCTGCAGCTCATCGATGCGCACATGATAGGGCATCAGAATGTGGGCGCGGTCCGCAATATGAATATGATTCACCGGATAGTCGTGTTTCGAGAGTTCTTCCATCTCCTGAAAGAGAACGAAAGGATTGACGACGACGCCCGGTCCGATGATGCAGTCGGCATTCGGATTGAGTATTCCCGACGGGAGCAGGTGCAGAACGATCTTATTGCCGTTGATGACGACGGTGTGACCTGCATTGTTTCCGCCCTGGAAGCGGACGACCATGTCCATATCCATGCCAAGCAGATCAACGATTTTGCCCTTGCCTTCATCTCCCCATTGGGTGCCTACGACAGCGTATCCAGCCATTTGGTTATCCTCCTGAAAAAACAAGGCCTATTGTAGCACCCGGCGTGCCGTTCTTATCGCTTTTTGATAATATTACGGGGAAGGAGTTTTTTATGAGTGAAGAGAATAAAAAGGATCCTACTGAGGAGAAACTTGATAAGATGTTCGGCCGCCACAAGGACGGTACGCCGCTGAAGCTGGAGCTCAATCCGCGCAGCTCCGTGAAAAAGATGTTCGGCATCGTCTCCGGCAAGGGAGGTGTAGGCAAGTCATTTGTGACTGCTTCGTGTGCGGCTGAAATGCAGCGCAGAGGAAAGCGGACAGCGATCCTCGATGGCGATATTACCGGTCCAAGCCAGGGAAGAATGTTCGGTATCAAGGACAAGCTGTACAGCGATGGTCAGCTGGCACTGCCCGCGGTTTCCAGAACAGGCATTCAGATCGTCAGCGCCAATATGATGCTCGATAATGATTCGCAGCCGGTGATCTGGCGCGGTCCGGTTGTGTCCGGTGTTCTGCAGCAGTTTCTGCAGGAAGTGTTCTGGGACAACGTGGATGTGATGTTTGTTGATATGCCGCCCGGAACCAGCGATGTTCCGTTAACCGTGTTCCAGCAGTATCCGCTCGACGGCATTCTTGTTGTTGCCTCGCCACAGGACCTGGTATCGATGGTCGTTGAGAAGGCTATGAACATGGCGGCGATGATGAACATTCCGATGATCGGTCTGATTGAAAACATGAGCTGGGTCGAATGCGATCATTGCGGAAATAAGATCAAGATCTTCGGCGAATCACATACAGCTGAGGCCGCCGCACAGTTCCATATTCCGCTGCTGGCCCAGATTCCTATGCGCCCGGGATATGCACAGGCGGGCGATGAAGGAACGATGGAAGATATTCAGGTTCCTGAGATCGCTGCCGTCTGTGACGCTTTAGAGCAAAGATGAGGTAGGTATGGCAGTTGTTCTGGTTTGTGATGATGAGGAAAAGATCCGCCAGTTGATCCGCAAATATGCGGAGTTTGACGGCTTCACTGTCCTGGAGGCGGCCAATGGTCTGGAAGCGGTCAAGACCTGTGCCTCGCAGCCGGTAGACATCGTTTTGATGGATGTCATGATGCCGGAGATGGACGGCTTTGAAGCTGTCCGGCGCATTAAGCAGGATCACAAGGATCTGCCGTTCATCATGCTGACGGCACTCGGCGAGGAGTATGACAAGGTTCATGGCTTTGATCTTGGCGTCGATGATTATGTCGTCAAGCCGTTCAGCGGCCGTGAGCTGATGATGCGCATCCATGCCGTTCTGCGCCGCAGCGGGCATGAAGAGGGCAGCGCAAATGTCTATACGCTGGGCGGTCTCCAGATCAACTTTGATGCGCATACGGTGAGTGTGGATGGACAGCGTGTTTCCCTTTCGCTGAAGGAATATGATCTGCTGGTCTATCTGGTGAAGCATGAAGGCCAGGTGATGCGGCGGGAGATGATTCTGGAAGCGGTCTGGGGCATGGATTTTTATGGCGATGAACGTACGCTTGATACGCATGTCAAGCTGCTGCGCAGAGACCTGGGCCCCTACGCAAACCACATTGTGACAGTCCGGGGGGTAGGTTATCGTTTTGAAAAAGAAAGCTCCGGTCAGAATTAAAATCGCCAAATATCTGTTTGGCTTTGCGGCAGGCCTGATCATTCTTCTGCTGGTTTTTCAGATCGGCCTTCTGCAGCCGATGTACGAGCACTACAAGCGTTCTGCCGTCAAATCAGCGGGTGAAGAGATCACTTTCGCTCTGCAGAATTATGAAGGAACGGAGCTGAATCAGCAGCTGTACCGTGTTTCGGCGTCGGATGATGCCTGCATTCGCATCATTCAGGGCAATACCGATACGACAGCCGGCAATGGCGGGTGTCTTCTGTACCGGATGAGCACGCAGGAGATTGCGACCCAGGTTTCAAGAGCCTCGGAATCAGAAGATCAAACGTACCTGGAAACACGGACCAGCGCCTTTGCGACGATGCCGGGCGGACCGACGGACAATTCTCTGAACCCCCGGGGAGCCGACAGCAATGTTGTACAGGAGCTGATCTATACGCAGCTGGTTGAGATCGAAGGCGTAACAACCGTGATCATGACATCGACAACACTGACGCCGATCAGCGCCACGATGTCGACGCTGCGGATTCAGATCTTCTATATTTCTCTCATTGTCATTGCGGCAATGGCGATTCTGACGTGGCTGTTCAACCGTCACCTTGCCCAGCCTCTGGCGGCCATCAACGGCGCTGCCAAGGAACTGTCCGAAGGAAGATACAGGACCCCTGACGCAGATCTGAACTACCAGGAGGCGCAGGAACTGGATGCGACGCTGCAGCAGGCGGCCATTGATATCAACAAGGCTGAGAAGGCGCGCCGCGATCTCATCAGCAATGTTTCGCATGATCTTCGTACACCATTGACGATGATCAGCGGCTACGGGCAGATGATGCAGGATCTTCCGGGTGAAAAGACAGATGAAAATCTGCAGGTCATTGTCGATGAAAGCAACCGCCTGACGGCTCTGGTCAATGATCTTCTGGATCTTTCCCGCCTGCAGAACAACCGGATTGAGCTGAAGCTGTCGGTTTTCAATATGACGGATTTGATCCATCAGGAGCTTCGGAAGTATGAAATCTATCACGTGAAGGATGGATTCGATTTTGAAACGGAGCTGGACGACGATCTGTATGTGAAGGCGGACAGGTCAAGAATTGCGCAGGTATTCAATAACTTCATCATCAATGCCATCAATTATTCCGGGACGAGTCTTCGTATCATCATCCGGGCAAAGAAAGATGATGATTCTGCCCATATCGAGATTCAGGACTTCGGCGAAGGCATTTCCGAGGATCAGCAGAAGGATATCTGGGACAGGTATTACAAGATTGACCGCGAACACGTCCGCCACAGCAATGGATCGGGCATTGGCCTGAGCATTGTGAAGCAGCTGCTGGAACTTCATCATGCCCGCTACGGGGTGCGTTCGAAACCGGAGGATGGCAGTACCTTCTGGTTCGATCTGCCATTGGCTGATCCACCCGGAGCAGACAGTACGGAGTGTGCTAAAATTTCCGATAATCAGGCATGAGAGGAGAGGTGTATGAGTGAGCGTTATATTTATCATCCCAAGGGCACATGCTCAACAGAGATGATCTTTGATATTGAGGACCATAAGGTAAAGAATCTGGAAGTCGTCCATGGCTGCAACGGCAATCTGAAGGGCATCGCTTCCCTGGTTCAGGGGATGGATGTTGATGAAGTGATCAAACGGCTGGATGGCATTACCTGCGGAATGAAGCCGACATCCTGCCCGGATCAGATTGCGAAGGGGCTGGAAGCCTGGAAGGAACAGCACTAATGGAAATTCTGGTGATTGCGGCGGTACTGATCATTGATCAATGGTCGAAGGCTGTGGTTCAGTTCAGTACATCGCTTCCGATCGAGGTAATTCCCAATTATTTTTACATTACCTATCTGAAGAATGAAGGCGCCGCCTGGAGCATGCTGGCGGGGAAGACTGTGCTTCTGGAGCTGATTGCCTTCGTGGCGATCGGCATTCTGCTGTACGGCCTGCTGCAGGTGAAGAAAAAGAAGCAGCGGCTGCTGATCATTGCGTATGCTCTTCTGATTTCGGGAGCGGCCGGCAACCTGATTGACCGCCTGCGCTTTGGATATGTACGCGACTTCTTTGAATGGTATCCTTTCCACTACAGTTTCCCGGTGTTCAATGTCGCGGATGTGGCGCTGACATTCGGTGTCATTCTGCTGGTGATTGGCGTATGGCTGACGGAGAAAAAGGCATGAGCAGAGAGTTGTTTACATCGGAAGAAGACGGTGTTCGGGTTGACAAGTATCTGAGCACCGTTTCATCGATTTCCCGCACCCGGGCCCAGCAGCTGTGCGAGCTTGGCCTGGTGAAGGTGAACGGTCAGCCGGTCAAGAGTGCCTATAAGCTTGAAGTCGATGATGTTGTTGAAGCAGAGATTCCGGACGATGAACCGCTGGCGATTGAACCGGGGAGTATTCCTCTGGATATTCTGTATGAAGATTCGGATGTGATTGTCATCAACAAGCCGAAAGGAATGGTCGTCCACCCGGCCCCCGGTGTTTATACGGGGACACTGGTGAATGCGCTGCTGTACCATTGCCGGGATCTTTCCGGTATCAATGGTGTACTGCGGCCGGGAATCGTGCATCGAATTGATAAGGATACGACCGGATGCCTGGTCGCGTGCAAGAACGATTTTGCGCATCGCGCCATTGCCCTCCAGCTGCAGGATAAGACCTGCCATAGAGAATACAAGGCGGTTGTGGAAGGTGTACTGAGGGATGATGATGGTCTGATCGATGCGCCGATCGGCCGTGATGCGCGGGATCGGCAGAAGATGACGGTCACTGAAAAGGGCAGAGAAGCACGGACACGCTTCCATGTTCTGGAGCGCTATGCCCATGCCAGCTTCATTCAGTGTGCGCTGGATACGGGAAGGACCCATCAGATTCGTGTCCATATGAAGTTTATCGGTCATCCGGTAATGGGGGATGAGAAGTATGGTCATGCCTGCAGGTATATGGATACGCAGGGGCAGGTTCTGCATGCCTACCGGCTGACCTTTGTTCATCCCCGTACTGGGAAAGAAATGACGTTTGAAGCGCCGCTTCCCGACTATTTCGAGAAGCTGCTGACGATTCTGCGCGGAGAAACAGAGGCATGAAGAAGCAGCGGATGCCGCTGACCTGGGTGGTGATTGCGGTCTGTGCGCTGAATTATGGTGTCTCTCTGCTGTTGCAGCACAGCGGCATTTCACAGATTAACGCCGAGATTCTTGCCGGTGCCTACTATAAGCCGTGGATTCTCTGCGGCGAGTGGTGGCGGTTATTGACGGCCGGGTTTGTGCATGGAGGCTTGTGGCATCTGGTCATGAACATGCTGGCGCTGTATTCGCTGGGCCGGATGATGGAGCCATATTACGGTTCGCTGCGCTACGGGATTCTCCTGCTGGCGTCGACCGTATGCGGTTTTCTCTTTCTGATGGCAGGCGGTCACAATACGATAGCCGTCGGGCTGTCGGGCGGTCTGTACGGACTGATGGCAGCCTATTTCATCCGCCTGACGTATCTGCGTGCGTGGAGACTGCCGGGGATCCGGCGCAGTATGATTGAAATGGCCGGTCTGAACCTGCTGATCAACTTTTTGCCGCAGGTTGCCTGGCAGGCGCACTTCGGCGGCTTTGTGTGCGGAGGTCTGCTGGCGATGGTGGTAGATCCCGATCCCCGCCTTTCGCAGAAACTGCGCCGGAGCTTTACGGTATGCTTTGCGTTTTTTGCCATCGTGCTTGTTTCATCTGTGGTTAAACAGCGGACCATTGACCCGGATGAAGTATATCTGGGTACGGACCGGCAGATTCTGATGGTTCTTGATGAACATGGAATGAGCAGTTACAGCAGTCAGATGTGGAACCGGCTGCTGAAACTGTATGGCTTTGATCAATGAAGGGAGACAGCTATGACAGGAAAACGGCCAAGTGATCAGGTACTGACCTGGGATGAGTATTTTATGGGGCTTGCGCATCTGAGTGCGCTGCGTTCCAAGGATCCCCATACACAGGTTGGTGCGGCAATTGTCGATGAAAACCACCGGGTTGTTTCGGTGGGCTACAATGGCTTTCCGAAAGGCTGCAGCGACGACGTCTTCCCCTGGGATCGGGATGGAGACGGCCTCAACAGCAAGTATCTGTATGTCGTTCATGCGGAGCTGAATGCCATTCTCAATGCGCCGCGCTCGCTGCAGGACTGCACACTGTATGTTTCGCTGTTCCCGTGCAATGAATGTGCCAAGTCCATCATTCAAAGCGGTATCAAGCGCATCGTTTATGAGTCTGACAAGTATGCCGATACCGAGGCGATGAAGGCATCAAGACGCATGCTGGAGGCGGCAGGCATTGAACTGATCCGCATTCCCAACACCATTAAGCTCCACGTGGAAAAGGTTCCCAATACATCTCTATGATCATTGAAAGCGTCCGCAGTCTGTGGCCGCTTTTTTCTTTTTCCCCTTTTCTTTCTTTGCTGATAAAACAACCGGAGGGATGCTTGCTCCTCCGGTTGTTTGTATCGTGATCAGGATTTAGCGTCGTGCATCCAGGTGAAGGCTTCGTCTTCACACCGGTCGGTCTGCAGCCACGGGTTTCCGTCAATGTGACGGATCATCCAGCAGGTGTACATCTGGTAGCCGGGGGCAGCGGACTGCGGATGCAGGCGGCCGCCGGGGATGGCTGAGAAGCTGTTGTTCACGGACTTGAACACATCATCGCCGACAAAGGATGCACCGAAGCCTTCCGGGCGGTCAAACTTGAAGAAGTAGCACTCCGGCTGCGGGTGACGGTGGGGCAGATAGCCGGACCAGTTGCCGCGGTCGTTGAGCACTTCGCCCAGGACCATATTTGATTCGGGGCAGATGTCATGATCGAAGATCGTATTGACGCGGCGGTTTGCCGTATTGCCGTAAAGACCCTTGCAGGAATACTTCCACGGCGCATCGGCCGGAGTATAGAGGCGGCTGGCAAAAACACGCTCATTCTTCGTGCACTGCACCAGAATCTCACAGTCGCTCAAAGCCATGACGCTGACCGGCGTATCTTTTGAAACATGCAGAGCGTAGGGGCCGTCGGTGAAGACATCCTTTCGATGTGCATTCTCCGACTTTCCTTCCCACTGGTAGGTGATGTCGCCGCTCAGCAGAAGAACCGCCATCTCTTCCTCCGGCTTTTCGAAGGAGCGGATCTGATACTTCTTCATGGCATAGACACGGATGTCCATGTTCATGTGGGCATATTCACCCTCGTAGCTGACCAGTGGCATTTCGCCGTTTTCATTAAATTTTCCGTAGCCGAATACCTTCATGTTCAATCCTCCATTCTGGCAACCTGTTCGCCATATTGTTTCTTTTCTTCGTCAATGAACTGCTGTACTTCTTCCGTCGAAGGAAGGGCATCAGAGCAGTTGTTGGCGCGTACCATCATACTCGCTTCTGCAGAGCCGAATTCCAGACACTTCGTCATGTCCCAGCCCTGATAGATTCCATACAGGAAGCCGGACGCATATCCATCGCCCCCGCCGAATCCCTTGCGGGCATGGACAGGGAAGGGCTTGATCGAATATTTCTGACCGTCAGCCGTATAGGCCGTGGAACCCTGCATGCCGTGCTTGATCACGCATACCCTGGCATGGAACTTTTCCCAGTAGGCGGCGCTTTCTTCATCGCTCATGCCTGGGCGGATCAGACGTTCCGTGAGATCAAACTCTTCCCGCGATCCCATGATGATCGATGCCTGACGGGCGGCCAGCGTATAGTAGATGCTGATTTCATCCGGATTCTTCCAGTTGTATTCCCGGTAGTCGATATCGAAGATGACCGGCGTATGAACCTTTTCGGCATACATCATTGCCTTCAGCGCTGCTTCTCTGCTCGGCGACTGGGCAAGGGCACAGCCCGAGATCAGCAGTGCCTTGCTTGAGGCAATGTAGGCTTCATCGATGTCATCCACATCCAGGCTGAGATCGGCAGCCATGTTCCGGTACATCAGGATATGGCTTTCGGTTGCGGAACACATTTCCGTAAAGGTAAGGCCGAGTTTTTCACCGTGCTTTGCCCGCACGATGCGGCTTGTGTCAATGCCGTGATCCGCAAAATATTCCGTCACGAAGTCGCCGAACTGATCATCGCTGACCATGCCGATGAAGCCGACCTTCATGCCGTGCTTCCGCGTCCCAAGGGCAACGTTGGCCGGAGAACCGCCGACATACAATTCGAAATTGTGTACCTTCCTGAGCGGCTTGAAGTCTTCCTTGACCTGATCGTTCCAGGCGGGGTTGAAGTCAATGGCAATGCGCCCGAGTAGAATGAGATCCAATGGCCGGCTTTGATCCAGATGAATGTATTCCATATCTGTCCTTCTTCCTTGTCCCCTTGATAGTAACATCAATTTATCAAAAGATGATCATAAAATGACAAAAATATGATACATTGATCGTGAAAATGGACAGGAGAAATAATCATGACAAAAATCTATGCAGTTCATACCAGCAACGTTTCCTATAACGATCTGAAGGCTCTGTTTCATAAATATGCTCCGGATGTGGAGTACTACAGCATCGTCGATGATTCTCTGATCGAAGAGGTCAAGACCGTCGGCTATATCACGCCGGGCATCATTTCCCGGATGAGTGCCTATTTCAAGATTGCCGAGGACTGCGGCGCCGACCTGATCTTCAATCAGTGCAGCTCCGTCGGTGATGCGGCCGACATTGCGGCCAAAGGCGTCGATATCCCGGTTGTGCGCATTGATGAGGCAATGGATGAAACGGCAGCCAGGATCGGTCATCACATTGCCCTGATTGCGACGGTTGCTTCGACGGTCGATCCTTCGACGCGCCTGCTGAAGCGCAAGATTGCGGAAGCCGGCAGTGATGCGAGTGTAGATTCGATTCTTGTGGACGGAGCCATGGACATGGTCATGGCGGGAAAGGTTGAGGAACATAACCGCCTCGTCAAGCAGGCAATTGATCAGGCAGCTTTGGATCATGACTGCATCGTACTTGCCCAGGGCTCGATGACGGCGATTCTTCCGTATCTTGGCGATGTGAAGGTTCCGGTACTGACATCCCCGGAGCTTGGTGTAAAGAAGGCGGTCAGCGTATTGAGAGCATCGCTTGCAATGAAGAAGTGACCAGGCAGATCGGATATAATCAATCAAATGAAGTACGAACGGATCAGTTCTGTTGAACAGTATATTGAGGAACACGGCAGTGCGTCGCTCGAAGATCTGAGCAGCCATTTTAACGTCAGCGTGCAGACGATGCGCCGTGACATCGCATCCTTGTGTGCGCAGGGCGTGATAGAAAAGGTGTATGGCGGCGTTGTATGGAAGGGATCGCCTGTCCAGTTTACGGTTCCTGCCGCGATTAAGCGGGATCAGGAGTGCGCGGAGGAAAAAAGGGCCATTGCCGCCCTGGCTGCCGAACAGGTCGAGGACGGTCAGGTCATTTTTCTCGATTCGGGAACGACCGTCTGCCGCATGGTTCCGTTTTTGAGCACACGGAAAAATCTCACGGTCGTAACCCATTCATTGCTGGTGCTTGATCAGCTGCGGGCAGTGCCGATGATCCGTACGATTGTGCTGGGCGGTGAGCTGGATCACAGTGCCAACTGCATGATCCCGGATACGGTGAACTACCAGTTTGATCAGGCCTTTGTGGCAACCGTCGGCATCGATGTGGAGGGCTGCACCAATACCAATCTTTCGGAGGCCAGAATCAAAAGCTATGTTCTTGGCCACAGTCAGCGGGGCTGGATTCTGGCGGATCATCGCAAGTATGTTTCCCGCGGCTGCCGCCGCTTTGCCTGCTGGAAGGATATTTCAGGCATCATTACGGACGGAGCGGGCGCCGATTGGCTGGATCGGCTTTCAAAAGAGCAGAATCTGAAGATCCTGCGTGCGGATATGAGGAAATCCATATGAATAATCTGACACTTCTTCTGCTTTTCATTCTTCTGTTCATTTTGACCGGGTGGGCGTTTCAGGCTGCCCGCATGTATCCGGAATATAAAAATTCTCCGCTGGGCGAACTGTTCGGCGGTTTCATCGGCTACTTCTGGCACGCTGCCATCCGTCAGGACGCAAGTCAAAGCTTTACGTTGCGCCGCGAGATCGGTACCAGCCGCCTGCTGTATTCAAAGGTGGATGACAAGGGGCATACGGTGGCGAGAATTGTTACCGTGTTCTACAGCCGCGGCATCATGGTCATTGCCTATCTGATTACGGAAGGAACCTTCCGCGGCAAGGCCAAGGATGCGGACTGGATCGTCACCCGTCAGGAAAAGAAGGAGACTGTCAGCCGGCGCATTACCAATCCGACGCCGTATATCGAAACCTATCTTC
Organism: Galactobacillus timonensis; assembly: GCF_900240265.1. Taxonomy (NCBI): domain Bacteria; kingdom Bacillati; phylum Bacillota; class Erysipelotrichia; order Erysipelotrichales; family Erysipelotrichaceae; genus Galactobacillus; species Galactobacillus timonensis. The sequence goes on from NZ_LT964739.1 coordinate 1,863,570, forward strand.
TGCGTCTTGCCCGTACCTATCCGGATGTGCATCTGGAGACGCGCCTGTGCTTTCCGGATCAGGCCGACGTTTCGCAGCTGAAAAGCGACATCCGGTGCATCCACGCTGCGGATGTTTTGAATGAGCTGAAAAATGTCACCGGTGCGACCATGAGTGATCAGCAGATTCTTGACTGTGTGGCCAGGACAGTGGAAGGCACCTCGAAGAAATGAACCAGAAAAAGGAAACACAGGAGGCAATGGCAATCATTCAGCAGCTGCTGGATGGAAAGGCGATGGCGGCGCAGCAGATTGCGGCGAATGTCGGCATTTCCGAGAAGACGGTACGCAAGCGGATTGCCACTGCAAATGAAATACTAGGACAGCAGAATCTCGGCCATTTGACGGCACGACCGCGCAAGGGCGTTGTGCTGGAATGCGTTCCGGGGCAGAAGGAACAACTGCTGGCTCTGTTTGCACGTCAGGATACGCCGCAGGCGGTGCTGGACCAGGAACGCCTGAAGCCGGCGCTGCGCATGATTCTGCGCGCTGTCTTTTCGGATCCGGTAACCGTCAACCAGGTTGCGGATGCTTTGTATCTTTCGGCTCCGACGGCAGCCAAGCTGATCCGTGAATGCGGACAGTGGCTGTCCTCCAGCGGCATGCAGCTGCAGATGGTGCGCAACCGGGGCATTACGCTGGCGGGCAGCGAGTCATCCTACCGCCAGGCGGTCACTGCCTATCTTCTGATGATGGTGCAGCCGCAGGATGCGCAGAGCGAACTATCGTATCTGTTTCCGCATCTTGATGTGGCATTGATTCAGGACTGCCTCGTGAAGGTGGAGAAGGAGTGGAATTTCAGCTTTACGGACTCTTCGTTCGTTGAAATTCTGACCTGCGTATGCATTGCATCCTACGAAAACATGCAGAACCAGTATCTTCTGAAGCTGAACTATGATGGCGAAGCACTGGAGCAGTATAACGAATACAATTTTGCCGCAACCGTCTATTCGACGGTCAATGAACGGATCGGACTGGAGAATCGAAGGGAAGAGGTGCAGTATCTGACGATTCAGATTCTGTGTTCCCGGGTCATTTCGGCGGGCAACACGGAAACGCCGGAAGAGATGGTTCGGGAGTATGGCGAAAAGCTGAGCAGCTTTGTCAAAAAGGCGATTCTCGTTGTATCGCAGGTGCTGAACATTGATCTGACGAAGGATCAGGATCTGTATTCGGGCCTGTTGAATCATATCCGGGCACTGATGTTCCGGGTCAAATACGGACAGCCGCTGGAGTCGACCGTCAATGCCTATGTACGCAAGGAGTTCATTATGACTCTGCGCGTGACGTGGCTGATTTCGACGCTGTTTGAGGAGTACTTCTACTTCTCAATCAACGATGATGAGCTGAGCTACATTGCCCTTTACATCCAGAGTGCGATTGACTCTGTTTCCCGTCCTGTCCATGCGCTGCTGGTCATGGGGCAGAACCGCAGTGTCATGCGTCTTGCGCATGAGCGGATCATGCGCTGGAGCCGTGATATTTCCCGCCTAGAGGATGTGACGGCACATGAGTTCCGCTCGCATGCATGGCCGGATGCCGACCTGATTCTGACGACCGTTCCGCTGGACGGGGACGATCCCAGAGTCCTTCTGATCAAGGAGACGATCGGGGAAGATGATATGGAAGCGATCCATTCCCGCATCAATGATCTGCGGATGGAACGTGAGATGAAGAAGCAGTTTCACTTTGACCCGGTTTGCCATCAGCTGTTTGAACCTGATCTTCTGATGACAAGAGTCCACTACGATTCGAAGGAAGATCTTCTGCGGGATATGTGTCTGAGGCTGAAGAAAAAAGGCTATGCGAGCAGCCGCTATCTGCAGAGTGTGATGAAGAGGGAAGCGGCCGCCACGACGTCGATCGGTCAGGGCGTTGCGATTCCCCATGGCAATATGCGCTACACCAACGAGTCGAAGATCGTGATTGCGACGCTGGATACGCCGATTGACTGGGGCAATGAGAAGGTTGATACGGTGTTTCTTCTGAATATCCGGATGAACAATGAAGTGGAACTGAAAAAATGGCAGGCTTTTTACCGGCAGTTCCTCCGTCTGACCGGTTCCAAGGAGCTTGTCAGTAAAATAAACCAGTTTACGAATCCGGTCGATCTGTATTATTATTTGATTCAGTAACACAACATATTCAATGAACCTTTTTCGAGAACTGCGCTGACTGGAAGAGAAAGGGCGGATTATGGATCTGAGTGAAATTCTGAATCCTGCGATTGTAGATCTGCAGGTGGAAGGTACGACGAAGCGCGAGGTGCTTGAGAATCTGAGCGGGCGCCTTCTGGCCAATGGCTACATTGGCGATGTGAAACAGTTTGTAGATGATATTTTTGTGCGGGAGGCGGAAGGCCCGACCGGCATGGGCTCGCAGCTTTCGATTCCTCACGGAAAATCGAAGACAGTGAAGAAAATCGGCATTGCCATCGGCCGTACGGTCAATCCGATCCGCTGGGAAAGCTCGATTGAGGATGGCGGCTGGCAGGATACGCGGCTGATCTTTCTGTTCTGTGTCAGTGCGGATTCTTCCTTTGCCGAAAACCACATGAAGCTGCTGAGCCAGCTGGCCGGCAAGCTTGGCAACGATGCGCGCGTCAAGGCGCTGCAGAAGGCGCAGACGGCGGATGAAATCATTCATCTGATCCTGTGCGGGGATGAGGAACTGGAAGGTTCGGCGACTGATGAGTCCGAAAAGATCGTTGACCTGGACATCAAGTTCTGAGTAAAAAACGGTAATTCAAGTATAAAAAACGGAAAAAAACGAAAAGGATGCGCTTACATCGGCGCATCCTTTTTCTGCGATAGTAATACGGTTTACCTTTTTGTTTACTAACCGGTTTACTTAAATAAATAAAAAAATGCCGTTTATCCGGTACGCAAAATTCTTATTCGCTGATTTGTGAACGATATATTTTAGGTAACAGCGCAGTAAACGGTTTCAAAGAAAGGAGTTCATCATGAAGATTATTGGAGTTACCGCATGTACAGCGGGTATTGCACACACTTACATCGTTGCCGAGAAAATTCAGAAGGCAGCGGAAGAAGCAGGGTGCCAGTGCAAGATTGAAACCCAGGGCACCATCGGTGTCCAGAATGAACTGACCGCAGAAGATGTAAAGAATGCTGATGTCGTCATTCTTGCTCATGACATTGCTGTTCATGGCACAGAGCGTTTTGCTGGAAAGCCGGTCGTTGACATTCCGATCAGTGTCGCAATGAAGAATCCGAAGAGTCTGATCGCGACGATCCAGAAGAAGCTCGGCAAGAAGTAAATGAAGTTTGGATTCAACTCAGTAAACCGAATCACAGAAAGGGGATAAACAAAGGTTTATGAAGTGGCAGGAATTTAAGAAGCACTTGATGACCGGAATCTCATTCATGATTCCTATGGTCGTCGCCGGTGGTATCCTGGGAGCTCTTGCAAAGGGCCTTGGCGGATACACCATCGGATCCTTGGGTCCGGAAGCTGGTGCAACAGCATTCTCGAACCTCAATGCATTCAACTGGACGCAGTACTGGTGGGCAATCTCGAAGCTGTCTGACTTTGCGATGAGCTTCGTCTGCGGCGTTCTGGCTGCCGGTATCGCATACTCGATGGCAGACCGTCCGGGGATTGTTCCGGCGTTCATCATCGGTTATACCGCTAACCAGGCAAAGGCAGGCTTCCTTGGCGCAATGCTGATGGCTTACATCGTCGGTGTCATCGTTCTCTGGATGGAGAAGTGGAAGCTGCCGAAGGCGCTGCAGGGTCTGATGCCGGTTCTGATCATTCCGGTGCTGGCTACGCTGATTTCCGGCTCTCTGTTCTTCTGGATCATCTGCAAGCCGATGGCTCTGGTGATGACTGCTTTCCAGAACTGGATTCAGAGTCTGTCTTCCGGCTCTCTGTTCATTATCGGTGCTGTTATCGGTGCCTGCATGGGCTTCGATATGGGCGGCCCGATCAACAAGACTGCATCCATGGCAGCAAATGCTCTGTTTGCGGATGATCCGGATGGCACGGGCATCGGTTCTTCGGCCGAATCTGCAAAGATTGTCGGCGGCATGACTCCTCCTCTGGGAATCGGCATCGCTACGATCATTGCCAAGAACAAGTTCACGCAGGAACAGCGTGATGCCGGTATCACCTGCATCCCGATGGGACTCTGCTTCATTACCGAAGGTGTTCTGCCGTTTGCAGCGGAAGATCCTCTGCGTGTCATTCCGTCTTCGATGATTGGTTCCGCAATTGCCGGCGGCATGGTCATGGCAATGGGCTGCCATACACCTGCAGCTCATGGCGGTATCTTCATCGTTCCGGTCACCACGAATCCTGGTGCATTCCTTCTCGCTCTTGCCGTTGGCACGATCGTTACAGCAATTCTGTATGCAGTACTGAAGAAGCCGCTGGATGAGAGTGAAAACGTTGAAGAGAAGGTTGATGACAACCTGGACATCAACATTCAGTAACGATTGATTTTGAACAGGGCAGAGTCGTTCGGCTCTGCCCTTGGTTATGTATTAACAGCAGAATCATACGAACAGGAGGAAGATATAGTTTATGTATGAGTCGATGAAGTATATTCTCAAGGATGCCAATGAGCACAACTACGCCGTCATGGCGGTCAACAGCGTAAACATGGAGATGGCGCGCGCCGTCATCAGTGCCGCTGCTGAAAAGCATTCGCCGATTATTATCAATATCGGTGTCGGCCAGATGAAGAAACTTGCGCATCCAAGCGAGATGGTTCCGATGATCAAGGAGATGGCCGAGCGTGTCGATGTTCCGGTCGCTCTCAACCTGGATCATGGTTCCACGTTCGAGGATGAAGTCGCTGCCATGCGCTGGGGCTTCTCGTCGGTAATGATCGACGCTTCTTCGCTGCCGTATGAGGAAAACGTTGCCCGTGTTTCCAACATCGTCGCTCTTGCGCATGCACGGGACATCTGCGTTGAAGGTGAGCTGGGTCATGTTGGTCAGGCGAATGTCGGCGATAACGAGCATCTGGATCTCTACACCAATGTTGCCCAGGCACGTGACTATGTCGATCGTACCGGCATCGATGCGCTGGCCGTTGCCATCGGAACGGCGCATGGTGACTATCCGAAGGGCATGGTTCCGAAGCTGGACTTCGACCGTCTTGCCGAGCTGAAGGCTGAACTCAAGATGCCGCTGGTTCTTCATGGCGGTTCCGGTTCGGGTGAAGAGAACATTCGCAAGGCGGTTGCCGGGGGCATCAACAAGATCAATGTCTGCACCGATGCATTCCATGCGGCTGAAAAGGCGATGAAGGCCAAGTGGGAAGAGAATCCGAACACGAACTATCTTGAAATCATGATGACGGCAGAAGCCGCAATCAAGAAGTTCGTCATGGACTACATTGATCTCATCGGCTCAGCAAACCGTTATGGCTACGGAGCTACGTTCTCCGACAGCCAGGAGTAAGTTTCGCAATCCATTCGGGCCGGGGTTTTCCCGGCCTTTTTTACAAAGGAGCGAATGATGAATTCATTGTTTCTACCCCGCGTATCGGTCGGTACGGATGCCTATGATGCCTTTGCGGATATTCTTCCTTCGGCTGGAACAACCTGTGCCATCTATTACGGGGAACATGCATGGAAGGCGGCGGGAGGGAAAGTGCTTTCGGCCATGAGCCGGGCCGGCATCAGGATTCTCGAACAGCAGTGCTATGGCAAAGAGGCTTCCTTTGAAAATGCGCAGCGTATCATTGATTCTTCTTCTGCAGCCAGCGCTGACTTCCTTCTGGCTGTCGGTGGCGGCAAATGCATGGATACGGTCAAGTATGCCGGCTTTGTGATGCATAAGCCGGTGTTTACGTGTCCTACGATTGCAAGCAACTGCGCCCCGGTCACCAGGATTGCCATCATGTATACGCAGCAGGGGGCCTTCAGGGAAATTGTTCAGCTTTCCGAGCCTCCCCGGCATTGTTTTATTGATCTTCAGGTCGCTGCTGAGGCACCGGATTGCTATCTTTGGGCAGGTATGGGAGACACAATGGCAAAACATGTGGAGGCATCCTTTTCTGCAAGGGGCGATGAACTGACATACGGACCAAGGCTGGGTATAAAAGTAAGCGAGCTTTGCTATGAGGATATTCTGCAGTATGGTGCCAGAGCACTTGCCGATGCCAATCGAAAACAGACATCGTTTGCGCTGGAAATCGTTGTCCAGAACATCATCGTTACAACCGGACTAGTATCGGTCAGTGTAGGCGCGGATTATAACAGTGCGCTGGCGCATGCGCTGTACTATGGCCTGAGTGTCCGCAGGGATGTTGCGGAACATCATCTTCATGGAGAGATCGTCAGCTACGGGACACTGGTGCAGCTGATGATGGATGCTCAAACGAAGATGTTTGAGGAAGTGTATGCCTTCAACAGGTCGATCGGTCTGCCGCTGAAACTGGCGGATCTTGGTCTTGATGTCAACAGTGATCTGAGCGATGTTCTTGAGGTGACGGCGAACAATCAGGAGCTGATTCACGTTCCCTATCCCGTGACGAAAGAGAAGATACTGCAGGCCATGAAGAGGGTGGAGCAGTACCGTTTGGATGATAGGGATTTGGTAGAATAAAGGTGCTTTTGCAGGAAGGAAACGGTGAGTGTATGCTGCGAATGATTATTATGCTCGTGATTCTGGCTGCGGGCATGTATCTGATTCTGAAGGCGAAGGTTCACTTTGCCCAGCGTCAGAAAACCCAGCCGGATAATGCATGGTCCAAGGAGGAAAACCGCTGGCGGTACATGGGCTATGTGCTGTGTGCGATTGATGTTGTAATTGCAGGGTTTATTAACTTTTAAGAGGTGAAAGTAAGAGTATGAAGGAATATATGGGTCCGGATTTTCTGCTGGAAACGGAAACGGCGAAACGTCTGTATCATTCATATGCGGAGAATCTTCCGATCATTGATTATCATTGCCACATTCCGCCCAAGGATATCTATGAAGATACGCGTTTCACCAATTTGGCACAGGTATGGCTTGGCGGTCATCAGAAGAGAGAAGACGGCAGCGACTACTATTATGGCGATCACTATAAGTGGCGGCTGATGCGTGCCAACGGTGTTCCCGAAGAATACATTACCGGTGATGCGCCGGACCGTGAGCGGTTCCAGTACTTCTGCGAAACATTGGAGAAGACGATCGGAAATCCGATGAATCACTGGTGCCAGCTGGAACTGCGCAAGTATTTCGGCATTGAGAATGTGATCTGCGGTGCCAATGCGCAGAAGATCTGGGATAAGGCCAATGACATGCTGCAGAATGATCCGCACTGCACCTGCCGCGGCCTGATAGAATCGTCCAGCGTCCGCTTCATCGGTACGACCGATGACCCGGCTGACTCGCTTGAGTGGCATCAGAAGCTCAGAGAAGACAGCAGCTTTGCGCCGATCGTTGCGCCCTCCTTCCGTCCGGATCTGGCACTGAATATTCAGAAGTCTTCCTTTGCCGGCTATATGAAGCAGCTCGGGAAAGCGGCAGGCATGGAGATCAACAGTGCAGCCGATGCCGCCAGAGCACTGGAAAAGCGTCTCGACTTCTTTGTAAGCATGGGCTGCCGCGCTTCGGATCACGGCATTGAAACGATTCCGCATACCGCTGCCTGGAACGATGAGAAGCGTGCCGATGAAGTGTTCCGCAAGGCAATGGCAGGGGAAGCGATCAGCGAAGCGGATCGCGATGACTGGCAGAGCTGGCTGCTGTATCAGCTTGCCTGCATGTACGATGCGCGCAATGTTGCGATGCAGCTGCACTACAATGCGCTGCGCAACACCAATGAGAAGTACTTCCATCTGCTTGGCGCGGATACGGGCTTTGATGCCATGGATGCGCATGACTGCATTCATGGAATTCAGAGTCTTCTGTCGGATCTGACCATGGCCGGCAGGTGCCCGAAGATGATTCTCTATTCGCTGAATCCGGAAGACTTTGATGCCCTTGAGACGCTGGCCGGCTGCTTCCAGCAGGATTCCAGTGTGAAGAGCCGTGTTCAGCTCGGTGCTTCCTGGTGGTTTGTGGATACGAAGGACGGCATGGAACGCCATCTGCATATCTATGGACGTCTTGGTGTGCTGGGCAACTTCATCGGCATGCTGACGGATTCGCGCAGCTTCCTGAGCTATACGCGTCACGAGTACTTCCGTCGCATTCTGTGCAATACGATCGGCAGCTGGGTCGAAAACGGCGAGTTCCCGGATGACGATGCGATGCTCAAGCCGATTGTGGAAGGCATCTGCTACTACAATGCCGCCAGATATTTCGACATTCCTGAGTAAAGACAAAACAGAAACGATCAGAAAAACGATCAGAAAAAAGCTGTCAGAGATGTCTCTGGCAGCTTTTGGGTAAAAAAAGGGCTGTCAGGATCATCGATCATTGACAGCCCCTGGGAGGATAAAACGTGTGATGGAAGATTACTTCTGGTTCAGAATCAACGGACGCAGACGGTCGGCGATGACTCTGGCTTCTTCGTCGCTGATTTTGTTGGGTGTCGGGTTCATGAGGAAGGTGCCTCCCCATTCTGCCTGATCCTTGTATTTCGGCACCAGATGGCAGTGGAGGTGGTGGCCGGTATCACCGAACATACCGTAGTTCAGCTTGTCCGGATGATAGGCTTCATGGATTGCTCTGGCAACCCGTACAACATCCGCAAGGAAGGCATGCTGTTCTTCCAGAGGCAGGTCGACGATTTCCGAAACATGATGCTTGGAAGCGACGACGCAGCGGCCCGGATGTGTCTGTTCACGGAACACGTAAACGGTTGAAGCCGGCAGTTCGCAGATTTCATAGGCGAACGCATTGACCAGATCGCCCTTGGCGCAATAGCTGCAGTTGGGATCTTTGATTTCTTCCATAATCTGATTGTCTTCTTTCTGTTGTTTTCTGATTTCCCTGAATGTTCACTTACCGCTGAACACGGCCCGACGTGTTGCCGCCGGCGAGGGAGAGAACTTCACTTTCGGATACACAGTTGAAGTCGCCCGGCAGGGTATGCTTGAGAGCCGAGGCTGCGACGGCAAACTCCAGTGCCTTTTGCGGATCATTCCACTTCAACAGACCATGAATCAGGCCGCCCGAGAAACTGTCACCGCCGCCGACACGGTCAACGATCGGAACGATTTCATAGTGACGCGATTCATAGAACTGTTTGCCGTCATAGAGCAAAGCCTTCCAGCCGTTGTCCGAAGCACTGTGGCTTTCCCGCAGCGTCGAGGCAACAATGCTGAAGCCGAACTTCTTTGCCATCTGTTCAAAAATCGTATGATAGCCGGCCGCATCCGTGCTGCCATGCTCGACATCGGAATCCGGTGTAAAGCCAAGGCACTTCTGCGCATCTTCCTCATTGCCGATGCATACGTCAACGTATTCCATCAGCGGTGTCATGACTTTCTGTGCCTCTTCCTCGGTCCACAGCTTCTTGCGGTAGTTGAGATCGCAGGATACTCTGACGCTGTGCTTCCTGGCTTCTTTGCAGGCAACTTCCGTCAGCTTTGCACTCTTGGCTGATATTGCCGGTGTAATGCCGGACCAGTGGAACCAGTCGGCTCCCGTAAAGATTGCATCCCAGTCGAAGTCTTCCGGATCCGCTTCCGCAATTGCCGAACCGGCACGGTCATAGATGACCTTGGAAGGGCGAAGAGAAGCACCGTTTTCTGCATAATAGATGCCGACACGGCTGCCGCCGCGGGCAATGTATTCCGTATGAACACCATAACGGCGCAGCGCATTGACAGCGGCCTGCCCGATTTCGTGTTCCGGAAGCTTGGTTACATAGTAGGCATCATCGCCATAGTTGGCCAACGATACAGCAACATTTGCTTCGCCGCCACCCCAGATGACATCGAAGCGGTCAGCCTGGAGAAAACGCTGTGAAGGATCCGCCGGCGTCAGCCGGAGCATGATTTCACCAAGAGTTACAACTTTTGTCATGATATGGACCTGTCCCTTCAGTCATTGACCAGATGGATGGCAAAGCCGCCGATCTCGTCCTTGAAGTAGATGAACTTGAGATCACCATTGGCATCATAGGTCGCAGAGTCTTCATCAAACGCATAGCCAAGGGTACGGAAGTAGGCTGCTGCCCGTTCGGTGGAGTGAACGCCGATGGCGATGTGGCCGTGGGCTCCCTTGTGCTGGTTCACCATGATTTCGACCAGCTCACTGCCGAAGTAGCCCTTGCTGGTTTCACGGACACTGCCCTGGAACAGCTTTGCGAACGCATCGGCTGTCTGTTTTCCTTCTGCTTCCGTGCAGTTGACGCCGACATGCTTGATATGCATTCCGAGCATCTTCAGTACTGCATCGTGCGAGATCCGTTCGATCTCATCGAATTTGCCGGCATCGATCAGCGCTGACTTAACCATCCAGGTGCCGCCGACTGCGAAGATCTTCGGATCATTCAGATAGTCGAGCATGTTATCCGTATTGACGCCGCCGGTCGGCAGGAAGGTCATACTGCGGTAGGGACCGCACAGTGCCTTGATTGTCTTGAGGCCGCCCAACTGTTCGGCAGGGAAGAACTTGACCGTGGAAAGACCAAGGGCAAGTGCCTGTTCGATTTCACTGGCGGTCGAAATGCCCGGGATCATCGGCAGACCTTTGCTCAGGACATAGGATACGATTTCCGGGTTCAGGCCGGGGGAAACGATGAATTCTGCACCTGCATCGATGGCGGAATCCACCTGTTGCTTTGTTAGAACCGTTCCGGCTCCGACGAGCATTTCCGGGCAGGCTTTCTTCATTTCAATCATTGCATCGTGCGCAGCTGCGGTACGATAGGTGACTTCCGCCACCGGAAGGCCGCCAGCACACAGTGCCTTGGCAAGAGGAGCCGCATCTTCGACACGGTTGAGGGCAATGGCAGGAATAATGCCGATGCCATGCATTCTTTTCATGACTTCTTCTTTGTTCATGGGATTTCCTTTCTGTGGTAAACCGGTATACTTAAACTCTAGTTCCGCCATATCTGCTTGTCAATGGCAAAATTCTTCTTTCGTTTTTTCGCTGCCGGATCCCGTGCGACATATTTTTGATCATACAGAACATGTCCATATCAGAGGAAAAACAGCGATCAATTTACGTTGACATCAACTCTCAAAACGGTATAACGTAGATTTAGTAAACAGGTTTATCACGGAGGCGGCCGATGAAGCAGAAGATCACGATCAACGATATTGCAAGACTTGCAGGTGTTTCCAAGGCAACTGTCTCTTTCTACCTCAACGGGAAATATGAACGAATGTCCGAAGCGACGCGGCAGAGAATTGAAGCCGCGATCCGCAAAACGGACTACCGCCCGAGCATGGTCGCCCGTTCGCTGAACTTCAAGCAGACGCATCTGATCGGTGTCATCATCGGTGACATTACCAATTCCTTCGCTGCCCAGATCGTCAAGGGCGTCGATGAAGTGTGCCGCAGCCATGACTACCAGATGATTGTCGGCGACAGCGGCTACGAGCTTAAAAATGAACATAAATGTGTCACCAGCATGGCGGCGATGGGAGTTGACGGTTTTATTGTGCAGCCTACGGTTCACTTTGAAACGATGTGGAATGAGCAGCACCTGGAAAAGCCGATTGTCTATTTCGATTCGCCCAACAGCCTGGACAAGGGACTGTGGGTCAAGACAAATAACTATGAAGCTGTTCTTGAAGCGACGGACATGCTGGTCAGCCGCGGCTACCAGCGCTTTGTTATGGTCACGGCCGATCCGTATGTTCTTCATACACGTCTCGAGCGCAATCGCGGCTTCACCGACTGTCTTGATGAACGCGGCATTCCCTATGAGGTCATCGTAGCGGATGCCGGCACCACGGCGGACATGATCGAAGAAAAGCTGAAGCCGTATCTGAACGGGGAACAGCCGACCTGCGTTTTTGCCTGCAACAACTGGCTGCTGGACAAGACCTATCTGGTGCTGCGCAAATACAGCTCCTTGATGCCACAGTATCTTGGCCTGATCGGCTTTGACTCGCTGGAATGGACGGAGCTGGCTGTGCCTTCGATTACGACGATCGTGCAGCCTGCCTATGAAGAAGGAAAATGTGCTGCCCGCGTATTGATCGATGCGATTGAAGGGACGGGCAAAGAGGCACCCAATCACATCCTCATGTGCAGGATCAATGAGATGACTTCGACGAAGCGGAACGTTTCGCCTATGAATACAGAACATGACTAACAGAGATATTCAGGAGGAAGCTATGGAAACATTAAATGCATCAATGACGCATCCCGTTGACCGCCCTGTACGGGTGGCCCAGTTCGGTGAAGGAAATTTCCTTCGCGCATTTGTCGATTATATGGTCGACCTTGCCAATGAGAAGGGTGTGTTCAACGGCAGCGTCGTACTGATCAAGCCGATTGCCTTCGGATCACTGGACAATTTCAAAAAACAGGACTGTCAGTATACCCTGCAGCTGCGGGGACGGGTCAACGGTCAGCCTTACAAGGAAACCCGTCAGATCACCTGCGTCAAGGATATTGTCTCGCCTTACGATGACTATGACCGCTACATTTCCATCGCCAGGATTCCGACGCTGCGCTTTGTTGTATCGAACACAACTGAAGCGGGCATCGTCTTCCATGCGGAGGATCGTTTTGAAGAGAAGCTGAATATCACGTTCCCGGCCAAGCTGACGCAGTTTTTGTATGCGCGTTATGAAGAGTTCCATGGCGATCCTGAAAAGGGACTTGTGATGCTGCCGGTGGAGCTGATCGATGACAATGGCATCGAACTGCACAAGGATGTTCTGAAGTACATCGATCTCTGGAAGCTTCCGGAAGGCTTCCGCAGCTGGGTTGAAGATGCCTGCATCTTTACATCGACGCTGGTTGACCGGATCGTCACCGGCTGGGTACGCGATGAGAAGGAGCGCAATGCCATCTACGAAGAGCTTGGCTATGTCGACAATCTGCTCGATACGGCCGAGCCGTTTGCACTGTGGGTTATTGAATCGAAGAAGGATATTTCGAAGGAATGGCCGATGGACAGGGCGCTGGCAGGCAAGGAAGGCATGAATGTCATCTTCACCGACAACCAGAAGCCCTACAAGCAGAGAAAGGTGCGCATCCTCAATGGCGCCCATACCTCCTTTGTTCTGGCTTCCTACCTCAAGGGCAATGATTTCGTCAACCAGTCGATGAAGGATCCGATCATCTGCGATTTCATGATGCACACGATTCATGATGAGGTGATCCCGACCCTGACGCTGCCGAAGCAGGATCTGGAAGACTTTGCCAATGCGGTCGTGGACCGCTTCAACAATCCGTTCATTCAGCACAGCCTGCTTGCCATCTCGCTCAACTCCGTTTCCAAGTGGAGAGCACGCTGCCTGCCTTCGCTGCTTGGCTACGTTGACAAATATCACCGGCTTCCGGAACATCTGACATTCTCGATTGCGGCACTGATGGCGTTCTACTCTTCGGATGAAAAGGGTGAAGGCTGCCTCAAGGGACATCGGGGCAGTGATGTGTATGACATCAAGGATGATGCGGCTGTTCTCGACTTCTTCGCATCCGAGTGCCGTAAAGATACCCGCACCTTCGTGCATGACTATCTGTCGCGGGAAGATTTCCATGGTCAGGATCTGACGAAGATCGATGGTCTGGAAGACAGGGTGTGTGAATATCTCGATGCCATCCGCAGGGACGGCATGCAGAAGACACTGGAAACCTATTTCGGCTGACCTCATGAAGAAAGCGATACAGATTCATCCTGCCGACAGTGTGGCGGTTGCTCTGCAGCCGCTGCGCAGAGGGGAACAGATCGTTCTTCCTTCCACTGCCGTCACTCTGCAGGAAGACATTCCCCTGGGGCACAAGTTTGCGCTGCGCGACATTGATGCGGGCGAAAACATCATCAAATACGGCACCATAATCGGTCATGCGATGGCGCCGATCAAAGCCGGTGAACATGTCCATACCCATAACATGAAGACCAATCTGTCAGATATTCTGGAGTATTCCTATCATCCGGTTTTCCTGCCGCAGCCAAAGGCGGAAGGACGCACCTTCCAGGGCTTTGTGCGCAGTGATGGGCAGGTGGGCATCCGCAACGAAATCTGGATCATTCCGACCGTCGGCTGCGTCAACGGCATCGTGCGCCAGCTCGAGCAGCAGGCACAGTCGTTTATCCACGGCAGCGTAGACGGCATCCTCGCCTTTACGCATCCCTACGGCTGCAGCCAGATGGGCGATGATCAGGAGAATACGCGGCGGGTGCTTGCGGATCTTGTGCATCATCCCAATGCCGGCGGCATTCTTGTTCTCGGCCTTGGCTGCGAAAACTCAAACATCAATGTTCTCAAGCCCTACATTGGAGACTATGATTCTTCGCGTATGCGGTTCGTACAGGCGCAGGATGAAGAGGATGAAGTAGAAACGTGTCTTCAGGTGCTTAAAGAGCTCTGCGATCTTGCGGCGCAGGATCAGCGTACGACTGTTCACGCTTCAAAACTCCGGATCGGTCTGAAGTGCGGTGGCAGCGACGGTCTCAGCGGCATTACGGCAAATCCGGCAGTCGGAAGGCTTTCGGATCTGGTGTGCGCCGATGGGGGCAGTACAGTGCTGTGTGAGGTGCCGGAGATGTTCGGCGCGGAGCAGCAGCTGATGAACCGCTGCGCAGATGAACAGACATTTGAGAAGACAGTCCGTCTGATCAACGACTTCAAGGATTACTTCAAGGCTGCACATCAGACGATCTATGAAAATCCTTCACCGGGCAATAAGGCTGGCGGCATTTCGACGCTGGAGGACAAGTCCAACGGCTGCGTGCAGAAAAGCGGCACTTCTCCGGTCAATGACGTGCTTGCCTATGGGGATCGTGTTCAAAGGTCCGGTCTCAATCTTCTGAGTACGCCGGGCAATGACCTTGTTGCGGCAAGCGGCGAGGCGGCTGCCGGCTGTCAGATGATTCTTTTTACAACCGGACGGGGCACGCCGTTTGCTTCGTGTGTGCCAACCCTGAAGATTGCGACCAACGATACATTGGCCGGCAGGAAGAATAACTGGATCGATTTCAATGCCGGTGTCATCGTGGATGGAACGTCCATTGATGAGTGCGGGGAAGATCTGTATGATCTTGTCATTGCGACGGCAAACGGGCAGAAGGCAAAGTCCGAAGCGGAAGGCTATCACGACCTTGCGATTTTCAAGCAGGGTGTAACGCTCTGAACAAATGGAACACTGCGGTATAATGAGCGGCAGAAAGAGGATACGATGACAGAAATCAAGGAAAAGGATCTTCAGAATCTGGAAAAGAAGTACAGCCAGAACGATAAGGCGCGCGTTGTCCGCAATGCGCTTACGAGCAATGACATTTCGACGATCTCCAATGTGCTGGAGGCACAGGAAGCCAATCCGCGGTATTTTTCGATCGACCTCGCCAAGCTTCCGGTAACCAATCAGATGCAGTCGGGACGCTGCTGGATCTTCTCGTCCATGAACGTTCTGCGTGAGATGATTGCGAAGAAGTACAAAATCGACGGGCAGTTCGAGCTTTCGCAGAACTTTATTGCCTTCTATGACAAGCTTGAGAAGGCAAACTGGTTCATGGAATGCGTCACGAAGGAACTCGACAATCCGCTCGATGAACGTACGATGCAGTGGCTGCTCGATACGGGTGTCGGTGATGGCGGTCAGTGGAACATGGTTGTCTCCATCATCAAGAAGTACGGCCTCTGCCCGAAGAGCGCGATGCCGGAAACCTACCAGTCTTCGCATACCCACAGTATGAACGGCATTCTCAACAAGCGTCTGCGCCGGTTTGCGATTGATGCGAAGAAGGCACATGACGCAGGTGATGACAAGGCGATTGCGTCGCTGCGCAAGGATGCGCTGCAGGAAGTGTACGGACTGCTGTGCGACTGCTTCGGAGTTCCGCCCAAGAGCTTCACGTTTGAATACTACGACAACAAGAAGGAATACCATGGTCACCGCAATGTGACGCCGCTGGAGTTCTATGAAAAGTATCTCGGCGTCGATCTTGATGATTATGTAGTCATCATCAATGCGCCGACGGCTGACAAGCCCTACCACCAGATCTTCAGTGTGAAGTACATTGGCAATGTTGTCGGCGGCGAAGAGATCCGCTATCTGAATCTGGACATGGCCGAATTCAAGAAGGCTGTTCTGAATCAGATGAAGGATGGCGAGTGTGTCTGGTTCGGATGCGACTGCGGCAAGGAAGCCAACCGTGACTACGGTCTGTGGGATGCAGCGGCATTCGATTATGAAAACACCTTCGATATGAATCTTGCCATGACGAAGGCCGAAATGCTGGACAGTCGTGAGTCGGCAATGAATCATGCGATGGTTCTGACGGGCGTGAATCTTGACGGAAAGAAGCCGGAGCGCTGGAAGATCGAAAATTCCTGGGGCGATACGCATGCGGACAAGGGTTTCTATACTGCAAGCGATTCCTGGTTCGATCTCTATGTGTATGAAGCTGCGGTGAACAAGAAGTATCTGAGTGCGGCTCAGCGCAAGCTTCTGGATCAGAAGGCGGTTGTGCTGGCGCCCTGGGATCCGTTTGGAACATTGGCGGACTGATGTCTGAGCAGCAGGGGACGAAGCGGATCTCCTGCTGTTTTCTTCGCTGTCCGCTTTGATTGGAGAACTGTATGAAGATAGCTGTCATTTCCCTTGGCTGTGCCAAAAACCTGGTCGATACCGAGAATCTGCTCGGCATTCTGCGCGAAAGCGGGCAGGAGTTTACCTCCTCCTGGAAAGATGCCGATGCCTGCATCATCAATACCTGCGGCTTTATTACCTCGGCCAAGGAAGAGGCCCTGGACACCATTGAAGAAGTGCTTGCCCATAAAGGCGGAAAACTGAACAGGGTGATTGTCATGGGCTGCCTTGCCAAGCGGTACAAGCCGGATCTGGAAGCGGCGTTCCCGGATGTGGACCGGGTGATTTCTATTGATGAATACGGGCATCTTGGTCAGATTCTTTCCGAGACGCTCGGAGTCAGAATCGCCAATGACTACGGCAAGGCGCCGCGTGTTCTTGCCGGCAAGCCATGGATGGCCTATGTCCGCATCGCTGATGGCTGCAACAACCGGTGCAGCTATTGTGCAATTCCGACGATCCGGGGCAGATTCATATCCCGGCCCCAGGAGGACATCGTCAGGGAAGTCAGGGATCTGACGGCAGCCGGTGTGAAGGAAATCAATCTGATCGCCCAGGATTCCAGCATGTACGGTTTTGATTTTGACGGGCATCTGCATCTGAGCGAACTGCTGAAGAAGCTCGATGCCGTTGATGGGGTCCGCTGGATCCGGGTTCTGTATCTGTATCCGGATGAGATTCCGGACGATCTGATCGATACGATCAACAGCAGCTCGCATATTCTGCCGTATTTTGACATTCCCGTTCAGCATGGCGGCGACCGTATGCTCAAGGCAATGCATCGGCGTGGATCCCGTGCACTGATCGAGGAACGCTGCCGTGCCATTCGCAGCCGTGTCCCCAATGCCGTCCTGCGGACGACGCTGATCGCCGGCTTCCCGGGTGAAACCGAGGAAGATCATCAGGAGAATCTGTCTTTGGTCCGGGCAGTTCATTTTGATCACCTGGGCGCCTTTACCTATTCAAAGGAGGAGGGGACGCCTGCCTTTGACATGGATGACAATGTCCCTGAGGAGGTAAAGGAGCAGCGCAAGGCTGAGATCATGAAGCTGCAGGAATCCATTGCGGCGGAAGACCGGAAGAAGATGATCGGAACAACCGCCGAGGTGCTTCTTGAAAGTAAGCATCCGCTTGGAAACATGTACATTGGACGTTCGGCCTTCTATGCGCCGGATGGCGTTGATGGGTGTGTATATGTAAAGTGCACGGGGCAGCATTCGCCTGGCGATATGGTGTCCGTGAAAATTACGAAGACAGCAAAACAGGATCTGATCGGGGAGGAAATTGACAATGCCGTCGAATGAAACGCTGAATACCTATGCCCGTCTGCTGGTGCGTACGGGTGTAAATCTGCAGCCGGGGCAGCCTCTGGTTGTGCGCTGCGCACTGGAAACGGCGGATTTTGTACGCCGCGTCGTAAAGGAAGCATATCTGGCAGGTGCTTCAAGCGTGGATGTCCAGTGGCAGGATGATGAGATTACGCGGCTGGGCTATACCTACCGTTCCATTGATTCACTGTCAACGTATCCCGACTGGATGGTGCAGCGTACCAGGGCACAGCAGGCCGCCGGAGCGGCACTGTTGGCCATTGTGAGTGAGGATCCCGATGCCTTCCGGGACGTGGACCCGGAAAAACACCGGGCGGCAGCAGCTGCCAGACAGAAGGCGACGCATGATCTTGAAGCGTATACGATGAACAATCATGGGCAGTGGTGTGTTGCGGCGGTTCCTTCTTCGGCCTGGGCAGGGAAGGTGTTCCCGGATCTAAGCAGTGAGGCGGCCATGGATGCGCTGTGGAAGGCGATTCTTCATACGGTGTATCTGGATCAGAAAAAGGATGCCGAGACGCTCTGGGCGGAACATTCCAGTGCTCTTCAGAGGCATGCGGCCTGGCTGAATGAGCGTCAGTTTGTGTCGCTGCACTTTGTCAATGAACTTGGTACGGATCTTGTTGTCGGGCTTGCAAAGCATCACATCTGGGGCGGCGGCAGTGAGAAGTGCATTGATCGCAACTGTGAGTTTCAGCCCAACATGCCGACGGAGGAAATCTTCACGACGCCGGACCGTACGCGTGTCAACGGCATTGTTTATGCCTCGCGCCCGCTGTCCCATGAGGGCAGGCTGATCCGTGATTTCAGCCTGCGGTTTGTCAATGGCGAAGTGGCAGAATATCATTGTGCTGAGGGAGAAGAGGCACTGGTTTCGATTCTCAGGGCGGATGAGCATTCGCGATATCTGGGCGAAGTGGCGCTGGTTCCGTATGATTCGCCAATTTCGCAGAGCGGCATTCTGTTCTACAATACGCTGTTTGATGAAAATGCGGCCTGCCATCTGGCGCTGGGCGCTTCGTATCCGGGACAGATTGAAGGCGGAGGAGCAATGTCGGAAGAGGAACTGCTGGCGCATGGCGGAAATGTTTCGGCGGTTCATGTGGACTTTATGTTCGGCAGCCGCGAAATGCGTGTGACGGGCATTGATGACAGCGGGAATGAAACTGTGATCTTTGAGCACGGAAGTTTTGTGATCTGATTTCTTCTGGGGGTTTTATGTATCATATTTCGGATTTGAAAAAATATATGCGCTGTCCCCGTCTGTTTGTGCTGGATCAAAGGGAAGAACAGCAGGAGCGTCCGCAGAGCTTTCTTCGTCTGGATCAGACGGTAACCGATCTGGCGGCTCAGAAACTCGGGATCAGGGATGCCTTTACGGGCTCGGTCGGGGATCCCAAGGAAAAGGCACTGTCCGCTCTGGCAGATTATGAGTGGCTGATCAAGGCGCGCTTTGAATATGACGGGTTGCGGGTGAAGGTTCCGTTTCTTCATCGTCTGCCGGACGGGAGCTATGAGCTTTACTTTCTGATGCTCGGCCTGTTTCCGATGGACAACGACATGCTGTTTTACAGTTCCATGGTATGGGTGCTGGAAGGAAACGGTCTGCGGATTTCGAAAATGCATATCATGCACCTGAATGCGTCCTATGTGCGCAACGGTGAGCTGGACGTGGATCAGCTCTTTGTGGTTTCGGATTATTTCTATAACGGCCGCCATCATCCTTCCAAACCGGTGGAAGAAGCGGTCCGGGAGTCGATCCGTGATCTGCACGGGCCGTTGAGGATGATGGATGCGGCTCTTCTCAAGGAGGCGCCGGCACCTGTACATACCGGCCGCTGTACGGGACGGATCGTGTGTCCGTATTACGGTTCCTGCTTTGTGAGTGAAGCCGGGATGCCGTTCAACAGCATTCTTACGCTGACGGCTTCGGGACAGCGCTATGCGATGAAGCAGGCGGGAAAAGAATACCTGCGGGATGCGGATTTCAATGCGATTGAAGGTACGCGTCAGCAGTATGCGCAGATCATGGCGGATCACAATGGCGGCGTCTTCGCGGACCGCTGCGCGATTCAGGCGTGGCTCGATGATGTGCGCTATCCGATTGCCTTTCTGGATTTTGAATGGGAACGCTATGCGATTCCGCCGTTTGACGGTCTGCGTCCGTTTGACGTTGTGCCTTTTGAGTACAGTCTTCATGTGCTGGAAGAGGATGGATCCATTCGTCATTCGGTCTTTCTGTCGGTGCAGGATGATCGGCAGGATATGATCCGCTCTTTACTGAAGGAAATGCCGCCGGCCGGGTCACTGATTGCCTATAATGCCGAAGGGGCGGAGAAGATCCGTCTGCAGGAGTGGATGGATCAGTTTCCGCAGTACCGCAGCGATCTTGAAAAGCTGACGGCGCGGATGAAGGATCTGCAGCAGCCGTTTATGAGCGGGGCTGTCTATGATACTAAGATGGCCGGCAGCTGGACGCTGAAGTCGATTCTGGCGGCGATTGGCGGGCAGGGCTATAAGGACCTGGATATTCATGAGGGGATGAGCGCTGTCTATGCTTGGCGGCATCTGGACCGGGAAGAGGAAAATGTGGACCGGCAGCAGATCATTGATGATCTGAAGGCCTACTGCAGTATGGACAGCTACGCAATGATCTCGGTTTTTCAATGGCTGCAGCAACTGGCAGGGCAGAAATGACAATTTGCCGTGACTGTCTGTTCTTTCATCCGGATTTCAGATTGCGAAGCATGGTGCATGCTATAATGCAAGCAGTGATCCCCCTTGCCCGTGTATGAGGCAGCGGGATGAAAAATGCACATCATTCCCTTTGTCCTTTACGGGGCATGGACTCACTTTGAAAGCGAGGTAGTTGTATGCATTTTGAAATCGTTGGCAAGAACATTGAAGTGACACCTGCAATGCGGGCACAGATCGAGAAGAAGCTCTCGCATCTGGAGAAGTATGTCCTCATTGACCCGGATGCGACGGCACGGGTTGTGACCCGTGTGTATCCGAACAGCCAGAAAATCGAGGTGACCATTCCGACGAAGTTCGGCATTCTGCGTACAGAAGTGGTGAGCGATGATCTGTATGCGGCGGTGGATCTTGCCGTAGATAAGCTGGAGGATCAGCTGCGCAGACAGAAGACGCGTCTTTCCCGCAAGCATCGTGAGTCGCTGTCGGATGCCTTCCTTGCGGAAGCGGATGAAGCGGAACCGGATATCCCGGTCAAGACGAAGAGCGTGACAGCGGATGCGATGGATCTGGATGAGGCGATCATGCAGATGGAACTGAGCTCCCATGACTTCTTCGTTTACACGGATACGGAGTCGGGGCGTGTTTCGGTTGTCTACAAGCGCAACCATGGCGGCTATGGTCTTCTGGAGACGGATAAGTAAACCCTGCGTCGATCAAATGATTAAAGCAAAAGGAGCCGGCGGGCTCCTTTTGTTATGGGCGATTTAAGATGGAGGGACTGTATCTCAGGCCGACAGAATCAGAATCTGATACAGGAAGTAGACAATGGTCATTGCCGCCATGCCGGGCACAAAGGAATGGGACTGGTTGTAGAGGTAGGCGGAAAAGGCGATGGCCAGAATGTTGTAGAGATACACCGGAATAAAGATGTGAAGCGAAGCCGGTGCAAACAGCAGCGTATAGTACAGCCCGAAGGCAAAGCCGCTCAGAAGTATGACAAGCACCTCCTGGCTGCGGACGTTGAAGTGGTCGGTCATGCATTTGAAGCCGATGTTGATGAGTGCGGCCTGTGAAAAGGAATAGGCAATCAGAACCGGCGGCAGAGCTCCCGGATAGGCGGCAGCTTCCGTTACATGGTCAATCGGCAGCGGCGCCTTCAGAAAGCGCTCGTTGACAAACAGCCATATGCTGAGGAAGACGATGCCGATGACGGTCCATAAAACAGCTTCACCGATATGGTCCTTGGCCCGATTGTAATGAACACCCAGCAGGTTCCAGTCATACAGAATCAGGATCCAGGCTGTAATGTTCAGACTGAACATGTCGGCGATTGCTTCGATGGAAATAAACATTGAAACCACCCTGCGAAGGACCGGGACCAGAAGAAGAATGGCCATGGTCAGCAGAATACGCTTTACGGAAAGCGTTGACTGTGTAGAAACACTCATAGAATCTCCTGAAAAACTAAAGCGATTATAGCGGAATTGAAAGACGGTCACAAGCCGGACTGTTTCCATGCAAGCACACGGGAATGATCATCGCCAATAATCCTGTATGATTCTTTCTATTTTTCTTCGGGAATCCGGTGCTGCTTTGACTATGGAATGGTTGAAAGGGGTGGAAAAGGGATAAAAATCAACAAAAACATTGGATAATTGTATTTTCCTATTGTAATTGACCTGTTTCGCATGCAAGAATACAAACGGAAGTGATAACCATTATCATTTCTGCTTTTGTATCACGTTCTTCATACTTTCGTCAGACGCTGGCTGCGGGATTGAAATAAAGTTCAGCGTCCTGACACATGCTTATGCTATCTGTTTTGTTAATCGAGAAATAGAAAGGAGAGGGGAAGAGAAAGATGGCAGACAACAAAAGCACAGTGAAGACGCAGGCAGAGAAAGTTGCCGAAGCAAAGCGGGACGACACCATTATGAGGCATCTGGGTGAAGTTTCCCGTGCATGTTCCAGAAATGTGGATCTGGCCAATACGCTTGGGCCGGGTTCCATGATCGTGTCACCGCAGAAACTGGCGGATGATACAAAGTTCATTGCGATACTGCAGAGGGCGGTACAGGATCTGCCCCCAAAGTACCGGTTGATTATTGAGAAAGAATATCTCAGTATTTCAGAGAAGGGCTGGTACAAGCAGTACTTCCCGCGTTCGAGCTATGCCAAGGCGAAGCGGGAGGCGGTCAAGCTGGTTCTGGATATTCTTCATATCGATCGTTTTTGATGATAAACTTAGGAGAAGGAAAGTCTTATGGATCGTTTTTCTTCTCTGAAGGCATTGCTGAAGGAGTTCAGCTCTGATCAGTCAATCACGCCGGAAACAACGTTTGAAGAGCTTCACATGGATTCGTATGCGGTGGTTGATTTCATGCTGAAGGTGGAAGAGACGTTTGGAATTGTACTGGATAATGACATGATTCTTAAGGTGAAGACGGTTCAGGACGTTCTGGATTTAATCCAGCAGGATACTGAGGAGGAAGCATGTTAAAAGGAATTGCCGCGTCACAGGGTGTTGCTGTTGCCAAGGTTTACAAACTGGAACAGCCAGTGTTAGACATTCAGAAGGTTGAAGTAACAGATCTTGAAGCAGAGAAGGCAAAGATTGAGCGTGCCTTTGCAAAGACGGTGGAAGATATTGAGAAAATCAAGGAAACTGCCGCCGGTCATCTGGCTGCGGAAGAACTGGCGATCTATGATGCGCATCTGATGATGGCACAGGATCCGGAGTTTAAGAGCCAGATTCTGGATGAGATCGAAAACTCAAAGGAAAATGCGGAATACGCTGCGCAGACCGTTGCGTCCAACATGGTTTCGATGTTTGAAAACATGGATGACAGCTACTTCAAGGAGCGTGCTGCTGACATCAAGGATGTTTCGTTCCGTCTGCTGTGCAATCTGACAGGAAAGACGATTCCGAATCTTGCGACGCTGGATTCTCCTGTCATCATTGTTGCCAAGGATCTGACACCTTCTGATACAGGTTCCCTGAACAAGGAATTTGCCAAGGGATTTGCGACGGAAATGGGCGGACGTACCAGTCACAGTGCCATTATGGCCCGTTCGCTTGAAATTCCGGCTGTCGTCGGTGTCAAGGATCTGATGGCAAATGTGAAGAGCGGTGACACCGTAGTTCTGGATGCGATTGCCGGCGAAGTGATCGTCAATCCGGATGAAAAGACAATTGCCGAATACAAGGCCAAGGGTGCAGCCTATGAGAAGGAGAAGGAAGAGCTGAAGAGTTTCAAGGATCAGCCTTCTGTCTCTACCGATGGTCACAAGGTTCTCATTGTCGGCAACATCGGTTCTCCGGCAGATGTCCAGGCTGTCCGTGACAACGGCGGCGAAGGCGTCGGTCTGTTCCGTACCGAGTTCCTGTACATGAAGAGCGAAGATGACTTCCCGAATGAGGATACGCAGTTTGCTGCCTACAAGGAAGTCCTCGAAGCAATGCAGGGCAAGCCGGTTGTCATTCGTACGCTGGATATCGGCGGCGACAAGAAGCTGAAGTACTACCAGTTTGCGGAGGAGATGAACCCGTTCCTCGGTGTTCGCGCCATCCGTTTCTGCCTGCAGCGCAAGGATATCTTCCGGACGCAGCTGCGTGCTCTGTTAAGAGCATCGGCATATGGGCATCTGTGCATCATGTTCCCGATGATCGCTACCGTAAATGAATTCAAGGAAGCAAAGCAGTGCTATGAAGATGCACGTGCAGAGCTGATCAAGGAAGGCGTCAAGGTTGGCGACGACGTTGAGGTCGGCTGCATGATTGAGATTCCGGCTGCTGCGGTTCTGGCGGATCAGCTGGCCAAGTATGCGGACTTCTTCTCCATCGGCACCAACGATCTGATTCAGTATTCGATGGCGGCAGACCGTATGAGCCAGTCGGTATCCTATCTGTATCAGCCGCTGAGTCCTTCCATTCTGCGTCTGATCAAGATGACGATCGACGGTGCGCACAAGCATGGCCACTGGTGCGGTATGTGCGGTGAGATGGCCGGCGATGAGCTGGCAGCTCCGGTACTGCTGGGACTTGGTCTGGATGAGTTCTCGATGAGCGCAACATCCATGCTGAGAGCACGCCGCATGATCAACGGCCTCAGCTATGCAGAAATGCAGAAGCTTGCCGACAAGGCTTTGGAAATGGATACCATGGAAGAAGTCAGCGATCTCATCAAGAGCGCCATCGGCAAGTAATCCATCCGCGGTATAATCAGGAGGTGCTTTCGGGCACCTCCTTTTATTGATTATGAAAAAGTCGACAAGCATCGTATTTATTTCCAGCACCGGCGGTCACCTCAGCGAGCTGCTGCAGCTGAAGGATCTTTTCGGGGAGTGTGATTATCACATTGTCTCGGAAAATACACCTTCCAACGCCCATCTCAAGGAAGACTATCCCCAGGGACGGGTGGAGCTGCTGGCCTACGGGACCAAGGCACATCTGTTTCCCTATCTCTTCATATTTGCCTGGAACATTTTCCGCAGCTGGCAGCTGTTCCGGAAATGGAAGCCGCAGTATGTCATTACGACCGGTACGCATACGGCTGTTCCAATGTGCAAAATTGCGCACCGCCACGGAGCCAAGGTCATCTGGATTGAAACGATGGCCAATGCCAAGACGCCGACGGCGGCAGGCAAAATGATCTATCCGATTGCGGATCTCTTCATTGTGCAGTGGAAGAGCATGCTTGAGGTGTATCCCAATGCTGTATATGGAGGGTGGATTTTCTGATGATACTGGTAACGCTTGGTACGCAGGATAAGCAGTTCCG
The DNA here is from genome assembly GCF_900240265.1 of Galactobacillus timonensis. Classification (NCBI taxonomy): domain Bacteria; kingdom Bacillati; phylum Bacillota; class Erysipelotrichia; order Erysipelotrichales; family Erysipelotrichaceae; genus Galactobacillus; species Galactobacillus timonensis. The sequence continues at coordinate 1,889,051 of NZ_LT964739.1, forward strand.
CCGCCTGCTGGATGCGGTTCAGAAGGCGGTCGATGACGGCGCGATCCATGATCGCATTGTCGTTCAGGCAGGCTATACGCAGTTTTCTTCCCGGGACATGGAAGTGTTTGACTACATTCCGCAGGAGAAGTTTGCGTCGTTTCTGAATGAAGCGGATCTCATTATTACCCATGGCGGCGTTGGAACGATTATGACCGGTCTTCGGGAACATAAGACCATTCTTGCGGCGGCCCGTCTGGCGCAGTATAAGGAACATCACAACGATCATCAGACGCAGCTGCTGGAAGCCTTTGAAGAAGACGGATTCCTCATCTACATGCGGGATCTGCGTGACATCAGGCCATATCTGAAAAAGGCGGAGACCTTTCATCCCCGTCCCTATGTTTCCAATAATGCGGCGTTTGTGGCCAGAATCCGCGACTTCATCGAGAAGACGGGAGGCTGAGCATCTGCCGCACAGCTTCATAGGCCAGCAATAATCCGGCGGCACACGGTACAAACGGAGAAGAACCGGGAACGGCTCTGCGTCTTGTACCGTTTTCTTTTTCAAGATCTATGAGAGGCTTCAGCGGCGTTTCCGTTGAAGTGATGACGGTCAGATGCCTGATCCGGCGCTTGCGGCATTCACTGCGCATGATGCGGGCGAGCGGATCATTTCTTGTGTCGTAGAGGTCCATGACGCTGAGCCTGGAAGGATCGAGGCGGTTGCCGCAGCCCATCGCCGAGAGAATCGGGATGCTGCGTCGGTCGGCTTCTTCGATGATGCTCAGCTTGGCAGAAACCGTGTCGATGGCATCGATGATGAAATCCCACTCTTCAAAGGGAAACTGATCCTTCGTTTCCGGAAGATAGAAGAGGGGAAACAGGCGCAGCTCAATGCCCGGATCGATGCTGCGGATGCGCATGGCGGCCGCATCCGTCTTCTTCATGCCGATGGTTTCGCGGGTCGCAAACAATTGCCGGTTGAGATTGGAAAGGGCAACGGTATCGTTATCAATGAGATCCAGATGGCCGACACCGGCTCTGGCCAGTGCCTCGACACAGCTGCCTCCAACTCCGCCAAGGCCGAATACGGCGACCCGTTTTGTGCGCAGTGTGTTCAGTGCTTCTTTTCCCAGCAGCAGTTCCGTGCGCTGGTGCTGACTTTCTTCGATCATGATCCTTCCACCTTCAGATAGGGATAGCTGCTTTCAATATAGAATTCATGAAGATCATCGAGGCGCAGACAGCCTAACGTTCTTCCATAGACGCATCCACAGTCGATATGGAAGATGCGGTCGTCTTTGCCATGGAGTATCTTCCCGTCATATTCCTTTCCATAGATAAAGGTGGGCATGTGCCCGACGATCATGCGGGTGCCGTCGGTATAGGGGTTGTCATCGATGCCGATGTGGCTCCATACCTGATTGAAATGGGTTACTTCGCTGACCCGTGTCCCCGGGGCGGGAGAGGCGCCGCAGCCGGCATGGACCAGGACATAGTTCTGGCCATGGACATTGATCGCTGCGTAATAGGGAACCTTTTCCATATACAGCTGCAGATCGTAGCAGCTGTTAAAGTCTTCATCCATGAACTGGTCAAGGGTCGTCATGCCGCCGTTGTAGTAGAGCCATGTCATGAAGTCGTTGGTCATGGCGGTATAGATTCTGGAAGCGTCGTGCTTTCCTTCGATCATGATGGGCATGTAGCGGCGAAGCCACACGTCGTGGTTACCCATGATCACGTGCATGTTGTCATTGGCGGCAATTTCCTTGAGCAGGGAGATGGACTGCTTTCCGCGGTCGCAGATATCGCCGACGATCCACAGTTCGTCGTAGGCGGAGAATTCAATTTTTCTGAGCATGGCGTCAAATTCATCTTTACAGCCATGCAGATCACTCATGACATAGACCGGCATCGTTTTTCCTGCAATGCTATGATCATAGCACAGCTGTGCGGCTTTTCTCTTTGCATTGATCAGCCTCTTTGCTATAATAGGACAGCTGAAAAAGAAGGGTGGTATTTTACTATGGGAAGAGCGCATGAGGTGCGTGCGGCCGCAATGGCAAAAACGGCAGCCATGAAGTCCAAGCTGTATTCCAGATATGGAAAGGAACTGTATATTGCAGCGAAGTCCGGCGTCCCTGACCCTGATATGAACCTGACGCTTGCTCGTAAGATCAAGGAAGCCAAGTCCAACCAGGTCCCGGCAGACGTCATCAAGCGTGCAATTGACAAGGCAAAGGGCAACGATTCGACAAGCTACGAAGAAGTCCGCTATGAAGGCTTCGGCCCGGGAAATTCGACGGTCATCGTTGACTGCCTGACGGATAATACGAATCGCTCCTATACGAACGTGAAGACGGCATTCAACAAGTGCAAGGGTGCGAAGATTGCCGGTGCCGGTGCGGTCAGCTTCGGCTATGAGCAGGTCGGTCTCTTCTATTTCCCGTATGACGATGAAGAGAAGATGCTCGATGCGATGATGGAAGCGGATGTCGATGTACTGGATCTCAACGTCGAAGACGGTGAGATGATGGTCAAGACTGCCTATGCAGATTTCTCGAAGGCTCAGGATGCGATCGAAAAGCTGATCCCGGATGTCAAGTTCGATACCTGCGAGGTTACGATGCTTGCCAATGAGACAGTCAAGCTTACCAGCCAGGAAGATATCGATGCGTATCACAAGCTGCTGGATACGCTGAATGACATCGACGATGTCAACAAGATTTACAGCAACGTTGACGAAGACTGATCAGGGTAGTACGCATGAGGATGGCGTGATGCCATCCTTTTTTGTGCATCTTAAAAAATTCTTAAACGGTTCCGTTCTGTTTTCTTAAGGATGGTTTTTTACAATAAGGTTGCTTGATGGAGGGGAAATGACAAGGATACTGATCACAGACGACGAGAAGGATATCGTCAATGCACTGGAAATCTATCTGAAACCGGAAGGCTACGAAATTCAGAAGGCGTATACCGGAAAGGAAGCCGTGGATGCCGTCCGCCAGGGAAACATTGATCTGGTGCTGCTCGATGTCATGATGCCGGTGATGGACGGACTGCAGGCGATGAGCCGGATCCGCAGCTTTTCCAATGTCCCGATCATTCTTCTGACAGCGAAAAGTGAAGATACAGATAAAGTGCTCGGGCTGAATATCGGTGCCGATGATTACATTACCAAACCGTTTAATCCGGCCGAAGTCATTGCCCGCGTACGCTCGCAGCTGCGCCGTTATATCAGCCTTGGCGGCAGTCAGCGTCAGGGGGAACATGTTCTGGTGAATGGAGGTCTTGTCCTGAATGAAGATGCTAAAAGTCTAACCGTTGATGGGACGGCCGTAAACCTGACACCGATCGAATTCGGGATTCTCGAACTGTTGATGCAGAATCCGGGGAAGGTCTTTTCTTCCGCTGATATTTACCGCCAGGTATGGAATGAAGAAGCCTATGGAAGTGGGGCGACCATTGCCGTACACATCCGCCACCTGCGGGAAAAGATTGAGATTACACCGAAAGAGCCTCGTTACATCAAGGTTGTCTGGGGCCTTGGCTACAAGATGGAAAAGGAGAATGGATGATGAAAAAAAGCGTATGGCAGCAGATGCTGCAAAGCCGTATCTGGAAACTGGTGGGCGTCATTCTTCTCTGCCTCAGCGGCAGCGGCATCTTTTTGACGACCATTGCGCTGGACATTGACATGAACAGTGCCCGCGGAGACACTCACCTGAATGAAGATCTGCAGAGCATTTTTGAATCCCAGATGTATTCTTCCGTGCCGCAGCCGCTGCGTGCTGAGAGCTGGCAAAGTGCAGCTTCTTCTTTGAGTAAAGAAAACTCCAACCTGCGGATCCGGGTTTCTTCCATCACGGACCTGGCAATGACGACGCTCGTCGATACGCGGCAGGACGGAGAAACCTATTATGAAGGTTTCGTGGGAGAACTGTACTGGCAGGATGGACAGGGTATTACCAGTACAGAGGTTCACTCGGTGTCGGAAGCGCGTACAATTCTGTGGGATATTGACGGAGTTCATGAATGTATTCTAGTGCTTGGCTGGCTGCGAAAGCCCATGCCGGTACATGATATGTACTGGTTTACGATGAAAGCCGCTGCGATCATGACGTGGCTTGACTCGTATCCGGTTGTCTCCATGTCTGTATGCATCATCGTGTTTGTTCTGGCGCTGATCTATGAGTTTTCGGCAGCCGGACATTCGGCAAAGCAGGAAGAAATTGCACCTGCATGGATTGATGCCGTACCGTTCGATCTTCTGACAGTTCTCTGGCTGATTACTGAGCGTGGTGTTGTGCCTGTCTTTTATTCTCCTCTGGGATCCAATCTGCCTGGCTATTTCGTTGCCGATCTTGGATTGATGGCAATGGCACTGCTGTTTTTCTTCTGGCTCATGTCACTGGCCCGTCATTGGAAACGGAAGGATCTTGTCAGCAATCTTCTGATTGTGCGTCTGATCCACTGGCTGCTGTCATTGTCAAAAAAGTTTGGCTGGCTCCCGGTCGCTTCCTGGATGATTCTGGGGATCATTGGCTTTTCTCTGCTGCGTCTCGCCGCATGGGAGATGTCCGGGGCAGGACTGCTGTTATTGGGAGTTGTTTCTGTTCTGCTGTGGAGCGTTCAGCTCTATGAGCTTTGGGGAAGTTCCATCATCTGCAAGAGTGTTGCGGAATATCAGAAAGGCGATCTTTCCTACCGGATTGAAGATCAGAAGCTGAAGCACTTATATGGAAAGCTGGGACAGTCCGCCCGGCAGGTCAACGATCTTGGCAGCGGACTGGAAAAGGCCGTGGAAGAGCGCCTGCGGACGGAACGCTTAAGAACCGAGCTGATAACCAATGTCAGCCACGATATCAAGACGCCGCTCACTTCGATCATGAATTATGTTGATCTATTGCAGAAGGAACATACGCCCCAGCAGGAAACAGAATACCTTGAAGTGCTGCAGCGGCAGTCGCAGCGCTTAAAGAAACTGACCGAGGATGTGCTGGAATCTTCCAAGGCAGAGTCTGGAAATATTGAAGTGCATATCGAATCGGTATCGGTAGTGGAAATTGTGGAACAGGCGATGGCCGAATACCAGGACCGGCTGGAAGCGGCCAGTCTGACGATGGTGATTGATACGGATCATGTGCCACACGTTTCGGCGGACGGACGGCTGCTGTGGCGCGTTCTGCGCAACCTTTTGTCCAATGTTTCCAAGTATGCGATGGAAGGGACGCGCGTCTACCTGGATGCCCACTGCCCGGATCCGGAGCATGTTGAGATCGACTTGAAAAACATCTCCCGTAGCCAGCTGAATATTTCTTCCAATGAGCTGATGGAGCGCTTTGTGCGCGGTGACAGTTCGCGGCATACGGAAGGCAGCGGGCTGGGGTTGAATATTTCGGAAAGCCTGGTGCGCCTGATGGGAGGCGACTTCCATATTGAGATTGACGGCGATCTGTTTAAGGCGGTTATCCTTCTGAAGAAAGCGTAACGCGCTGCGCACCGCCGATCTCCTGCTTCAGCAGGTCACGGCGCTGTTGTTCTTCGAAGAAAGAGGCATAGGCAAGGGATGCCCGGTATTCCATGGTCCGGTAAGGATAGGGGATATCCGCAAAGCGCGAAGCAATGTGCATCTCTTTCTTGCGGCAGTCGTGCAGCCACTTCTGACCTTTTTCATTAAAGCCAAGCACATGGATGTAATCCAGCGGAGGAAGTTTGGAAACCTCCGCTTTTGTTGTCTGTGTCAATACCTGCAGCAGTGTGCGGCGGATGCGCGAAGCGGTATAGCGTGGTGTGACGGCGGCGTTCAGAAACAGATTCCAGTCAGCGTACTGCGCGGCACACGCAGCCAGATGATTTTCAATGCCTTCCGAAAAAAGAAACAGAGAAGCAAGATACTCCCGCGGCGCGGTTAACAGAAACAGCCGCAGATACGGCCACATCTGTTCCATTGAGGGAACATGGGCTTTGGCAAGCTGCTCTGCCATGGGCGTGTAGGCGGAAACGTCATGAAGGTCTTTCAGCATGCGGCGGATCGCCATCGCACTGGCGACAGGCCCGTCGGCGGTTTCATCCAGATAGTTTGTTGTCCGGGGGATCAGAACAGGTTCAATGCCGCTATTCTGCAGCTCTTTCAGATAGCAGACGGCCAGAATGTCATTGGGCATCATTTCGCTGGTCAGCAGGCTATAGGCTTTGGGAAAGGACATTCCCTGTTTCAGCGACATATGAAGATGGTCCGGATTGACCGGTGTATCAGCGATTTCCTTCAGATTTTCCAGATCGCCGCATTCCGAACCGAAGCTGATGGCATCGACGCCGGCCTGCTTCAAAATGGTGACGGCGCCATGGGCAAAGGCGGATGCACTCTGGATGCAGTAAATGTAGGGAAGCTCCAGAACAACATCAATGCCGCTGCTTAAAGCTGCTTTTGCCCGCGAATATTTATCAATGCATGCCGGTTCGCCGCGCTGAACAAAGTTCCCGCTCATGACGGCGATGAACAGTCCGGCACCGGTTTTTTTCTTTGTTTCCTGGATCTGATAAATGTGACCTGTATGAAACGGATTGTATTCAGCAACGATTCCAACAGTGTGTATCATTTTCTGTAAGCCCTTTCAATCTACCTGAGTTCGAAACTATAATAGCAAAAGAAGAAACGCATATGGAGATGCGTGAATGTTGAGGATCTACACAGAAAGAGGCTGCAGGAATGGCTACAGAAGGTTTTGATTTTGATCTTTTCGTACCGGCAGGTACACCGAAGGCATCCGTTGAGATTGTTCACGGGATGGCGGAGCATCGCCAGCGCTATACGGCATTTGCAAAGTATCTTGCAAGCAGAGGATACGCCGTCGCAATCTTCGATCTGCCGGGGCACGGCACCTCCTGCAAAAAGGAGGATCTTGGCTGGTTTGGAGAAAAGAATGGCTGGAAAACGATGGAGGACAAAGTTCTTGACATCATGAAGATCGTCAAGGAACGCTGGCCGGATGTTCCGTTTGTTCTGATGGGACATTCCATGGGTACGATTCTTACCCGCGATGTTCTGCAGGATCACAGCTCTGAATTTGATGCGGTGATTCTTTCCGGGGCTCCCAACTGCAATCCGGCCGCAAAGTCCGGTATCACTCTGGCAAAGGTCGTTAGGACCTTCAAGGGCGCCAGAGGGCATTCGAAGATGCTGGATCAGATGGTGACGGGCAATTTCAACAAGAAGATAAAGAACGCCCATACACCGGTCGACTGGCTGAGCTATAACACGGAGAATGTGGATCGCTATATTGCGGAGCCGCTGGACGGGTTCCCGTTTACGATTCAGGGCTATATCGATGAGATGGAAGGCATTGTCAAGATGAGCAATGGAACGTACCATGTGACACGGGCTGATCTTCCGATCTATTTCTTCGCCGGAGAAGAAGATCCGTGTACGGGTGGAAGTGAAGGGTTCGCCGACAGCATTATGCGGCTTCATCAGGCAGGCTATACGGCCATCGATGCGAAACGCTATCCGCATATGCGCCATGAGACGCTCAATGAAATCAACAGGGAAGATGTATGGGCGGATGTTGGAAACTGGCTTGACAGCCACGCATCGCGGCAGTAAATCTCCGTTGACTTTGATAGTCCGTTTGTTATAATTGTCTCCGTTAACGAACAAGGGGATACTGGGCGTGAAATGGTCGCGGAGTGAATTAATTCAAAGTGGAAATTTCAACGTTACAGTCGATGAGGATACGGTTCTTCCTGAGGATGCCTTTGACGGGTTCAGCCTGATTGACGGTGCCAGGGATGTTCACGTGTCGGGAACGGGATTCCTTGATACAGATGAAAACCGTTTCTACGCGGATCTTCACATTACGGGCAGCATGCTTGTGATGGATGCGATCAGTGGTCGTCAGATTGCGGTTCCCTTTGAAACGGATGCGTCCGAGACCTATGCCTTTGAACCGGTAGAGGATGAGGATGAAGATATCCGCGTCGTTACAGATGATGTCATTGATCTGATGCCGGCGGTACGTGATGCCATTCTGATGGAAGCGCCGCTGCAGGTGACTGACGTCGATCCGCAGGACTATCCTTCCGGTGACGGCTGGAGAGTGATTACGGAAGAAGAATACGAGAGCAGCAAGAAGAATGCGATTGATCCGCGCCTTGCGAAGCTCCAGGAATTCAAAGAGGAAAAAGAATAACAGGAGGTGTAAGGCGATATGGCAGTACAGCAGAGAAGAAATTCCAAAACAAGAACCGCAAAGAGAAGAACGCATTATAAGCTGGTAGCTCCGAAGCTGGAGAAGTGCCCGGCATGCGGCGCTTGGAAGCAGCCTCATCATGCTTGCCCGCAGTGCGGCTACACCGGTGCTGATGCATCGGCAGCGAAAGAAAACGCATAAGCCGGCGCATTGATTGTTCAGGTGAAAAGGCGAGACCGAAAGGTCAATGTCAGTAAGTTAACAGGAAACACTGACTTCTGACAAGAAACACTCGTTTCAAAATATGGCGAGTGTTTTTTATTTTGCAAAGTGCTATGCCAAGATGTTTTCATCACTTACATAAAAGCATCAGAAAATGCATAAACATGCACTTTTTTCAAAAAAGCACTTGACAGGCTGAACGCCGGAATTTTTAGACAATCCGAAGGAAATTGTAGGGGGTATTTTTCGACTATGGTTTCCTATCACTATTCGCTGGGCGCTGTTCATAAGCATCTCAATGATGCGATCAACTATGTGTCTTCTTCTATTGGCTGCTACTGCAAATCTCCCGGGTTTGATTTCACCCGCAAGCGTAAGCTGCCGCCGGAAGAACTCATGAAATTCCTGATCCAGTTCCAATCCAAATCATTATCTTCTGAGATCGGAGATTATTTCACTGATATGGAGGTCCCTCCATCTGTTTCTGCTGTCATTCAACAGCGGCGGAAATTGGATCCCCGGGCGCTGTATCGGGTATTCACTTTATTCACTGACAGTATTAACGTCAACAATCGGTTTCAGGGATATCGACTTCTGGCTTCCGACGGATCCGATATCAATATTCCATATAATCCGGAAGACAGTGAGACTTATCATATCCAGAACGGAATGGCACGAGGCTTTAATCAGCTTCATCTGAATGCGTTATACGATGTTTTGAATCGCTGTTATGCCGACATTGAGATTGATACAGCAGCCAAATCAAATGAGCCCAATGCCGCAGAAGAAATGCTTGAAAAGAATGCAGAGAAATATGGAAAGTTCATTTATATTGCCGATCGCGGTTATGAGAAATATCAGCTGCTGGCATTTCTCACTGAGAACCAGATAAAATACATCATTCGCGTCAAAGATATCTCAAGCAATGGGATTCTCAGCACCATGAATTTGAAGGATGAGGAGTTCGACCTTGATCTGGGAAAAGAAATTACCAGACTGCAGACCAATGAAGTAAAGCGGCATCCGGAAAAATATGTCCGTATCATGAATAATCAGGTCTTCCGATTTCTTCCCATCGAAGAAGAATCGTATTATCTGAATTTTCGGGCAGTACGATTCAAAATCACCGACGATACTTATGAATGCCTGATTACCAACCTGCCAGGAGATCAGTTCCCGATCAGCGTAATGAAAGAGCTGTATCACCAAAGATGGGGCATTGAAGGAAGTTTTCGCGAGTTGAAATATACTATCGGGCTTACCGAATTTCATGGCAGAAACATACAGTTTCTTTATCAGGAAATCTATGCGCGGACAATTCTGTATAACCTCTGCCAGTTCATTGTGGCAGCCGTGCCGTCAGAAAAGTCAGCCACCATACATGAGTACAGATTCAATTTCAGCTCTGCTGTGACAAATATCAGGCAGTATCTTGCAGGCCATATTGATGAGGAGAAGCTGATACTCAGAATAAAAAAGTTCCTGATCCCAATCAGACCAGGAAGATCGTTTGTTAGAAATATACGTTCTCAATCCGCAAAGTTGTTTACGTATAGATCTGCCTAACGATCAGAGTATAAAACATCCGCAAACCTAAATCCACCGATTTTCGTGACAGGCAATCGCTCTGCCCTTTTCGTTATGGCAAAATGTGTCAGTTTTGATCACACGATCCGGAAGAAAAGCCACACCGTTGATCATCTCAATCATCAGTGTGGCTCAGAATGCCAACTGCAACAGATATCAGGGCTTTTCAAGCCCTTAACTTAACGCCATTGNTTGGCAAAATGTGTCAGTTTTGATCACACGATCCGGAAGAAAAGCCACACCGTTGATCATCTCAATCATCAGTGTGGCTCAGAATGCCAACTGCAACAGATATCAGGGCTTTTCAAGCCCTTAACTTAACGCCATTGACCGAAAGGTCCCGCCTTTTTTCATGCCTTCCCGGCTTTCCTTAAGAAAATCATAAAAAAACCGTTGCGTTTCAAAGGCTGAATGGTAGACTTGTGGTAGAAAGTGTCAGAAAGTGGGGGAAAGTGGGAGATGTTCACCGGTGAATACAGACATTCTCTGGATAACAAAAACCGCCTGATCATTCCTGCCCGCCTTCGCAGTGAGATCGGTGACACTTTTGTTTTAACAAGAGGGCTGGATGGATGCCTGAGCATCTATACCGCCGCAGCCTGGGAAAAACAGGAAGCACAGCTGGAAAAGCTGCCGTCAACCAATAAGGCGGCCAGAGCGTATACGCGCTTTATTACCAGCGGTGCGAGCCAGCAGCAGTTTGACGGACAGGGAAGAATCCAGATTCCTTCCTCCCTGCTTGGCTATGCCGGCATTTCCAGGAACTGCGTCGTGATCGGTGCTGGCGAAAATGTCGAGATCTGGGATGAAGCCAAGTGGGATGCGTATAACAATTCCACCGGTGAGAATTTCGATGATCTGGCGGAAAGTCTGACGGAGTTTCTGAAATGATGGAGCATCAGAGTGTTCTTCTGAATGAAACAATCGCTGCGCTGCAGGTAAAGCCGGAAGGCATCTACGTGGACGGTACACTGGGCCGCGGCGGCCATTCCAAAGTGCTTGCACAGCAGCTGACGAGCGGACATCTCTACGCCTTCGACAAAGATGAAACAGCCATTGAGGAATCGCGGGAGGTTCTGAAGGATGAGATGGATCGGATCACACTGATCCATGGCGATTTCAGGACAATGAAGGAAGCGCTGAACAGACTTGGCATTACGAAGGTGGATGGAGTCATGATGGACCTCGGCGTCAGTTCGCCGCAGTTCGATGATCCGTCCCGGGGCTTCAGCTATCGCTATGACGCAAGGCTGGATATGCGTATGGATCAGAGTCAGTCAAAGGATGCCTGGCAGGTGGTCAACACCTACAGGGAGCAGGAGCTGACACGGATCCTGCATACCTATGGAGAAGAACGCTACGCTTCCTCCATTGCCCGCATGATTGTCAAGGAGCGGGCAGAGCATCCGGTGGATACGACGCTGCAGCTGGTTGACATCATCCGCAGAGCACTGCCGGCAAGGGAAGTCAACCGCAAGGGACATCCGGCCAAGAAAACCTTCCAGGCGCTTCGCATTGAAGTGAATGGCGAGCTGGAGGCTCTGCAGCAGGGACTGAGCGAAGCGGCAGATCTGCTTGCGCTGCACGGGCGGCTGGCAGTGATTACCTTCCAGTCTCTGGAAGACCGGATCGTAAAGGACTATTTCCGTGATCTGACTTCGGTTCCCTATGTGGCACCGAAGCTTCCGATTCCTGAATCCGAGATCGAGCAAGCATCGTTTGCGCTGGTGACGCGCAAACCGGTCACAGCGGATGAAGAGGAATTGAATGAGAATCACCGTGCTCACAGCGCAAAGCTGCGGGCCATTGAGCGAACAAAAGAGGCAGAGAAATGACAAAGCGGACGATCAAGAAGAGAAAAAAGAGATTTCGGCTGATGAGTGTATCGTTCATCATGTTTTTGACTGCGTCCATTCTTTATCTGGGCAGCGCTCTGTTTCTGCGTTCCTATAACAATTCCCTTTCCACGCGGCAGCAGGAGATTGCAGCGCAGATTTCGACCCTGCAGGTGCAGAATGATGCAGTTGCAGTTGAAGTCAATACGCTGAATAATAGAGATCGTGTCAATACCATTGCGGGTGACAGCGGGCTGTCTTTGGATGAAAGCAATATTGTTACGATCACAAAAACGGACACAGGAGAGTAAGTCCTGATGCGAAAAAGAAACAGAGGATCGTTCACGATTCTTCTGATTTTCATTGCGGCATTAGCGGTCATGGTTCTGCTGGCTTCTAATGTCTTTTTCGTTACCGTTCTGAAGGTCCATGTTCGCTCCGGGACCGATCTTTCCGTATATGCGGACAGTGCCAATACGGTAACGGAAGTGACGAAGGCGATGCGGGGACGCATCTATACTTCGGACGGAACGATTATTGCCGAAGATAACCGTACCTATAACATTGTCTGTATCCTTGATCCGAGCCGTCCGGCTGTTTCGGGCCAGATCGCCTATGTTCAGGATAAAGAGGGGACCGCGGAGCAGCTTGCCAAGTATCTTTCGGCTGATAAGGATACGATTCTCGGCTATCTGAACCAGAATGTTTATCAGACGGAGCTTGGGACGGCGGGCCGCAATGTTTCGGAGTCGGTGAAGAATGAAATCGATGCTCTGAATCTTCCGGGCATTGAGTGGACCGACAGTATTCAGCGTGTTTATCCGCTGGGGACGTTTGCGTCGAATCTGATCGGCTTTGCGCAGTCGGATGATAGCGGAAGCACGGTCGGCAAGATGGGCACCGAACTGTATCTGAATGATTATCTGATGGGTACCGACGGCTACCGGATCTATCAGGCGGATAAAAACGGCTATATTCTGCCCGGCATGCGCGAAGAGACGCAGGCGGCTGTCAACGGCTGCGATGTCTATACGACGCTGGATCAGGATATTCAGGAAGCTCTGGAAGAGGCCTTCCAGATGACGGAGGAGCGTTTCCATTCCCGGCGCATCTGGGGTGCGGTCATGGAGATTGCGACGGGCAAGATTCTTGCCTGGGGCCAGTATCCTTCCTTTGATCCCAATACGCTCGAGATTACGGACTACAACAACTATGGGGCTGAGGTTCCGTATGAACCGGGTTCTACCTTCAAGGCATTTACCTGGGCGGCAGCCATGAACGAGGGGGTGTATAACGGGGATGATGAGGTTTACTCGGGACCGTATTATTACACGGTCGATGCCAGCAACAATCCGATCCGTACGGAATATTCCAGTTTTCAGCCGGTCATCAATTCGGATAACCATAACTGGGGCATGATCACGTATGACAAGGGCTTTATTCTCTCGTCCAACGTTGTTGTGGCCGAGATTCAAAACCGCCTCATCACACCGGATACCGATCTTTCCTATCTGAAGAAGTTCGGCTTTTTCCAGCCGGTCAGCAGTGATGGTATGGCGGAGGAAACCGGGATACTGATGTTTACCTGGCCTTACGAGAAACTGGCGCTTGCTTACGGGCAGGGTTCCACGGTCACAACGCTGCAGATGCTGCAGGGATATTCAGCAATCTTCGGCGACGGTACGATGAAGCGGCCGTACTACATTGAATCGATCCGGGATCCTTACGATTCCAACCATGTGATCTATCAGGCCCAGACCAAGATTACCGGCACACCGATCACGGAAGAAACAGCCAAGCGGATGCAGGAACTGATGGCCAAGGTCGTTACGGACGAAAACGGTACGGCGCGTCACTACAAGATTCCGGAGTGCGGCCTTCTGGCCAAGACCGGAACAGCGCAGGTCGCAATCAACGGTTCCTACCAGTCGGGTATTACAATTGTTTCGATCATGGCAGCACTTCCGGCCGACGATCCGAAGGTCATGGTGTATTACGCTTCCGAGGCGCCATACAATATCACCGCGCATCGTTATACCGAGGCAACGGTCCATGTGCTGCGCACGGTGGCAATGAAGCTCGGCCTGTCAGAAAGCAGTGACAGCAGCGACGAATCTTCCACTGAAACTGCAGAAACAGTTACGGCAATCCGCAGCGAGATGCCGCAGCTGATCAACCATTCGCTTTCGTATGCTGAGGAGAAGCTTGCTGACAGTCAGGCAGATGTTCTGGTACTTGGCGCAGGCGACACGGTCATCAATCAGTATCCGACGGAAGGTTCGACTGTATACAGTGGTCAGCATGTGTTCCTTGTTACAGATACCAACAGCTTTGTGATGCCGGATCTGACCGGCTGGTCGCGGCGTGATGTGACGGCGCTGTGGCAGGTGGTTCAGTTCGGCTTCAAGCTGAGCGGGGAAGGAACCGTAATCTCGCAGAACATTGAGCCGGGCACAACGGTAACAAAGGGGACGGAGATCGAGGTTGAATTCGGCTGATTCTCCGGTCTATAATGGCATGGTTTTCAGGGGATTTTTCTATGTGGATACGGCTTGTTCTGGGGATGCTTATTTCGTTTGTTGTGGTACTGGCATTGATGCCGTACTGGATCCGCTGGCTGCAATCCAGACACTATCATCAGACGGTCAGCTCCTACAGTCTGAAGGAATACAGGCAGAAAAACCGGACGCCGATCATGGGCGGCGTCCTTTTCATCCTTGTACCGGTCGTTCTGGTTCTCTTTCTTGCGCCGGCTTCCTTTGGTGACAGGGATCTTCTCCTTGTTCTATTGACATTTGCCGGCTACGGTCTGATCGGCTATCTTGATGATCGCCTGATTATTCGCCGTCATTCCAATGCCGGTCTTTCGCCGAAAAAGAAAATGGCGCTGCAGGTGGTCTTCGCCGTCATCTTCTATGTTCTCTTCCAGATGCATCATGATGGCATTCTCCATGTGCCCTTTACAAAGATCTACTGGAATATGGGCATCCTCTACGGCCTTCTTGCCGTAGTGATGCTGGCGGGAAGTTCGAATGCAGTGAATCTGACCGATGGCATGGACGGCCTTTCGGCAGGCTGTACCGAATGTGCGCTGGCTGCGTTTCTGGTCATCGCTCTGGTTGAGGGGAATGTTTCAATTGCCATTTTCTGCGGGTGTTTGATGGGGGCCCTGGCCGCTTATCTTCACTTCAATGTGAAGCCGGCCCGGATCTTCATGGGAGACACAGGCTCGCTGGCGCTCGGCGGTGTGCTGGCCGCGATTGCCATGGTTCTGCATACGGAGCTTGCCTATATTGTGATCGGCGGGGTGTTTGTGATTGAGACGGTGTGTGTGATCATTCAGCAGATCTCGGTACGCACCGGTCATGGCAGGGTATTTGTGTATACGCCGATTCACTATGCCTTTCTGATGCGGGGCATGAGTGATACGCAGGTTGTCCATCGCTTCTGGCTTTGGGCAGCGGTGTTTGCGGCAATCGGCTGCTGGGTTGGCCTGCACTAAGGCGGATTTTATTTCGCTAAGGAACAGGTATTCAGATATAATAATCAGGTTACTGGGGGATGTGTCTGCTTTTGAATTATGGATAACGATCGGTTTGATACGGACAACACACAGGTGCAGATGGTTATGGTTGTCAAGCTGCAGCAGCTGCAGCGGGAAGGGTTGGCGCACCTGACTTATAAAAATCTGGAAGATTATCTGAACGATGTGCTCTGGAAAGATCACGTTCCGGTTGGACTGGCACAGGCCGCGGATCAGGTGATGAAGCTGACGACGAATGATATTGTGCGATATCTGTCAGTTCAGGCGATCAAGGCAGGCAGCAGGTGCAAGCTTTCGGATTTCAGTGATCTGCTGGGAGGATGAAGAGGATCGAAGTATGAAAAGCAATAAGAAAAATCTGGCTGTATTCTGGGTAATTGTGGCAGCCATTGCCGTTTTGATCGGCACGACATTCAATGCGATCAAGGACAGTCTGAACCTTGGCCTGGATCTGGTCGGCGGCTTTGAAATTCTGTATCAGGTGGAACCGCTGGATTCATCTTCGACGGCAGACATTGATATGACGTCGGTCGTCAACAGCATTCAGAAGCGTATCAATGTACTCGGTGTCAGTGAGCCGACGATCACGGTGGAGGGAAACGACCGTGTCCGTGTGCAGCTGGCCGGTGTTGCGGATCCGGAAACTGCGCGTCAGATGATCGGTACGACGGCAAATCTGACGTTCCGCGATGTGGATGACAATGAGCTGGCGGATTCCAGCATTCTGCAGGAGGGCGGTGCTTCGCTTGCCTATCAGGATGGTAAGCCGGTTGTTTCGCTGAAAATTGCGGATACGAGCAAGTTCGCTGAGATTACTTCCGAGATTTCACAGAAGTCGTCCGGTGATAACATCATGGTCATCTGGCTGGACTATGAAGAAGGGGATTCCTACAAGACGGAGGCTGCCAAGGCGGCTGCCGGTGAAGAACCTGCTTACATTTCAGCGGCAAGTGTCAAAAGCACCATCAGCGGTGACTGTATTATCGAAGGCAATTTTACCGAAAAAGAAGCTTCAACTCTGGCTTCGCTGATCAATTCCGGATCTCTGCCGGTGAAGCTGACTGAGATCAGCTCGAACGTTGTATCGGCACAATACGGTGCGGATGCGCTGCATGCGACGGTCATTGCCGGTGCGATCGGCGTTCTGGCTGTCATTCTGTTCATGATCTGGCAGTACAAGCTGGCAGGTGTGGTTTCTGCTGTCATGCTGGCGCTGTATTTGTGGGGCGTATTCGGCATCTACAGTGCGATCGGTGCGGTGTTTACGCTGACAGGCATTGCGGCACTGGTACTTGGCGTTGGTATGGCGGTCGATGCGAACATCATCATGTTTGAGCGTATGCGCCAGGAGCTCTACAAGGGGCATCCGGTACGTACGGCGATTGCGGAAGGTCAGAAGCTGTCCTATTCGGCAATCTTCGATGGTCAGATTACGACGCTGATTTCGGCCCTGATCATGTACATCTGGGGCAATGGCTCAGTTAAGGGCTTTGCCACGATGCTGATTATCACGACTGTGATGACGCTTCTGCTGAACGTTGGCTTTACGAAGCTGCTGCTGAACCTGCTGTCCGGTTCCGGCATCTGCGATAACAAGCCGCAGTTCTTCGGCGTAAAGAAGGATCAGATCCCGGATGTTACCAAGGGACAGGAGCAGTTCTACTATGGCATCAAGCGGGGACGCAACTGGATCGGCAATTCACCGAAGTTCATCCGTGTCTCTGTTATTGTTCTGCTGGTCGCTCTTTGCTGCGGAATCTTCGGAGCGGTTCGAGGAGACGGCTTCCTGAATCTCGGCATCGACTTTGCATCCGGTACCCAGATTACTGTTACATCGGATTCGCCGATTACAATTGACGATGTCCAAAGCGAATTTGAGACGCTTGGCTATTCGGACTTCAGCTATCAGTCGGCCGGTGATTCAACGGTATATGCGACGACGAAGCAGTCGCTGACGACGGATGATCTTACGACGATCAAGGAAGCGTTCAATGAGAAGTACGGCCAGGAGCCGGGCGATAACGTTGTGACTCCGACGGTTGGTCATGAGCTGGTGCGCAATGCGCTGATTCTGACGATTGTGGCATGGGTTATGATGCTGGCGTATGTTGCTTTCCGCTATGAGTGGAGCTATTCGCTGGGTGCGCTGGTTGCACTGGTGCACGATGTGCTCATTACGCTGAGTGCGTTTGCAATTCTGCGCTTTGAAGTCAATACAAGTGTCATTTCGGTTCTGCTGACGATCATCGGCTATTCCATCAACAACACGATCGTTGTCTTTGATCGCATCCGTGAGATGGTCGGTGAGGCGAAGAAATCCAAGGGGGCTTTGGATCCGGCGGCCCTTGCCAACCAGGCTATCGACGATACGCTGAAGATGTCGCTGTTCTCTTCGATTACGACGCTTCTGCCGGTGTTGTTCATGCTGCTCATGGGCGCAAAGAGTATCTTCACCTTCGACTTTGCAATGTTTGTCGGTATGGTTTCAGGTACGTTCTCGTCGATCTTTGTGGCTCCGTACATCTGGTATCAGCGGACCATTCATAAGAAGGACAAGCCGAAGAAGGTTAAGAAAGTCAAGAAGGAAGCGCTTGACGAATATACGATCAAGGGCATCAACGCATAAGGCTATGCAGGCAGCTCAGTGGAGCTGCCTGTTTTCGGAAATGGGTTTGTGATAGGATCGGGGGCAGGGAGAAATGAACATGGATGTAACAGAGCTGCGAAAGCGTTATCCGCGTTTTTATTTTCATGACTATGAAATAATGGAATCGGAGCAGGAAATCCAGCTGCGGTTTGATTTTGAGATTGAGGGGCTTTCGCATTTCAATCCTGAGTTTTATCTTTCAAAGCCGAAGACTCCGATGACGTACAGCGATCTGTCTTCGGTGCGCAATGCGGCATTTTCGCTTGGCATGATCGAACTGATCAGCTATTGGAAGCTGACCTGTTCACCGGATGTCATCGTGGAATGCGGGCGTCTCGATCCTGAGCAGATCGCCTGGTGGAAGAAACTGTACTTCAACGGGCTGGGGGAATTCTTCTATCGCAATCAAATTGCGGCGGATCCGCAGGAATTCATGAATCTCAACTCCACTGGCGAAGAGGCCGGGGGAAAAGAGGATATCAGGAAATTCTCGGGAAACCTCATTCCTGTCGGGGGAGGAAAGGATTCCTTCGTTACGCTTGATGTCCTTTCGCCACAGTTTGATGACAATCTTGCGTTCATCATCAATCCGATCGCATCCGCCCGTCACAGTGCGATTGCGGCGGGCTATACCGGCGAGAGGCTGATCATCGCGGAGCGGACGCTGGACTGCCGGATGCTGGAGTTCAACAAGCAGGGCTATCTGAACGGACATACGCCGTTTTCGGCGCTTGCGGCCTTTGCCAGTACGTTAGCGGCGATCATTTACGCGAAGAGCTACATCTGCCTTTCCAATGAGGCGAGCGCCAATGAGTCGACGATCAAAGGATCAACGGTCAATCACCAGTATTCAAAGACCTATGGCTTTGAGAAGGACTTTCAGTGGTATGCGGCCAGGTATATTCAGGCGCCGGTGCTGTATTTCTCGTTTCTGCGTCCGCTGTCGGAGCTGCAGATTGCCGGCATCTTCTCGCGTCTGAAGCAGTACCATTCGGTATTCCGCTCCTGCAATGTGGGACAGAAAACGGAGACGTGGTGCGGTCATTGTGCGAAATGTCTGTTTGTGTGCCTGATGTTGAGCGCCTATCTTGATCATGAGGATCTGGTTTCAATTTTCCATGCCGACATGCTCAATGATCCGGACATGATGGATCTGTTTGAGCAGCTCACCGGCATGCAGGATAACAAGCCGTTTGAATGCGTCGGTACGCGGGATGAGGTCAATACCGCCATCTGCATGTCCATTGCAGGATATGAAAAGAAAAACAGACCGCTGCCTCTTCTGTACCGGGAATATCAGAAGACGCCTTACTATGAGGCATACCGTGACCGGCGGGTCAGCTGGGACAACTGGAATGATGAAAACAGTCTGCCTGACGCGTTCAAGGTCCTTCTTAAGGAAAGACTGAAGGAGATGAAACAATGAGTGCCGGGAGCTGGAAAAATGAGTTTGAGGGACATCGGATTCTGATCTGGGGCTATGGCCGGGAAGGAAAGGCTTCCGTTGAATTCATTCACAGGATCTGCCCTGATCTGAAACCGGTTATTTGTGATGAAAGTGAGAAGGCGCTGGCGAGTGCCCGGAACAATCATCCCTATGCCGAAGTGAAGCCGCAGCAGGAAGTTGATTTCTCTGCCTTTGACCTGATTCTTAAGGCACCCGGCATTGTTGTGGGCGGGGACGTTGACCGCACGCATCTTACCGGAGAAACGCAGCTGTTTCTCAAGCACTATGCGGATCATACGATCGGCGTCACCGGAACAAAGGGCAAGTCAACAACGACGAGTCTTGTCTATGCAATGATGAAGGAAGAAAAGCCGGTGCACCTGGTGGGCAATATCGGTACCCCCTGTTTTGAGGCGATTGACGGCATGGAGAAGGGGGACTATGCGGCCTTCGAGATCAGCTGCCATCAGCTGGAGTTCTGCCCGTATTCGCCGCATGTCGCGGTGTTTCTGAATCTCTATCCCGAACACCTGGACCATTATGGAACCTTTGAAGCCTATGGCCGTGCCAAGGCGAATATTTACCGTCATCAGAAGGCGGGAGATATTCTGATCGCGGATCCATCCATTCCAGAAATTGAAGAAGAGAGGCCGGATCTGATCCGCATTGGCAGTGATGTGCGTGCGGAAGGAAAGACACTGATCATTCCGGGCAAGACGCTCGATGCCAGCGGCTGTGCATTGCTGGGAGAACACAATTACCAGAATGCGGCAGCGGCCTTTGCGGCAGTCCAGACACTCGGCATCTCGGATCAGAGTGTGCTTCATGCATTGAACACATTCCATCCGCTGGCACACCGGCTGGAGGATCTGGGCGAAAAGGACGGGATCCGCTATATCAACGATTCGATCTCAACGATCGGGCAGGCGACGATCAAGGCACTCGAGACTCTGCCTGAAGTAAATACCGTGCTGATCGGCGGAATGGATCGCGGTATTCCGTATGGCGAACTTGAGGACTGCCTGATGGCGCATCCTTCACTGCATGTCATCCTGATGTATGCAAGCGGAAAGCGCATCTATCAGGAGCTGCAGCAGAAGAATGCAAACATGGAGCGTGTAATCCTTGTGGATGATCTTGCGGAAGCTGTCGCTGCCGCCAGAAAAGTGACAGCAAAAGGCATGATCTGTCTTCTTTCACCGGCGGCTGCCTCCTATGACCACTTCAAGAATTTTGAGGAGCGCGGCGATGCGTTTAGAAAGCTGACGGTCGGCGGATGAAGTGGAACATCATTTCAAGTGACGTGGATGCGGTATGCCGTCACTATCGTGTCGGAAGACTTTCCGGGGCTTTGCTTGGTGCCTGTGGTGCCAGCGATGAGCAGATACAGCAGCTGCTGAGCGATGATATCAGCCTGTCCACGAGTCAGGCGGACTGCATTGCGGCCGCATGCCGGCGGATCAGAGAAGCTGGCGCAAACCATGAGAAGGTCATGATTGCGGGCGACTATGATTGCGATGGTGTATGTGCGACGGCAATCATGAAGGATACGCTGGACCGGCTTGGAATTGTCAATGGCTACTACATTCCGGACCGCTTCAAGGAAGGCTACGGTCTTGCGCCAAAGACGGTCGAGCTTGCAGTGCAGAAGGGCTATTCCTTATTGGTCACCGTTGATAACGGCGTGAAGGCGCATGCGGCTTTGATCCGCGCAAAGGAGCTTGGTCTGGAAACGATCGTGACGGATCATCATCAGATCGAAGAAGAGGTGGAAACCGGTCTTCTTGTTCATCCGACTCTGATGGAAGAGGACTACAGGTATCTTTCCGGTGCCGGCGTGGCGCTGGAAATCAGCCGCAATCTTCTTGGTACGGTGGAGCTGCATACGGCGCTGGCGTCTTTGGCAGCGGTGGGTGATGTGATGCCCCTGTGGAGACAGACGCGCCATATCGTCAAGGCGGGTTTTGCGGCCGTCAACAGCGGTTTTGCGCCGTCAATTCTCCCGTTGCTGCAGGGAAGGGAAATGGATTATGAGTCCGCGGGCTTTCAGGCGGTTCCGCGTCTCAACAGCGTGGGGCGGATGAATGATCTTTCCAATGTGAATACACTGGTTCCCTATCTTCTGTGCAAGGATCCGGGGAAAATCAGCCGCTATGCGTCGCAGCTTGAGACGATCAACAGCCGCCGCAAGCAACTGAGTGAGATGATGAACAGCAAGGCTGAAACAATGCTGGATGATTCTCCGTTCTATGTTCTCTATGATGAAAGCTTTGCGGAAGGAATCTGCGGCCTTGTGGCGGGAAGGATTGCCAATGGGCATCATCGTCCGACACTGGTGCTGGCAGGACATGAGGATCTGATCAAGGGGAGCGGACGTTCGGTTCCGGGCTTCAACCTCTTTGATTTCTTCGCGTCCGGTTTTGATGAACTGACGGCCTTCGGCGGGCACGAACAGGCCGTGGGGCTTGCCTTTGCCAGGGCGGATCTGGCGGCTTTTCGTGCCAAGGTGGAAGCCAAAATGGCAGAAAGCGGATATGAGTATCAGGAAGCTGAAGAAACTGCAGCAGCTGTCGATGCGGATGATCTGACGCTGGATGAGGTGCGTGATCTGAAGCGGCTGGACCCCTGGCCGAAGGAGTTCGGGCGCGGGATGGTTGCGATTGAGCATCCGCGGATTCTGCGGATTGTTGAAGGACCGAAGGTAACGAAGGTGATGATCGGCAGTGATGCCGGACCGATTGAAGGTGTCTTCTTCGGCTATCAGAAACTGAAGGTTCCCGAAAACATCCGTGCCGTTATCGGCCGCCCGGGCATACATACCTGGCGCGGTGCGTCAAGTGTTCAGCTTCAGATTGCGGATTTTGTCGAGTAAAACAGCAGCGGTGTCTTGTGAGAAAGAGCACTTGTTGTATAATGAGCACGTTGTTTTTCTGATGTTGAAAAACGAGGGAGATAGAAATTATGGCCATTGATCTCAAGGATTACATCGCTTCAATTCCGGATTATCCGACGAAGGGCATTCTGTTCCGTGACGTGACTCCGCTGGTTGATGACGGGGAAGCGTTCAAGGAAGCAGTCAGGCAGCTTGCAGAGTATGCGAAGAGTGTTGGCGCTGATCTGATTGCCGGACCGGAATCCCGTGGATTCATCTTCGGATGCCCGACGGCTTATGAACTGGGCATCGGCTTTGTTCCGGTACGCAAGCCGGGCAAGCTGCCGCGTGAAACGATTTCGGCAAGCTATTCGCTGGAATATGGAACCAATGAACTGTTCATGCACAAGGATGCTGTCAAGCCGGGACAGCGGGTTGTAATCATTGATGACCTGCTGGCAACGGGCGGTACAGCAAAGGCGACGGCTGAGATGGTTAAGAAGCTTGGCGGCGTTGTTGCCGGATGTGCATTCGTCATTGAGCTGGATGGTCTGCCCGGCCGCGTTACGCTGGAGCAGGAAGGCTATGATGTCAAGGCGCTGATGCACCTGAGCGATCACTGAGCAATTCCTTATTGAGAGACTTCTTCGGAGGTCTCTTTTTTGCGGTTCTGCAGGAAAAACAGGCGCAGATTTTGTTTCTTGGCCGTTATGCGATTACAATAAGTAGCAATAAAAGGGGATTGCATGGCGAAAGAGGCTAAAAATGTAACGGATGAAATGGTGATGGATCAGGTTAAGACCTACATCAGCAATCCGGATTCGCTTGCACTGATTGAAAAGGCATGCCGTTATGCGCATGAGCATCATGAGGGGCAGATGCGCAAGTCAGGGGAGCCCTATGTCGTTCATCTGACCAATGTCGCCTATATTCTGGCAGGTCTTCATTGCGGCCCGAGTACGATTGCGGCCGGCTATCTGCACGATACCATTGAAGATACCGGCATCAGTAAGGAGGAGCTTGCCGCTCAGTTCAGTCCGGAAATTGCGGATCTTGTCGAAGCCGTGACCAAGGTCAGTGCTCTGCAGTATCGGGGCAAGAACGATCCGGAGTACCAGGCGGCCAACCACCGGAAGATCTTCATCGCCATGGCAAGAGATATCCGCGTCATTCTGATCAAGATTGCGGACCGTCTCCATAACATGCGCACGCTGCAGTATCAGCCTCCCGAGGCGCAGAAGCGCATCTCTGCGGAAACGCTGGATGTCTATGCGCCGATTGCGCACCGGCTTGGTTTAAGTGCGATCAAGAACGAGCTGGAGGATCTTGCGTTCTATTATCTGAACCCGACCGAATACTATACAATCGCGCATCTGGTTGAAATGAAAAAGACGGAGCGCGATGCGAGCGTTCAGAAGATGATTCAGGAAATCTCTGAGATGTTAACGGAACATAATATTCAGTTCCGCATCTTCGGCCGCTCGAAACACCTCTATTCGATCTATCACAAGATGACTGTTCGCCATAAGCGCTTCGACGAGATTCTGGACCTGCTTGCGATCCGCATCATCACCAAGACGGAGCTCAACTGCTATGAGATCCTTGGCTATATTCATGCAAAGTACAAGCCGATTCCGGGCCGTCTGAAGGATTATATTGCCGTTCCGAAGCAGAACATGTACCAGTCGCTGCATACAACGATCATCGGCGATGAGGGCAAGATCTTTGAAGTACAGATCCGTACGGAAGAGATGGATGAGATCGCTGAACGCGGTGTTGCGGCGCACTGGCGCTACAAGGAAGGCTCGAAGTACGATGCCCGCAAGGAACAGAAGGAAATTGAGGACAAGCTTTCCTGGTTCCGTGATTTTGCTGAACTGACGGGTGACAATGTCAATGAATCCGCGTCCGAATACATGGAGACGCTGCAGAAGGATGTCTTTGAAACCAATGTCTATGTCATGACTCCCAAGGGAAGGGTCATCGATCTTCCTAACGGCGCGACGCCGATTGATTTTGCCTACCGCATTCATACCGATGTCGGCAATACAGCGGTCGGCGCCATTGTCAACGATGCACTGGTGCCGCTGAATACCGAGCTGCATACGGGCGACGTTGTTCAGATTAGAACAGCCAAGGGTACCGGGCCGAGTGAAGACTGGCTTAAGATCGTCAAGACCAACCAGGCCAAGAACAAGATCCGGGCCTGGTTTGCAAAGAAGGAAAACGAGAAGCGGGAACAGATGGTCGCCGACGGCGAGAAGATTCTCACCGATGAGCTGAAGAAGCGCGGCTTCGATCCGAAGGATTACATGCAGAAAAAGAAGATCGAAGACAGTCTGACCCAGCTGCAGGTGAAGACCTACAACGATCTGATGTATGACATTGCGACCAAGATCATCGCCCCGGTTACCGTCGTTGAAAAACTGACCAATCAGAAGCGGCCGCTGAATGATGATGCGGCCTGAGCCGTCTGATGAATGAGCCGGCGGCACCGAAGCAGCACATCATGACCCGTACCGGCATCGTTGTTCCGGGCATCGAGTCGATGAAGATCACGCTTGCCCAGTGCTGTCTGCCGGTATATGGTGATCCGATCGTCGGCTTTGTGACCAAGGGGGAAGGCGTTCGTGTTCATCGGGCAGACTGCCCCAACGTTAAGGGACAGGATGCACGTCTGATCAACGTTGAATGGGAAGAGGAAGATGCCAACCGTCTCTATGATTCGACGCTTCGCATTCTTGCCCATGATCGCAGCTTCCTTCTGACGGATATTGTGACCTCCGTTTCCCAGTCGCGTGCCCCAATGGTCAATGTTCGGGCGAACGTGAACCAGGAGAAGCTGCTTTCCACGGTCCGGCTGACAATTCAGGTTCACGATCTTGCGCAGCTGACCCAGGCGATCGCCAATATCCGCAAGGTGGAGGGTGTCATTAGCGTGGAACGGGAGGCGCATTGATCGTTGCCAAGCCTCAAAAATCGGATATAATCAGGATGTTCTTAGAAGAAGAGGAGCTTCTGCGAAGCCTTCCAGAGAGTATGCGTCCGGTGCAAGCATACAGGATCACAGTTGATAGACACTTTGGAGAACGGCCTTAACCGGTCCGCCGACGACGTTACCGTCATCCAAGCGGTAAATGCAGAAACTGCATTTGCAAACAAAGGTGGTACCACGCGCAGGCGTCCTTGTATGGATGCCTGCTTTTTATTTAGAGAGGAGATTCAGCATGAACTATCAGACCCCGCGGGGCACGTACGACATTCTTCCCGACGAGATCGGGCCCTGGCACACAGCTGAGCAGAAGATCCGTGAAATCTGCCGGCTCTATCGCTACCGGGAGATCCGGACACCGTACTTTGAGGCAACCAATGTCTTTGCCCGTCAGAATGATTCCAGCGACATGGTCAACAAGGAAATGTATTCCTTCGGCGATGAGAAGGAATATACACTGCGCCCGGAAGGAACGGCCGGTGTCATCCGTGCCTTTGATCAGCACAAGCTGTACGGGACGATGGAACTGCCGGCACGGTTCTACTACATGGGACCGATGTTCCGTCACGAGCGTCCGCAGAAGGGCCGCCAGCGGCAGTTTACGCAGTTCGGCGTTGAAAACATCGGCGCCAAGAGTCCGGCTCTGGATGCGGAGACGATTGCCCTTGGCATTGATATTGTCAAGTCTCTCGGTATCCGGTCGGTCAAGGTGTGCATCAATACACTGGGCGATGACGCCTCCAGATCCGCCTATCGTCAGGCACTGAAGGAATACTTTGCGCCGCATATCGATGAGCTGTGCGGAGACTGCCACCGGCGTCTGGAACAGAATCCGCTGCGGATTCTTGACTGCAAGGAAGATGCGGGCAAGCAGGTTCTTCTCGATGCGCCGCGTCTTGGCGACTATCTAAATGAGGAGTCGAAGGATTACTTTGCCCAGGTGCTGGCAGCGCTGGATGCGCTCAACATTCCGTATGAGATCGATGATCGTCTGGTGCGCGGGCTTGACTATTACACGCACACGGTGTTCGAGGTCAAGAGTACCCGGGAGGATGCCGGCGCTCAGTCAACGATCTTTGCCGGCGGCCGCTACGACCATCTGGTGGAGTACTTCGGCGGACCGCAGTTAAGCGGCATGGGCTTTGCGATCGGCATGGAGCGTCTGCTCATGCTCGCTAAGGATGAGGGTTACCCGTTCCCTGGCGATCCGGCTGCAGATGTGTACGTTATGTCCCTTGGCAATGTGCAGAAGGAAGCGCTGCATTGTGCAGAGCTGCTGCGCTCTCAGGGTCTGATCGTAGAAGCAAATCTTCTGCCGCGTTCGATGAAGGCGCAGTTCAAGAGCGCCGATCGCTCTGGTGCCGGGGCAATCGTCATCATCGGTGAGGATGAGGCCAAAGCAGGCAATGCGGTGATCAAGAAGGCAGGCACAAAGGATCAGCAGACCGTCAGGATCGAGGATCTGGCGGATGCTGTGAAGAAGATGAAGGAGGAAGCTTTATGAGCATGGAAAGAACAGCGCACAATGGGGATCTGCGCGAAAGCGATGCCGGAAAGAAGGTAGTCATTGTCGGCTGGGTTGCCCGCCGGCGCAATCTCGGTTCTCTGGTATTCATGGATCTGCGCGATCGTTCGGGCATCGTGCAGGTTGTCTTTGACGAGACACTGGCGGATGCCGTCAAGGATGTGCGCAACGAATATATTCTGCATGTCTGGGGCACGGTGCAGAAGCGTCAGGATGCCAACCCGAAGATGGCAACCGGTGCCATCGAAGTTCATGCGGAGAAGGTTGAAATCATCAACCGTGCAGAGACAACACCGTTTGTCATCAGCGATGATACGGATGCCAATGAGGATATCCGTCTGAAGTACCGGTATCTCGATCTGCGCCGTCCTATCCTGCAGAAGAATCTGATGTTGCGGCATCAGATCTGCATGAGCGTACGTCATACGCTGGATGAAGAGGGCTTTGTCGAGGTGGAGACACCGATTCTTGCCCGTTCGACACCGGAGGGTGCGCGTGACTATCTGGTTCCTTCGCGGATTTACAACGGTCGTTTCTGGGCTCTTCCGCAGTCGCCGCAGATCTACAAGCAGCTGCTTATGATTGCCGGCATGGAACGGTATTTCCAGATTGCGCGGTGCTTCCGTGATGAGGATCTGCGTGCAGACCGTCAGCCGGAGTTTACGCAGATCGACATTGAGATGAGCTTCGTCGATGAGGATGATGTGTTCGGTGTGGTTGAGCATCTGATGCACAACATCTTCCATGATGTGAAGGGTGTTGAGCTGGAGGATCATTTCATCCGGATCCCGTGGCGTGAGTGCATGAAGCGCTTCGGTTCCGATAAGCCGGATCTTCGCTTCGGCAATGAGATCCAGGATCTGACGGATCTGTTCAGCGATTCTTCGTTCACGGTGTTCAAAAACACGGCGAATGATCCCCGCGGCATGATCGGCGCATTGAAGTTTGAGCATGCGGCGGATAAGTACAGCCGCAAGGGACTGGATGAGCTGCAGGAATTCGTGAAGCATGGCTTTGAGGCCCATGCGCTTGCCTATCTGAAGGTCGGTTCGGATGGTACGCTGTCCGGCTCGATCGCCAAGCCGCTGAGCGATGAAGAGAAGGCTGCGGTTTCCAGACGTCTTGACCTGCACGCAGATGATCTGGTGCTTGTCATTGCGGACAAAGAGCGGGTAACAGAGACGGCGCTTGGTGCGCTGCGTGTGCGTCTGGGCCATGAGCTGAATCTGATCCCGAAGGATGCGGGCTACAAGTTCCTGTGGGTGACGGAATTCCCGATGTTTGAGTGGAGTGAAGAGGATCAGCGCTGGGTTGCGGCGCATCATCCGTTCACGGCACCGAAGGCGGAGGATGTGGACAAGCTGTTCTCGGATCCGGAACATGTTTCGTCGCGGGCATATGATCTGGTGCTGAACGGCTATGAGCTGCTGTCGGGTTCGATCCGTATTCACGATCAGGATCTGCAGGAGAAGGTGTTTGAGGCCATTGGTCTGACGATGGAGCAGGCGAAGGAGAAGTTCGGCTTCTTCCTGGAGGCCTTCAAGTACGGTGCTCCGCCTCATGGAGGCGTCGGCATCGGTCTGGAGCGTCTGACCATGGTACTGGCCGGTACGGACAATATCCGTGATGTGGTTGCCTTCCCGACGACGAATTCGTCGCTGTCACTGATGGATGAGGCTCCCAATACGGTTGATCCCAAGCAGCTGCAGATTCTCGGCATCGAGATTTCCAAGAAGGACAAGCAGTAATTGAGCAGAAATCATTCCCGGGAGATTGTCAAGTCTTGCCTGGGAAGGAGTCTGTGTTAGTATTGTGTTGCCAGGAGGAACTAATTTTTTTCCTACATTTTGATATTCGGGATCCCAGACTGGAGACGCTGGTGTTGAACGCCTGCTGCGGGCAGGAATCCTAAAGGCCGACCAAGGGAACCCACCTCTACATAAGAGGGAACATATCACCTTCTGGCTGTTGAAACTGTGAGCGTTCTTTCCGATCAGGTTCGGATAGAACGCTTTTTCTTCCGGTTGTGTGCCTGCGGCGGTCAGTTCCTGATTGAAACGGCGCAGGGGTGCAGGTAAAATAAAGCAAGCGAGCAGTTAACTTAAGGAGGATAGTTATGTCGGCATTCTGGTCATCATTGGGATGGTTTGTTCTGGGAGGCGCGGTCGGTGCACTTCTGGGATTTATTTTTACAAGGAGAAAGTTCGAAAAGGAACTGAAGGAAAATCCGCCGGTCAACGAGAAGATGATCCGGGCAATGTTCATGAGCATGGGACGCAAACCTTCCGAGGCACAGATCAAACAGGTGATGCGGTCCATGAACAATGCAAAGTGACGGCAGAAATGCCGTTTTCTTTTTATGTGATTTAAGTTTCAGATACAAAGGAAATGCGCAAAAACCTGCGCGGATAAAGTAAATCGGTTTATAATAATGGGCGTAGTAAACAGGAGGACATATGTCAGAGAACAAAAAGGTTTTCCAGGCGATGGACGGTAATACCGCAACTGCCTCTTCCGCTTATGCGTTTACGGAAGTTGCCGGCATTTACCCGATCACGCCGTCTTCACCGATGGCTGAAAACATCGATGCTTGGTCCACAGCAGGCCGCACGAACGTTTTCGGAGACAAGGTGAAGGTTGTAGAAATGCAGGCTGAGGGCGGTGCTGCCGGTGCCGTTCATGGCGCAGCCCAGGGCGGCGCTCTTGCGGCAACGTTTACCGCTTCGCAGGGTCTGTTACTGATGATCCCGAATATCTACAAGTGGGCTGGCGAGATGCTGCCGATTGTCGTGCACGTTGCGGCACGTTCACTGGCGACGCATACGCTGAGCATCTTTGGCGATCATAGTGATATTTATGCCTGCCGTCAGACGGGTGCAGTCATGATGTGCTCGCAGTCGGTTCAGGACTGTATGGACCTGGCCGGTGTTGCACATCTGGTTGCAATTGACGGATCGGTTCCGGTTATTCATTTCTTCGATGGTTTCCGTACGTCACATGAAATCGACAAGATCGAGGTCATGGACTATGACTTCATGAAGTCGCTGCTCCCGATGGACAAGCTTGAGGCATTCCGTGCGCATGCAATGAACCCGCATACGAATCCGATTGTCCGCGGCGGCAATGAAAACGATGATATCTTCTTCCAGGCTCGTGAAGCTCAGAACGAGCATTGGGCTGCGATTCCGGAAATCGTTGCCAAGTACATGAAGGCTGTCAGCGAGCATACGGGTCGCAACTATGCACCGTTTGTTTATGATGGTGCTCCGGATGCGGATCGTGTCATCATCGCCATGGGCTCGGCAACCGATACAATCAGCGAGACTGTTCACGCTCTGAATGCAAAGGGCGAGAAGGTCGGCGTAATCAAGGTTTATCTGTATCGTCCGTTCTCGGTGAAGTACCTCGAGGCTGTTCTGCCGGCTTCCGTCAAGAAGATCGCTGTTCTTGACCGTACGAAGGAAATCGGTGCACGTGAGCCTCTGTATCTTGATGTTGTGGATGCTCTGCATCATCACAAGGATCTGACGATCATCGGCGGCCGTTATGGTTTGTCCAGCAAGAACTTTGAGCCGGCAGATGTTAACGGCATCTTCGAAGAACTGAAGAAGGATGATCCGAAGGAAGAGTTCACGGTCGGCATTCATGATGATGTGACGCATCTGTCCATCGATCCGGTTCCGATCAAGATTGACAGCGACTATACGTCCTGCCTGTTCTACGGCCTTGGTTCCGATGGTACGGTCGGTGCAAACAAGTCGACGGTTAAGATCATCGGCAACAACACGGATTTGTATTCGCAGGCATATTTCCAGTACGACTCCAAGAAGGCAGGCGGCGTTACCCGTTCGCATCTGCGCTTTGGCAAGAGCCCGATTCATTCTCCGTACTACATCAAGTCCGCTGACTTCATTTCCTGCTCGCTGGATTCCTACTGCTACAAGTTCGACATGGTACGTCAGCTCAAGGACGGTGGTACATTCCTGCTGAACACGACGTTCTCCGCGGATGAGGTTGAGAAGCATTTCCCGAACCGCATGCTGGCAGGTCTTGCCAAGAAGCATGCAAACTTCTATATCATCAACGCTACGAAGCTTGCAATTGAGACCGGCATGGGCCGTCATACCAACACGATTCTGCAGTCGGCATTCTTTAAGCTCAATGAGCAGATCATGCCGTTCAGCAAGTCGCTGGCTCTGATGGAAGATTCCGCCCGCCATACCTATGCACGTAAAGGTGATGATGTCGTTAACGCCAACATCGCTGCAATTGAGAAGGGCGCTGACGGACTGGTCAAGGTTGAAGTGAAGCCGGAATGGGCTGATCTTGATGTATCGGCTCCGCTCTATGAGAAGACAGGCGATGCGCATTACGATGACTTCGTTCAGCGGATCAACGCTCTCGAGGGTGAGGATATGCCGGTTTCCGAGTTCATGAAGCCGGATGTCATTGACGGTTCGATCCCGGAGGATGTTGCATTCCGTGAGAAGAGAAACGTCGCTGCTCAGGTTCCGACCTGGGATGCGGACAAGTGCATTGAGTGCGGTAAGTGCGGCTTCGCATGCCCGCATTCCACGATCCGTTCGTTCCTGATGACGCCGGAAGAGCTTGCAGAAGCTCAGAAGATTGCGGCAGAGAACGGTGTTGACTTTGCGGTCAAGGATCCTTCTCCTGCTTATAAGACGGCTAAGGCAGACGGTCTGAAGTTCCGTATTCAGGTTTCTCCGATGAACTGCGTCGGCTGCGGCGTCTGCATTACGGTCTGCCCGACGAAGGCTCTGTCGGCTGCTGATATCAACGATATGACCAAGGAAGAGCCGGTTGCGGATTATCTGTACAAGAAGACGACTTACAAGCCGCAGTATGGCAATCCGAACACGGAGAGCGGCGTATCTCTGATGCGTCCGTACTTCGAAGTTTCCGGCTGCTGCCCGGGCTGCGGTGAAGCTCCGTACTATCGTCTTGCTTCGCAGCTGTTCGGCAAGGATATGCTGGTTGCCAATGCAACAGGCTGCTCGATGATTTACTGCTCCGCAATTCCTTCGACACCGTTTGCTACGGATGAGAACCACGAGGGTGTTGCATGGGCTAACTCCCTGTTCGAAGACAACGCTGAGTACGGCTTCGGTATGGCTGTTGCTCAGAGCTTCAAGGAAGCCAAGATCCTGAAGATCATGGAAGACAACATGGATGCTGTTGAGCCGGCTCTGAAGGCTGACTTCGAGGCATACATTGCTGCCAACGATGATCGTGAGAAGCAGAGAGCAATCAAGGATCAGCTGGTTGCGGATGTCAAGGCATCCAAGAATGAAGCTGTCAAGACTCTGCTCGAGATGGAGCGCGACCTGGTCGGCAAGAGCTGCTGGATCATCGGCGGCGATGGCTGGGCTTACGATATCGGCTACGGCGGACTGGATCATGTCATGGCCAACAACCTGAACGTCAATGTTCTGGTTCTGGATACAGAAACATATTCCAACACCGGCGGCCAGGCTTCCAAGTCGACGCAGGCTAGCGCAATTGCCAAGTTCGCTGCCGGCGGCAAGGCTACGGCCAAGAAGGATATCGGTCAGATCTTCATGGAGTACGGTACAGTTTATGTAGCTTCGATCTCCCTGGGTGCAAACCAGATGCAGGCGATCAAGGCAATGAAGGAAGCGGAGTCCTACAATGGTCCGTCGATCATCCTTGCCTACAGCCCTTGCCTGGAGCATGGCATTAAGGGTGGTCTGGTGAAGAGCCCGATCGTTGAGAAGGATGCTGTTGCCTGCGGCTACACGGTACTCTACCGTTATGATCCGCGTAACGAGAAGCCTCTGACGATTGATTCCAAGGAACCTGACTGGAGCAAGTTCAACGACTTCCTGATGAGTGAGGCACGTTACTTCAACCTGCCGA
Organism: Galactobacillus timonensis; assembly: GCF_900240265.1. Taxonomy (NCBI): domain Bacteria; kingdom Bacillati; phylum Bacillota; class Erysipelotrichia; order Erysipelotrichales; family Erysipelotrichaceae; genus Galactobacillus; species Galactobacillus timonensis. The sequence continues at coordinate 1,921,794 of NZ_LT964739.1, forward strand.
AGCTGAAGGGTGAAGAAGTTGCGAAGGAAATGTTTGCAAAGACACTCTCCGATGCACAGACCCGCTACAACAAGCTTGTTGCCAAGGTCAAGATGCAGAACGAGCAGTAATCTGCAGAATCTTCTGAACGCATGAACAAAAGGAGACATGTCCCAATGGATGTGTCTCCTTTTTGCATGGCTCTCCCGGGCGGTGGTCCGGTTGAGGATGGAGTCGTTTCAACGTATAATAAAGCCAGTATTTCGGGAGATTTTTTTATGCGCATCGGCTTGTTTACAGATACTTATCTACCGGATCTTAACGGCGTAGCCAACAGTACAAATATTCTTTTTCGTGAGCTTCGCAGGCAGGGACACGAAGCCTATGTCATTGCGCCGCGCAAAGGTGTTGGCGCTGCTCAGTGGAACGAGGACCATACGGTGCTGCGTCTTGCCGGCATTAAGCTGAAGCAGCTCTATGGCTATGTGGCAACGACACCTCTGCATCTCAATGCGCTGGAAGAGATCGGCCGTCTGCATCTCGATGTGATTCATGCACAGACCGAGTTCGGTGTCGGCTTTTTTGCACGCATGTGTGCGCAGCAGTTCGGAATTCCGATTGTCATTACCTATCACACGATGTATGAGGACTATACGCATTATGCCAATCTTCTGCACAGTGAGGCGTTTGATGAGAAGGCAAAGCAGGCGGTTGCCTATCTGACCAAGCTGTATGCAAATGCGTCGGTTGAGGTCATCGCACCCAGCATCAAGACAGAACAGCTGCTGGAACGCTATCATGTTTCGACGAATATTCATGTCGTTCCGACGGGATTGGAACTGGACCGGTTTGATCCGGCCAAAGAAGACAAAGAGAAGACAGCGGCCATCCGTAACGAGGTCAATGTTTACGGAGATGAGAAACTCATCGTCTATGTCGGACGCATTGCGGAGGAAAAATCACTGGATCTTGTTGTCCGCGGTTTTGCGATGGCAGCTGACAGCTGCGTTCCGGTGCACCTGATGGTGATCGGCGGGGGACCGGATCTGGAGAAACTGAAAGATCTTGCCGGACAGCTTGGTGCCTCCGGTAAGATTACGTTCCTTGGTCCGAAACCTGCTGTTGAGGTTCCGGATTACTATCGGGCAAGTGATGCTTTTGTTTCGGCGTCACGCTCCGAAACGCAGGGTATGACCTTTATTGAGGCGATGGCCAGCGGTCTTCCGTTGCTGGCACGTACAGATGAGGTGCTCAAGGACATTGTGGTGGAAGGAAAGACGGGCTGGTACTTTGAGACGGAAGAGGACCTTGCGGCGTGCCTGAAGCGGTTTGCTGCGATCGATGCGGATACGCTTTCTTCGCTGAAGAAGAACTGCCTTGCGCAGGTGCAGCCGTTGAGTGCACAGGTGTTCTGTGAAAAGGCGCTTGCCGTGTACCAGGAAGCGATCGATAACTATGAGACGATGGTCAAGATCGCTGATGTCGCAGTCAAGGATGATATCGTCAAGCTGACCCTGTCGGATCTGAAAAACAAGAAAGATGAGACGCTGTATCTGACGCTGGAGGATTATGCGCAGGCAGGACTGCGCAAGGGCGGCCGGATCAGTGCCCGCTTCATGCTGGCCTACCAGAAGAAACAGGAGGCTGTGCTTGCCTATCAGCGGTGCATGCAGCGGATTGCGGTCAAGGATCGTTCGATTCAGGAGGTCAGAGACTGGCTGAAGAACAATACGAAGTGCTCCGCAGAAGAGATTGATGCGATTGTGTCCCATCTTAAGGGAAAAGGCTATCTTGACGATGAGCGCTACTGCCTCGAGTCTGTTACTTCGATGCGGGCACGCCTGCTGGGACACAGGCGGATTGAGTATGAGCTTCATAAGCGTGGCATTTCCGATGATTTGATCCAGAAGGCTTTGTCCAGGGAACCGGATCGCGAGGTTGAAAATGCGATGCGCAGTGCGGAGCGGATTTCGGATTCCATTACCGGTGTTTCGGTGCGCCATAAGAAGGAAATGCTGCGGCAGAAGCTGATGACGCGCGGCTACGACAGTGATACGATCACGCAGGTAATCGGGCAGATGGATTTCGGTCTCGATGAGAGTGCGGAACTCGATGCGCTGCGCAAATGTGCCGCCAAAGCCAAGAAACGGTACGAGAAGAAATACAAGTCGACGCAGCTGCGCAATACGGTGTTCCGTTATTGTGCTGCGCAGGGATTTGATACCGAAGATATTTATGTGATTTTAGATGAAATGAAATGGGGTGACTGAGATGCCTGATGTCAAAGATTTCAAGGAGCATGATCGGATCTGCCAGAATCTGCTGATTAAAAGCAGTGTGAAAGGTGTGACGACAAAGGGTTCTCCTTATCTGATTCTGCAGCTGCAAGATGCGACCGGAACGATTGAAGGCCGTTTCTGGGATGCGACCGGAGACAAGGCGGCGGCCGTTGTTGCGGGGCATGTGGAACAGATTTCCGGTGAAGTTCTGGAATACAACCATAATCTGCAGATGCGTGTATCGGAAGTGGTTGATATTGATCAGTCGAGCATTGATCTTTCAGCGTTTATCCGCAGTTCGCGGATGAGCACAGAGGAACAGAAGAAACAGGTGGCCGGATATATTTCTTCCTTCAGCAATGCCAATATCCGTACGCTGGTTCAGGGAATGCTGGACAGGGTCGGGGATGCGTTCTATGAATATCCCGCTGCGAGCCGGATCCATCACAACTACCGCGGAGGTCTGGCGGAACATACACTCGGGATGGCAAAGCTTGCCGAAGAGGTTGCAGGTCTCTATCCGCAATTGAATCGGGATCTTCTGCTTGCGGGCGTCCTTCTGCATGATCTGGGCAAGACGGCGGAACTTGGCGGCCTTGTTTCTTCGGAATATACCGAGGAAGGAAAGCTGATCGGACACATTTCCATCGGCCATGGCTGGCTGATGGAGGTGGCGGAAGAAAAGGGGCTGCAGAACAGTGAAGAGGCGATTCTTCTGAGGCATATGATCCTTTCGCATCATGGCAAGCTCGAGTTCGGTTCGCCGATGATGCCGGAGATTCCGGAAGCGGAGGCTCTGTTTCTCATCGATAACATGGATGCGCGCATGAATACGCTGAAGCAGGTGCTGGATGGCGTGAAGCCGGGCAGCTGGTCGCAGCGGGTCTTTGCACTTGACAATCGGCAGTTCTATAAACCGCGGGAGATGAAATGAGCGATCCGAAGCTGTTTCTGGTGCAGAAGGCGCATCAGATCCTTTCAAAATACGGGCGCGGCGGTTCCTTGCCCGGTGAGCTGGCGCTGAAGATGGATCCGGATTTCATCGGACGTTTTCATATGCCTGAGACGGTAGTTCTGGTCACCGGTACCAATGGCAAGACGACGACAAGCAACCTGATTGCGGAAAGCCTCAGGGCGGCAGGGAAGACGGTGCTTAACAATCACCGGGGTGATAACCTCAATGTCGGAATTGCGACCCTGCTGGCATCGGGAAGTGATGAGAATTACTACATCAAGGCGGATGCGGCAGTGATTGAGGTGGATGAGCTGACGCTGTTCCGCCAGTTTGCCAATCTTCATCCGACGCATCTTGTGGTGACGAATTTTTTCCGTGACCAGCTGGATCGGGCGGGAGAGATGGAGACAATCATCCGCAAGATCATCTCGGTTCTTGAGAACTTCCATGGGGATCTGATTCTCAACGGTGACGATCCCAATGTCGTGCGTCTGGCGGATCATGCGCCTTATGCGAAGGTTCATTATTATTCGGTGGACCGGTATCTGGAGTCGCGGACGATTACGGATGAGGCAGGCGAGGGAAAGTTCTGCCCGCGCTGCGGCAGCCGGCTGGTCTATGACTACTATCAGTATTCGCACATTGGCCGTTTCCATTGTCCGAAGGATCATTTCGGTGAGATTCAGCCGGAGGTTCTTGGAAGGAATGTCGACTTCATGCACGGTACCTTTGATGTGAATGGAAGGACCTACCATTCCTTTGTCAACACGATCTATGGAATCTATAACTGCTGTGCGGTTCTGTGTCTGCTTTCGAGCCTTGGCATTGATGGCAGATGTGCGTCGGAAGTGTTCTCGACCTACCATCTCAAGGAGGGCCGCAATGAGCAGTTCCATCTGTCGCGCCCGTGTGTAATTAATCTGATCAAGAATCCGACCGGCGCAAATGAGGTCATGAAATACATCATTGCGCAGCCGATGAAGAAGAATATATGCATCTTTCTGAATGACAATGATCAGGACGGCCATGATGTGAGCTGGATCTGGGATGCGCATTTTGAGAGGCTGAAGGATCCGCTGGTGCAGACGATTGTATGTTCGGGTCTAAGGGCCTATGATATGGCGCTGCGGCTGAAATACGAGGGCCTGGAGGATCGGATTCTGGTTATCGAAGATGCAGAGAAGGCTGTGGAGTGGCTGGATGATCAGCGGGTGGAAAGCTTTATTATGGCGACCTATACGGCGCTGCATCCGACGCGGCACCTGCTGGCAAAGCAGGAAAGGGGGCATCGGCAGTGAAACTGAAAATTCTGTGGATGTACCACGATCTGATGGACCTGTATGGGGACAAGGGCAATATTCAGGTGCTTAAGACAAGGGCCGCCAAGCGTGGCATTGATGTGACAGTGGATACCTGTACGATCGATGAGAAACGCACGCCGGCAGACTATGATCTGTTCTTTCTCGGCGGGGGCGCGGATCATGAACAAAGTCTGATTAAAAATGATCTGCTCAAGCGCAGGGATGCGATCAGGGAAGCCTATGACAGCGGATCGGCATTTCTTTTGATCTGTGGCGGGTATCAGCTGTTTGGTGCCTATTACAAGGATCAGGACGGGCATCTGGATGAGGGGCTGCATTTTTTTGACTACTACACGGAGGCGAGTGATCGCAGTCATCGTTGCATCGGCAATATTGCGGTGGAGGCGAGCATCGATGGTGAGACATTTCCGGCGGTCGGGTTTGAGAACCATGGCGGACAGACACGCAATGTTGATACGGTCTTTGCCAGAGTATTGAAGGGACATGGCAATACCTTCGAAGGCGGCACGGAAGGCTTTGTGAATGATCAGGTGCTTGCGACCTACATGCACGGGCCGCTGCTGCCGAAGAACCCGAGAATTGCGGATGCTGTGCTGCGGCGGGCACTCAGGAGAAATTACGGCAGCGTGGATCTGGAGCCTCTGGATGATACGCTGGAAGAAAAGGCGCAGGAAGTAATGTTCCGGCGTATGCATGTTCGCATCAACCACGAAGAAGAAAGTAAATAAGCAGGTAAATGAAAGGCGGCCGCAGCCGCCTTTTTCATTGTGTGCCCGGCATGGGCGATAACTAGGTGGTGAAAGACCACTACGAACTTGGCAGTAGGAATCGTTAGCCGAAGGCAAGGGTGTCCATCGCAAGGTGGAATCTGAAAGAAGCCGGATGCGCAGGAACATACTAACTGCGCGGGCAAAGTTCCGGCCTGACGAACAGGAACGCCATATGAGGTAGTCATGCAAGGATGAAGCCGCAATACAGGCAGAAATCCAATACTGCACGGATTGCATGGGTATAAATGGCGCAGGTAGATGGAACGAAAGTTGTCGTACTTACCCGGGGAGATCCGCAGAAATACCGAAGGGAACGGGAACCATCGCTATACATTGAAGGCGGTGCTGATTCTGCGGAAGTCAGCCGAGGTCGTAGTAGCCGGAAAAAAACCAAAGGGAGTTGCGGCGAAGGACCAAATCAGTATGAATCCTGAGTAACCGATTGAAAGAAAGGAGATGCTATGAAAACAGAAAACCAGAATATGGGCTGTCCACAGAGGAATAGCACGGAATGCGAAAAGCATGCGGAAGCGTCGAGCATCTGCCATTCGGAAGACGAGGAAAGGGAGCGCAGTTGCAGGGCCGAGCACCTCATGGAAGAGATCAGTTCAATCCCGAACATGAAGGAAGCCATGAAGCGTGTGAGGAGGAACGGAGGAGCAGCCGGAGTCGATGGGATGAAAATCCCGGAGGCAATGGAATGGCTGGAGACACATTTCGCCGAGGTTCAGGCACAGATGATGGGTGGCTACTATCACCCTACAGCCGTAAGACGCAGGGAAATACCGAAACCGGATGGAGGAGTGAGAAAACTGGGGATTCCAACGGTTAAGGATCGTGTTGTACAGCAGGCCATAGCTCAGGTGCTGGCGCCTCTTTATGAGCCACAATTCGCGGAAAACAGCTTTGGCTATCGACCGGGAAGAAGTGGACAGCAGGCCATTATGAAGGTAAAAGAATATGCGGAGGAAGGGTATTGCTGGGCAGTTGTTCTGGATTTGTCCAAGTATTTCGATACCCTGAACCATGATCGTCTGATCAGGGAACTGAGAAAGACAATTAGGGACGAANGGCGGGAATCTCAGTCCGCTGCTGGCAAACATATACCTGAACGAATTTGATCAGGAGTATGCACGCAGAGGAGTACCGGAAATCAGGTATGCGGATGACATTGTTCTACTGGCCAAGAGCAGAAGGGCCGCAGAGAGAATACTGGAAGGCAGTATCACGATGCTGGAAGGGAAGCTGAAGCTGAAGGTAAACAGGGAGAAGAGTAAAATCGTCAATCTGGCGTCCAACGGTGGGAAGTTCAAATATCTGGGGTTCGGAATGGGTAGAAGAGCGGATGGGCATTATCACATCTATGCGCACATGAAATCCAAGAAGAAATGCAAAGAGAAGCTCAAAATCATGACGAACAAGAAACGTCCGGGAAAGTTTTCCGATATTTGTCGGGAGATTAAGCGGAGCATCACCGGATGGATCAACTACTACGGCGTGGCGGAGCTGAGAAGCTGGCTGAAAGAAATGGACCAGTGGCTTCGCACAAGGATGAGAATGATTATATGGAAGCATTGGAAGAAGCCGAGAACGAAATACAGGAAGCTCATAGAACTTGGCATTCCGAAGCAGTACGCATTCATGGCGGCAAACACCCGAAAAGGTACATGCAGGGCAGTGCAGTTAACGACTGTCAAGCGCGCGCTGTCAAATAGAAAACTCGAAGAATGGGGATGCCCATCTGCATCCAGATACTTCGAGTCTGTTCATCCTAAATATTCTGCAGTTCAACTGCAACTTGTGTTCTAAGTACTGAAACCGCCGTATGCCGAACGGCACGTACGGTGGTGTGAGAGGACGGCGGTTAATCACCGCCTCCTACTCGATCGGGATCATTCGTTATTTCGTGATAGTCTTCAGTACTTCATCCAGGTCAAGGTTCTCGTGCGGTGTTTCCCGGAAGCCGAAACCGTCGTTTTCATCGTAGCGGGGAACGATATGGAAATGGAGATGATTCACGGACTGACCGGCTGCGGCACCTGCATTGGTTACGATGTTGGCACCTTTGGCACCGGTGTTTTTTACAATCTGCCTGGCCAGCTTCTGGGTGACCAGTGCACAGTACGATACGGTCTCGGGGTCTGCTTCCAGGAAATTGTCGACATGCTTCTTGGGCATGACAAGCGTATGGCCATAGGTCAGCTGGGAAAGATCGAGAATAGCGAGAACCTTGTCATCTTCATAGACGACTTTGGACGGGATTTTCTTATTGATGATGTCACAGAATACACACATAATATCTGCCTCCTGAATGTTTTCCATTATACAGAAAAGGCAGCCTGAATGCGGCTGCCCTGTTGGAATCTCTGTTTGCTTAATTTGCGTCAGCGGAAGCACTTGCGGATGCACTCTCTTCCGGTGTCGGTGTCGGATCTGCGATTGCCTGCACAAGAGCGTTGGGATCTGCACTTGCGACGGCATTGTAGAGATCGATATCGTAGACATGGAAGTTGTATTTCTTGAACCAGTAGGTCGTCGCATCGTTCTGTACGGACGTTTGCTGGTAAGCCCAGTCGATGAATTCGTCACGGTAATCTGCAGGAGTATTGGAATCCAGACGCAGAACATACCATGTGTCTTCCGAGCTTCCCGGAACAACCTGCCAGCCGTCATCGACCGATGCAGAACGCAGATAGCTCAGCGCAATCGTATCAATCGAAGTTGTATCGATCGTGATCAGCTGGGATTCACCGCTGTCCGAGAGGGAATACTGCGAGATGACATCGGCGACGGTCGTGGAGCCGTCTTTCAGGCCGCTGACGGCTGCGTTGGCATCGTCACTGGATGTGAAGGTGAGAATGGTTGCCTTGATCGGATTGTAGGCCGTAACAACCGTGTCGAAGTTCTCTTCGATGTACTTCTTGTACAGCTCCTGCTTCTTGGTGGAGACGAGGATGACGTTGTTGATGTAGTCATCTTCAGTCATGCCTGTCGATTCAAGATACTGGTTAAAGGTATCTTCGCCATACATCATCTTATATCCGCTGAGGGTGCTCTGTGCATTTGAGAGCATCTCATCCGTGGTTTCGATTTCCTGATCCTCAATGACCTGCCACGAATGGCTGATCGCTGTTGATTCGCCGACGGATGTCATCAGGGAAGAATACAGCTGACCTTTGGTAATGCGCTTGCCGCCGATCGTGACGACCGGTTCATTGGCGCTGTCCAGCTTTGCGCTGGCATCGTCACAGCCTGCCAGAGGAACAATTACCAGAGCTGCGGCACAGATTGCAATTAACTTCTTCATTGTGCGCCTCCTTCCGTTGCGGCCGGGGATTCTGTCGGTTCAGCGCTTGCTTCACTTTCCAGTCCCATGTAGCTGCGCAGAGCAGCACGATCATCGTCGTTAGCGAAAGTGATGCCAAGCTCTTCAGCTTTATCCCAGATAGCCTGTCCGGTCAGGGTTGTATCCCATTTCGAAACAAGATCGTAGTACGGATTGGAATCGATCGTATCCGGATCGACGGTTGCCTTTGCCGAAGCAGATGCGGAAGGCTGTGCGGAAGCACTCGCTTCCGGAGAAGCGGAGGCAGACGGTGATGGCGTTGCCGGTGAAGAATAGTCGACGCCGTTAGCTGTATCAAGATCCTGCTGCTTTACAACCGTCTCCAGTGTTTCCGGAGTTGCGGCGTTGCACTTGATCTTGAAGAAGCCGAAGTTCGAAGAATAAACCCAGTTGCTGATTTCGCCTTCATTAAGCTCGAGGGCAGCCGTCAGAAAGTCTTCATCGAGGTTGCTCGTATTCTTATCGATCGTTCCCAGAACACCGCCCGAAGAAGCCGTGGAGCTGTCTGCGGAGTAATCAGCCGCAACAACGGCGAAGTCCTTGCCTGCTGCGATTGCGGCATCAACGGCATCCATCGTTGCCTGCTGCGACTCGGATGGCTGACCCGGTGTTTCGGAGTTTGCGTCCGCTGCTACAAGGATATAGGAGATGTTGCGGATCTTCAGTTCATCAAAGTGATTCTTTGCGTAGTCGCCTGCGATCTGCAGTTCCTTGTTGTAGTCGATAAAGTACTGCTCCAGATCATCGTAGCCGCTGTAGCCCATCGATTTCAGCTGCGAATCCAGAGTTGTCTGATAGCTGGAGCCGTAAGATGAAGCGTAGCTGGAAATGATGCTCTGTGCCTGACTTGCGGCATTCGTTTTCATTTCATCCGTTGTGTCGACTGTCTGATCCACGACCTGACGCAGTACGGCATGATACAGAGCGGATACGCCGCTGTCGGCGTACATCTGATCATAGAATTCGGATGCTGTTACATCATCGTCATTGATCTGGTATACAACGTCCTCTCCATTCGACTTCTTGCCGCGGAGCTTGTCTTTACTTGTGTCGTAAATGTAATATCCGCTGACACCGGCAAGGGCGACGACGAGAACACAGATAAACCAGTTCTTCTTTAAAAAGCTGCCCATGTTTCCTCCTGAAAAAAATGCTTTCTAATTATAAGACAATGGTTTTGGCAATGCAATTTTAAACGGATCCGTCCGGGTGTCTGCTGTGTATGAGCGGGAGATCAGGTTTCAGATGTCAGCCGGGGCTGTTTGATACAGATTATCCGAAATGTATTCTGAAGCAGTCTGGGCATCGAAACGGAAGAGCGTCAAAAGCCTTGTGGAAGGGAGGCTATGCTATAATTCCGAGCGTAAATGAAAGGAAGCTGGGAATGAAGAACTTAGCAATTGAAAACCTCCACGTATCCGTGGACGATAAAGAAATATTGCATGGTGTCAGCCTTAATGTAAATGAGGGCGAAATCCATGCACTCATGGGGCCGAACGGCAACGGCAAGTCGACGCTGCTGGCGGCGATCATGGGCAATCCGAATTATAAGGTGACTTCCGGTTCCATTACATGGGATGGCAAGGACGTGCTGGCCATGAGCGTCGATGAGCGTTCGAAGGCAGGTCTTTTTCTGGCCATGCAGTATCCGCAGGAGATCCCGGGTGTAACCAACAGCGACTTCCTGCGTGCCGCAATGAATGTGCGCCGTGAGACGCCGATTCCTCTGTTTCAGTTCATCAAGGCTATGGAAAAGACGATCAAGGATCTTGATATGCGGGAAGATCTGGCCCACCGTTTCCTGAACGAAGGATTCTCGGGCGGCGAAAAGAAGCGCAACGAGGTTGTTCAGATGGAGATGCTCAAGCCGTCGCTGGCGATGCTCGATGAGCTGGACTCTGGTCTTGATGTTGATGCGATGCGGATTGTCGGTGATGCCATCAACAATCTGAAGGCGGAAACGAACATGGGATTGATCATTGTGTCGCACTATGAGCGTTTCTTTGAGTTGATCCGTCCGGAGTATACGCATGTGCTGGTCGATGGCCGGGTTGTTCTGGAAGGTGATGGCGATCTGGCACGCCGGATCGATCACGATGGCTACGACTGGATCTATAAGGAATATCATGTGAAGCCGACGGCGGAGGAAGAGGATCCTTACAAGCGCAAGTCGGTAGGAACACTTGGCAGCTGCGCTGTGCGTACAGCTGCTGAAGCAGGGGTCCGGAAATGATGACGCCGATCCATGTTGATACGGATCTTCAGCTTGCGGACGGTTTGTTTTCGTATGAGATTGACAGTGAGCGGAAGCTGAATCTGACGTTCCGCTGTCAGGGAGACTGCCGCATCTTTGTGCGGATCAAGCACGCGGCAGACATTCGTGTGCGTACCTATGCCGCCCGCAATGCGAAGGTGACCTATCTCTTCTGGAATGAAGATGACTGTGATCTGAAGATGGATGAGACGCATGAGGCGCTGGCCGACAGTGATGTGACGGTTGCCTATGGTGAGCTGAACGATCATGCGATTGAGCGTGATACGTATCTTGCCCTGCTGGAGCCGGGAGCGAGAGGTCTTCTTTCTTCAGCCAATCTGGTACAGACGCGCCGCAGCTATAACATGCAGGTCGTCAACTATGCGCCGAAGACCTACGGCAATATGGAAAACTATGCCGTGGTTCTGGAAAAGGGAAAGCTCATGATCAATGCCGTCGGCAAGATGGTGAAGGGTGCTTCGCATTCGGAGTCCCATCAGACCAGCCGCGCCCTCTCCTTTGCGCAGGGGCAGAATACGGAGATTCTTCCGCAGCTGCTGATTGATGAGAATGATGTGCAGGCGAGCCACGCCATGAGCATTGGCCAGGTGGATCCGGAACAGCTGTATTACATGGAGTCGCGCGGCCTGGACCACAATACGTGCACGGCTCTGCTGGCGCAGGGATATCTTCTGCCGATCGCCGATACGATTGATGACGCCGATCTCAGGCAGATGCTCAAGGATGAAATGGAAAGGAAGCTCGAGGAACTATGTTCAATGTAAACAAAGTCCGCGGCGATTTTCCGATGTTCCGGAACAACCCGGATCTGATCTATTTTGATAATGCGGCCACAACACTGAAGCCGCAGCCGGTCATTGATGCGGTCACTGACTTCTATACGAAGCATACGAGCAACGTGCACCGGGGTGACTATGGCATTGCGGTGACCAATGACCGTCTCTATGACGGGGCGCGGAAATCCTTTGCCAGGCTGATTCATTGTGAGCCGGATGAGATTGCCTATACGCATAACGTGACCCAGTCGCTCAATGAGGTCGCCTATGCAATGCAGCATACGTTTCTGAAGCCCGGCGATGTTGTTCTGACGACAAAGGCCGAACATGCCAGCTGCCTGCTGCCGTGGTTCCGGATGGAAAAGGAATACGGCATCAGGGTGGAATACATTCCGACGGATGGCGAGGCGAGAATTTCAATCGATGACTTCAAGAAGGCTCTGCATCCGGGCGTAAAGGCGGTGTGCGTTGCCCAGATGACCAATGTGCTCGGCTCTGTTCAGCCGATCAGGGAAATGACTAAGGCGGCACATGCGGCCGGTGCCTATATGATCGTGGACGGTGCGCAGTCCGTTCCGCATCTGCCGGTGGATGTGAAGGATCTTGATGTTGATTTCCTGTGCTTCTCGGTACATAAGATGTGCGGTCCTTCGGGAGTCGGCATTCTGTACGGGAAGAAGGAGCTGCTGGACCGGATGGATCCGCAGATGCTCGGGGGCGATATGAATGCGCGCTTTGAGGATGACGGTTCGATGATTCTCAAGGAGACGCCGGTCAAGTTTGAAGCCGGTACGCCGAACATTGAAGGTGTGATCGGTGCTGCGGCTGCGGCGGACTATCTGCTTTCGCTCGGGATGGATAACATCGAGGCCTATGAGATGGAGCTTCGCCGGTATTTCTGTGAGAAGATGCTGCAGCTTGATAACGTCGTTCTTTATAATCCGGATAATGAACACGGGCCGATCGATTTCAACGTCAAGGATCCCAAGAGCGGAAAGATGATTTTTGCGCAGGATGCGGCCGGGTATCTGGCTGCGAAGAATGTTGCGGTGCGCTCGGGCAATCACTGTGCCAAGATTCTTCACCATATCATTGGTACGGATCAGACGGTACGGGCGTCGCTGTATTTCTACAACACGAAGGAAGAGGTGGACCGTGCGGTACAGGTCATCTCAGAGGTTTCTCTGGAGAATGCGGTAGGCATTTTCTTCTAAGGAGGCAGTGGTGATATGTCTGAATCTGATCTTCTGAACGATCCGATGGTGCTGCGGGAGCTGATCATGGATCACTATCAGTATCCGCACAATCATGGACTGGTGAAAAATGACGCCGGTTATCTGAGCCGGCATATGGCATCGGATTCCTGCATTGACGACATTACGGTGCAGTCAAAGATTGCCGACGGCAGGGTGCAGGATGTGCGCTTTGATGGTACGGCCTGCACGATTTCGACAGCGTCGACGTCGATGATGACGGATCTCATCAAGGGAAAGACCGTCGAAGAAGCCGATAAGATTATCGACAACTACTTCAATATGATTGAGGAAAAGGACTATGATCCTTCTCTTCTGGAGGAAGCCGTTGCGATGAAGAATGTGCACAAGCAGGCCAACCGCATCAAGTGTGCAACCATCGGCTGGAAGGCGATGAAGGAGATGCTTGAGGAAAGCGAGGAAAAGAAATGAGCGAAGAAAACAGAGACGATATACTGACTTCGCAGGATCACTACAAGTACGGCTTCAAGGACAATGTGAAAGCCGTTCTGGATACCGGCAAGGGCCTGAATGAAGACATTGTGCGCGAGATCAGCGCCTTCAAGCATGAGCCGGAATGGATGACGGAGTTCCGTGTGAAGGCGTTCCATACGTTTGAGTCGATGCCGATGCCCAACTGGGGACCGGATCTTTCGGAGATCAATTTCCAGGATTTCACCTATTACAAGAAGGTTTCGCAGGAGGCCGAGAAGAGCTGGGACGATGTGCCGGAAACGGTCAAGAACACCTTCGAGAAGCTTGGCATTCCGGAGGCGGAGCGCAAGTACCTGGCAGGAGTCACGACGCAGTACGAGTCGGAAGCGGTGTATCACAACATGCTGGACGAGGTGCAGAAGAAGGGAGTCATCTTCCTGGACATTGACAGCGGTCTGAGAGAATATCCGGATCTGTTCCGGAAGTACTTTGCGACCATCGTTCCGCCGACGGACAATAAGCTTGCGGCGCTGAACAGTGCCGTATGGTCGGGCGGCAGCTTCATCTACGTTCCCAAGGGCGTGAAGCTGGAGAAGCCGCTGCAGTCGTATTTCCGGATCAATTCGGAATCGATGGGTCAGTTTGAGCGTTCAATCATCATTGTGGATGATGGAGCGGAATGTTCCTATGTAGAAGGCTGCACGGCGCCGCAGTATTCGAAGGATTCGATGCATGCGGCCGTTGTTGAGGTATTTGTCGGCAAGGGTGCGAAGTGCCGTTATTCTTCGGTGCAGAACTGGTCGGGCAATATTCTGAACCTGGTAACCAAGCGGGCGAAGGTCGATGCGCACGGTACGATGGAATGGGTCGATGGAAACATCGGTTCCCGGATTTCGATGAAGTACCCGGCCTGCATTCTGGCCGGTGAATATGCGCACGGCATGTGCATTTCCATTGCGGTCGGTTCGAAGAACCAGTTTCAGGATACGGGTGCGAAGATGATTCATCTGGCGCCGCATACGAGTTCTTCGATTGTTTCCAAGTCGATTTCGCGCAATGGCGGTGTGACTAATTTCCGTGACTGGATCCGCTTTACGCCGAAAGCTGATTACAGCAAGGCGCACATTGAGTGCGATACGCTGATTCTCGATGATCTGTCGCGTTCGGATACAATTCCTCTGAACATCAATGACAACGCAACATCGACGATCGAGCATGAGGCCAAGGTTTCCAAGATCAGTGAAGATGAGCTTTTCTATCTGATGAGCCGCGGTCTTTCCGAACAGCAGGCGACGGAGATGATCGTGATGGGCTTCCTGGAGCCCTTCACCCGTGAGCTGCCGATGGAATATGCGGTCGAGCTCAATCAGCTGCTCAAGATCGATATGAGCGGTTCGATCGGCTGATGAACAAGGAAGACGCAAGAAAGCTGGGAAGAAATCTACGCTCCTCATTAAGTAATGGGGAGCGTGCTTTTGAAGAAGAAGCCGTTCTGTCACAGCTGAAGGAAATCTGCCGGGATGTAGAAGTCATCGGCTGCTATGTTTCAGTGAAAGATGAGCTGGATACCAGGCGTTTCATTGCCTGGTGCCTGGAAGAAAAGAAAACGGTGGCAGTTCCGAAGGTGGAAGGCGGTACGCTGGGGTTTTACCGGATCGAAAGCTTTGAAGATCTTGTTCCGGCTCCGTTTTCTATTCTTGAGCCGAAAAACGGTGCCGGGAAGATCAATCTTTCCTCCATCGGAATGATGATTGTTCCGGCGCTGGCCATTGACTGTGAGGGCAACCGTGTCGGCTATGGCAGGGGCTATTATGATTCCGTGCTCTCTGCAGGCATGGATGCTGTCGGCATTATCTTCCGCGGGCAGCTGGTGGACCGGATTGATGCGGATCCATGGGATGTGAAGCTGAGCAGAGTCATCACCGGTTGAGGCAGGGATCCAAATTCACTGGCGGCAGTCAGTGAAGGATGGTATACTGTTTGCACTGGTTGCTTAGCTCAGCGGGAGAGCATTCCCTTCACAGGGGAGGGGTCAAGGGTTCAAACCCCTTAGCGACCACCATATCTTCAGTGGCAGGGCCACTAGATAGATTTTGTACCTATCTAGTGGCCTTTTTTCATCTTTTCAAGGTTTGTGATTTTGGTTTGTGGATTTGGAAAGAGGTGATGCTGGTGATGGATAAAAAGGGTAAAGAAGATCAAAATTCTGAAAATCCTGCGGATAGCAAGAGCAGTGGTAGTGAGCTTGGCCTGATGCTGTATTGCAAATTCACGAAAAAAATACGTATGCGGTAATTCCGGGGCGAAACACCCTGAAGGGCAGGAGGCTTGAATTTTGATGAACCAATGCACCCATTGGGTGTAAAATTCTGGCGGTGAAGCATATTGAAATAAGAGAAATGAGAGCGATGCTTGGAGATACGCGATCCGATTTTTCTGAGCGTTATAAGATCCCGGTACGCACAATTCGGAATCTCAATAAAATATGAAGCAGGGAATCATCAGGATTCTTTGCCTGTTTATATTGCAAGGAGTTGTGATTTTCACACTGCATATATTGGAAACAGACGCTGTATAATGCTTACTCCGTCAGAAGAACTTGCCACACTTCCGGCATTGAAAAAGCAAAAGCATATTTGACGACTCCTTTCAGAGGATAACAGTGTTGACGATAGTTCCATTGTTTTATCTTTTGCTAAATTAAACAAGATTTGGTTCACTATACGTTTTTTGTGCGCCCTAAGTAGGAAGCTGTCATTTGAAGCCATAAAGATGGAGGCCAACTATGAGAGTTCCCGAAGTGATTCGTAAATTCTTCAACCTTACGGATTCCCAGCAGGATCGCGTCATCCGTATCGTTAATGACATGGCGAATCTGAATGATCAGCTTGCTGGGACCGAACCTGCAGTATGCCCTAAATGCCATTGCACGGATGGATTTACAAAAGCTGGCTTTGAGCACATTAAACATACGGGCGGGAAGCGTACTGGCAATCCTTACGCCACTAAGCAGATCTATCGCTGCAAGTCCTGTGGCAAGCGCTTTGTATATGATTCCGGAATGATGACGCATAACCTCAAGATCACGCAGGAAGAATTCGTTGAGATTTGTAAGGATGCAATTCTCTGCGTACCGATGAAGAAGACTGCAGCCAGACTGAATCGGTCCATACAGTGTGTATTTGAGAACCGTCATAAATTTCTCTGCTTCCTTGAAAAAGCTCTGGGCAGGAAACAGAGAAGCTGGCAGGAACCGTAGAGCTTGATGAAACGTATGTTCTTGAGTCTCAGAAAGGAGCCAGATCAATCAAACGTGAGGCACGTAAAAGAGGCGAAGCCAGCCACTACAGAAGCATTTCCCATGAATTATATTCGGCGGTACAAATTGAAAGAAATCATCTATCCATCAATCATTCTGGCAATAGCAGCCGTTGAAGGAAATGACAATGCTTTACGAAGATCTGAGAAGGAAGCGATTCCTGAATTTATGCGATTCAACATCGTAGAAAATGATATCCGCGATGTTGCCTGAGCAGAGCGTAGAGTTTACAAATGGCCGTTTGTCTTAGTCTTCCTGCATATTCCTGCCTGTGCAGGAGCGATGATGATCCGTTGTCCGGTGGCATGGATTTTGGAAATTTTCAGGGTGGCGAATCAATGACAGGCAGCGGATATGGTGTAAAGTAATGCTGTAGGTAGCAGTCAGGATAGGAAGGGATCATTACGATGGCAGTCAATCTGAAACAGCTGGTAGATGAAATATCGATGGTTGATGAGGATCAGGATATCTGGTATTCCCCGTCGACGGAAGAGTTTTACGAACAGGATGATGATGTTCCTGAGGATGCGGTGCAGCTGCCGACCAAGATGGAACGCGATGATTACGGCATGATCCGTGATTTTGCGGAAAGCCGTACGGGAGAAGAGCGTGATTGGCTTGTCAATGCGATCTCGGGCCGCGGTGCCTTCCATCGGTTTCGCTCGGTTCTGCAGCGCTTCGGTATCGAAGATCAGTGGTACCGGTGGCAGGAGAATGCATTGATGGACCTGGCGATGGGCTGGTGCGAAGACAACGGTATTCCCTACAGCTTTTCCGGTGCAGATGTGGATCCTGAGGATGCGGCTGACGAAGAAGCAGAGGAAAGGGAAGCCCCTGTTCAGTCTTCTTTCAACGAAGCTGCGGTATCCTGGCGCATTGTTGAAATCAACCGGAACAACTACATGCGGCTGCTGATGCTCAAGAAGGATTTTGAGGGATGCGATGTATCCCTTTCGCAGCAGGAACTTGAAAATGATCTTCGCTCCTTTCATGTGTATGCGGCTTCGCTGCGTGGGCAGTTTGCAGGCTATCTTGAGGTAAGTGAAGACGGTAAGGTCAGGGAAGTATACGTGGATCCTTCCATGCGCAGAAAAGGTGCTGGAAAAGCTCTGTTGAAGAGTGCCTCAGAGAACTATGGTCCGCTGGTCATCCATCTTCCGTTACAGTTCAAGGATGCCAGGGGCTTCTTTAGTGCATGCGGATATGGACGTGAGGAATACGTGGATCTGTATCCGGATTCTGAAGAGACGAAGTGAAATACGGGCAGTTCTACGAAGATGTGGGGCAGATTTCACGCATTATTCAAACATTGACCGTATACTATAAAAAACCCAGGAGGTTTGTTATGAAGAAAACAGCTGATGTAAAAACGCTTGTTCCGCAGATCTTCTATATCCTGAGCATGGTTCTGACGGCGCTGTTCATCTTCGCGCTTCGCAGCTATCTTGCTTCGGCCGGTGTGTCGGCATCTCTGCTTTCGAAGCAGGTGATTGTTGATATGATCGCTTTGCTGGTGCCCGGTGCGGCCGCTCTGGTTGCAGGGTATCTGCTTGAGAAGAAAGGCAGTAAAAACTGAGAAACAACTGAAAACAGGACTTCGGCATAGAACCCGGAGTCCTGTTTTTGAATGCTTGAGTGGAACGCGAGATGAATTATTTGCGGCTTCCGATCTCTTCGGCGCGCTTGATGCAGGCGTCATCCGCTTCATGAACCATACGGTCGAGGCCGTTTTTCTCAAAGGAACGTACGGCTTCAATGGTCGTGCCGCCTTCGGTGCATACTTCCTTGATCAGATCTTCGATCGCGTCAGCCTGATGTTCCTGCAGCAGCTTGCCGGCGCCAATCATGGTCTGTACGAGCAGCGCCCTTGCGCTTTCATCTTCGATGCCGCGGGAGGTTGCGTCCTTGAGCAGACTGTTGAGGAAGACATAAAAGTAGGCGGGGGTCGACCCGTTGACGGAGATGATCTGACTCATCTGTGATTCCGGAATGGTGCGGCTGATGCCCATCGAGGCAAACAGCTTGAAGACAAAGTCATAATCGTCAGCCGAAGTGTTGTCCGACATGCACAGGGCCGTAGCGCCTTCGCCAATCGAAAGCGCCATGTTGGGCATGGCCCGGATCACCGGAACATCCTGTCCGAGCTTTTCACGATAGTACGACGTCGGAATGCCGGCAACGATGGTAAGCAGGCATTCGATCTTCGTGCCCTTCAGCTTTTCCAGGCAGGCGTCCAGCGCCTGGGGCTGGACGGCAATCAGGGTGATATGGGACTGGGAAGCGACATCCTTTTCGTTTTCCATGTAGGCAAAGCTTTCGTTGCGGCATAGATCACGTGTACGCTGCTCATGGTGATCATAGACGCAGATCTGATAGCGTTCGAGATATTCCGTGATGACGGCGCCATGGGCGATAGCGGTTCCCATCGCTCCGCAGCCGATCAGGCCGAGTGTATATTTACGTGAGGATTTCATAGGGAGGCCTCCTGTTTCTGTCCATAATTATTGCACATTCGATGCACGGGCTTATAGTAAAATATCGGCGATGGAATTAATCGAAGTTTGGATCGAACATCCGGTGCGATCACTGGACCGTACCTATACGTATTGGTATGATACGCCTCTTCTCTGCGGTGTAAGGGTGGAAGTCTCTTTCAATCATCGTCAGCTGATCGGGTTTGTTGAAGAAGGCTGTCATACGGATCAGACACTGGAAGAAGTAGAGAAGGAAAAGGGATTTGAGCTTCAGAAAATCGGGAACGTGCTGGATGGGGAGCCTTTGATTACTCCGGAGCTTCATGATCTTGCGCTCTGGATGCGGGATGAGACGCTGTCTTCCGCCATTGCCTGCTTTCAGGCGATGCTGCCGGCAAAGATCAAGCCGGCGGGCAACCGGGCAGCGGTCGTCAGTGAAAAATGGGTACGCATCACGCAGAACGGCGCCGAACTGACACCGAAGGAACTGCTGGCCTATGAAGCGGTCGCCAATGCGAAGGAGATGCGCTACAGCGACTTACGAAAGGAATTCCCCAATCAGGCACATAACCTTGTCACAAAAGGCGTCGTTGAGCTTTTCAGCCGCGAGCGGCAGGCTGCACCATCCGCGGGGACGGCGTCCGCGCGGCCCTATCCACTCACCCGTGAGCAGCAGGAAGCCGTAGATGCTATCAACCACAGTGATGACGAAGTGTATCTGATCTATGGCGTAACGGGATCAGGAAAAACGGAAGTGTATCTCGAACTGGCGCAGCAGGCGCTTGCTGAAGGAAAGCAGGTCCTGTTCCTGGTGCCGGAAATATCGCTGACGCCGCAGATGATTTCGCGTGTGCACAGCCGTTTTGGAAATGATCTTGCCGTCTATCATTCGGCGCTGAATGCGCAGGAGAAATATGAGCAGTACCGCAAGGTGATGAGCGGAAAGGCTTCAATTGTCGTCGGTACGCGCAGTGCGGTGTTTCTTCCCTTTACCAACCTGGGCCTCATCGTTCTTGACGAGGAACAGGATTCTTCCTACAAGCAGGAAAATCAGCCGGCCTACCATTGTCGGGATGTGGCACTGTTCCGGGGCAGGTACAATCACTGCAAGGTGCTGCTGGGATCGGCGACGCCGTCGCTGGAAAGCTTTGCACGGGCAAGGAAGGGTGTCTATCATCTCATTACGCTGAGTCAGCGGGTGAATCAGCAGATGCCGGCGATCACGGTTGTGCCGATGAAAAATGCGCTTCGCTCCCGTGATTTCATGATTTCCGAAGTCCTGAAGGAAAAGATGAAGGCGGCCCTGGATCAGCACAAACAGGTCATCCTTCTGCTGAACCGCCGCGGGTATACGAGTATCCTGCGCTGTCGGGCATGCGGGCAGGCGATCATCTGTCCCCATTGTGATCTGGCCATGAGCTGGCATAAGTCGGAGGGGTTGCTGAAATGCCATTCCTGCGGAACGGTCAGCCGCCTTCCGAAGGTGTGTCCTTCCTGTGGAGCTTCGGATGGTTTCTCAACCTTCGGCTACGGGACGCAGCGCTTGGAGGAAGAGGTTCAGAACATGTTCCCGCAGGCGCGGATTCTGCGCATGGACGCCGATACGACGGCCTATAAAAACAGCCACGAAAAGATTCTGTCCTCCTTCGGCCGCCATGAGGCGGACATTCTTCTTGGGACGCAGATGATTGCCAAGGGACTGGACTACCCCGATGTGACGCTTGTCGGCATTCTGAATGGTGATGAAGGCCTCAGCCGCAGCGACTACCGCAGCTGTGAAATGACGTTTGATCTTCTGGTGCAGGCCGCCGGAAGAAGCGGACGCAGCCTTGATGCGGGAGAAGTGGTTTATCAGGTATTCGATCCCGATCATTATGCAGTCAGGGCTGCTGTGAAACAGGATTATCTGATGTTCTTTCAGAGCGAGATGCAGTTCCGTCACGCCGGCATGTATCCGCCGTATACGTATCTGATTGCGCTGACGATTACGGGAAGGGATGCGAAGGCTGTTCATTCGGCCTCGGCGCGGCTCAAGCAGCATCTTTCCGGCAGTTTCAAAACGATCGGCGTCATCAATCTGTTTAAACTGCAGGATCTGATGCGCGACCGCATCCTTCTGAAGGGAAGGGACCTGGACGAAATGCGCAGCAGCGTCCGCGAAGCCCTCAGGGAAAAATATCCTTCGTCGGTATCCATCCGGGTCGATGTCAACCCGATGGCACTGGAGTAGAAAAATGAATGCACGAATGTATGCATGGAATGTACTGGATCGGGTAATGAATCACGGTGCCTACGCATCACTTGTGATGCGTGAGAAAAATGATCTTTCGCCGCTCGATCAGGGACTTGCCTCCGAGATTATCTATGGAAGTCTGCGCAGCTGGATGTGGCTGCAGTACCAGTGGCAGGATCTTGCCGCTAAAACAAAACCGAAGACAGCTGTTTTGCTTTCGATGAGCGTCTATCAGCTGTTGAAGATGGAACGCGTCCCGGCCTATGCCGTGATCAATGATGCCGTCGCCATGGCAAACCCGTATGAAAAAAAGTTCGTCAATGCGGTTTTGAGGCAGGTGCAGCGGCGCGGGGAGCTGCCGGTGGATGAAACCGATGAACTGAAGAAGGCAGCGATTGAAACAAGTCATCCGCTCTGGATTCTGAAACTCTGGGAAGCACACTATGGAAAGAGCACCGCTCTTTCCATAGCACAGGCGGACCAGCAGCCGGCTGCCGTCTATGGAAGATGGAACACTCTTCATGAAGGGTGGCAGACAGCCGCTGCCGATCCGAAGGTAAAAGCGATCGAAGACGATTGCTTCCAGTATGACGGGATTCTGGCGTCGTCACCGCTGTTTCAGAAGGGGTTCTGTGTCATTCAGGACCGTACTTCGCAGCGGGTTGTGCGCATGCTTGATGCAAGGAGTGGAATGGAGGTTCTTGATGCCTGTGCGGCTCCCGGGACCAAGACGCAGCAGATTGCCTGTGCAATGAACAATCAGGGCAGGATTACTGCCTTCGATCTCTATCCGGGCAGGGTGCAGCTGATCAATGCCCTGATGAAACAGACCGGGGTAAACATTGTCGAAGCGTCGGTGCATGATGCCAGCGTTGCGGCAGATGGGATGTATGATCGGATTCTCCTGGATGTGCCGTGTTCGGGTCTGGGGGATCTGGCGCATAAGCCGGAGATCCGGTACCATCTGAAGCCGGAGAATCTGGATCAGCTGATCGATGTGCAGCAGAAGATTCTGAATGCGCAGGCATTGCGGCTGAAAGAAGGTGGCCGCTTCGTGTACAGTACATGTACCCTGGATCAGAAGGAGAATGCTGCCCAGATTCGTTGCTTCCTTCAGGAGCATCCGCAGTTTTCGCTCTGTGAGGAACATACCTGGTTTCCGCAGGACCTGCATGGAAGCGGATTCTACGGGGCGCTGGTGGAAAGAGTACATTTCTGAGGGGCAGGGATGATAAAATAAACAGGATTATGCGGACTATTTATGATGAAACGATTGCGCAGCTGACAGACTGGCTGGCGCAGCGGGGGCAGAAAAGCTACCGTGCAAAACAGATCTATGCGTGGCTGTACCGGAAGCAGGTTTCTTCCTTTGATGAGATGAGCGATCTTCCGGCAGCTTTGATCGAGCAGCTGAAGGCAGAGTTCTATATTGATCCGGTGCATCTGGTCGATAAACAGGTGGCAAGAGATCTGACGGCGAAATATCTCTTTGAGATGAAGGATGGCTCGACGGTGGAAGCGGTGCTGATGCACTTCAGCTTCGGGGAAAGTGTATGTGTCTCTTCCCAGGTCGGCTGCAACATGGGCTGCAGCTTCTGCGCCTCCGGTCTTTTAAAGAAACAGCGCAACCTGACGGCGGGCGAAATGGTCGGTGAAGTGATGTTCATTGAGCGCGAACTGATGGCGGAAGGCAAGCGTGTCGGCAATATCGTTATCATGGGAACGGGCGAACCGTTCGATAACTATGACAACGTGCTCGACTTCTGTGCCGTCGTCAACAGTGATCTTGGGCTGGCCATCGGTGCACGTCACATTACGATCAGCACCTGCGGCATTGTGCCGCGGATCCGTGACTTTGCGGCGGGACATTATCAGTACAATCTGGCGGTGTCGCTCCATGCGCCCAATGATGAGATGCGCCGGCGTTTGATGCCGGTCGATCAGGCCTATCCGCTGGATACGCTGATGGCGGCGCTGAAGGATTACAGCGTCGATAATCATCGGCGGCTGACGTTTGAATATATTCTTCTGAAGGGTGTCAATGATTCGGATGCCTGTGCGATTGAGCTGGCGGATCTGATCCGCGGCATGAATGCATATGTCAATCTCATTCCATATAATGAGGTGGACGAAAACGGATACCGGACAACGGACGGGCGTACAGCGCTGCACTTCTATGACGTCCTCATGAAGCATGGCGTCAAGGCGACGCTGCGCACCAAGCATGGAGATGATATTGACGCAGCGTGCGGACAGCTGCGGGCACGGCACGAATTAGGAAAAGAATGAAATATTTCGGACTAACGGACCGCGGAAAAATGCGGAAGACCAATCAGGATAGCTATTCCATCGCCGCTGGGGAACAGGGCGATGTTTTCGCTATGGTCTGCGATGGGATCGGCGGGGGAAGAGGGGGCGATGTGGCGAGCCAGATGGCGGTCACACACTTTTCCAGAGCGTTTTCGGATCATCGTCCGTTCCGGGATGGTGAGGATCTGAAGTGCTGGCTTCTGGGTGAAATCAATAAGACGAACCGCGAGATCCACGCGATGGGGGACCGCATGCCTTCCCTGAAGGGAATGGGTACGACGCTGACCGGCGTCGTTCTGAGTGATGTTGGCCGCTACATTGTCAATATTGGTGATTCGCGTACCTATGCGTTTGACTGGGACGGGAAGCTGAAACAGCTGACGGAAGATGATTCTTTGGTCAATGAGATGGTGAAGCGCGGCGAGCTGACGCCGGAAGAGGCGAAGGATTTTCCGCGCCGCAATGTGCTGACCAATGCGCTTGGCGTGTGGGACCATACGCGGGCAAGAATCTTCCGCTACGATACGGAGGCGGCCGGTTTCCTGGTATGTTCCGACGGTCTGCACGGCTATGTGAGCGATGGCGATATCAGCGATGTGCTCGGGCGCAGGGACATGGACCCGGCACTGAAGGTGCGTAGCCTGTTCAATCTCGCCATGGATGCGGGAGGCTACGATAACGTTACGATCATTTTGGTCGACCTGGAGGAAGAGGGAAAGGAGGAGACCCATGGCAGGAAATAATCTGATTGCGAATCGCTACGAAGTCTATAAGCATATTGGTCAGGGCGGCATGGCGGATGTGTTTCTGGCTACGGATCTCATTCTGAACCGTCGGGTTGCAATCAAGATTCTGCGTTCCGAATTAAGCACGGATCCGACTTCGGTTCTGCGCTTTGAACGTGAGGCTCAGGCGGCGACGGCACTTTCGCATCCCAATATCGTCGAAATCTATGACGTCGGAGAATATAAGGGCCATCACTACATCGTGATGGAATACTGTCCGGGCAAGACGCTGAAGCAGGTGATCAAGGAGCGGGGGCCCTTACTGAAGGAAGAAGCTGTTGACATCATGAAGCAGCTGGTTTCGGCGACGGCGGAAGCGCACCGGCGCGGTATCATTCATCGTGACATCAAGCCGCAGAACGTAATGGTTACGGCTGACGGCTCAATCAAGATGCTGGATTTCGGCATCGCTCTTGCCAAAGGAAGTATGCAGCTGACGCAGGCAAATAATGTCATGGGCAGCGTCCATTATCTGGCCCCGGAACTTGCCAAGGGGAAGCCTGCCTCGGCACAGTCAGACATCTATGCGCTGGGCATTGTTCTCTATGAGATGCTGACGGGGGATGTTCCCTTTAAGGCGGAAAGTGCGGTGCAGGTTGCTCTGATGCAGATGCACAACGAAATTCCAAGTATCCGCCAGCAGAATCCGACGGTGCCGCAGTCGCTGGAAAACATCGTGATCCGGGCGACAGCCAAGGATCCGGCAAACCGCTATCGCTCCTGCACCGAGATGCTGCAGGATCTCAATACCTGTCTGTATCCGGAGCGTCTCCATGAGCCCAAGGTCAGGTTTTCGCAGCCCCGTACCGAGACACCGAAACCAAGGCCGGCAGTAAAGGAACCAGAGAAGAAGGAAGAAACAGACGAACAGACGGAGCGGCGTGTCGTACATTCCGCTGTTCCGCGCAAGAAGCGCCATAAGAGTTGGCTGGTGTATCTTCTGATTGTGCTTCTGATTCTGCTGGGAGCGGCAAGTGCGTACTTTGCACTTTCGATGTCTGGCATTCTTGCGCCGGCGGTGACGACGGTGAATGTTCCCAACGTTGTCGGCATGACGCTGGCGGATGCGAAGAATCTTGCGGTGGAAAACAACCTTGTGCTTGATACATCCAATGTGACCTATGAGCTGACAACGGATACTGAAAAAGGGAAAATCATTTCCGTGTCGCCCGATGTCGGCAGTTCGGTTGAGAAGGGAAGCCGTCTTACGGTTGTCGTTTCCAGCGGCATTGGCGTTACGACAAAGGACTATACGGGCTGGACCCTGTCCGATGCGCAGAATGACCTGGCCCAGTATCAGTACATGACCATCGAGACGCAGGAAGAGGAAAGCGACACGGTGGCGGCCGGAACCGTCATCCGTCAGGAGCTGCTGGATCCGGGAACAATGTTCAACCCGGGCACCAGTACAACGATCCGGCTCGTTTATTCGGCCTGGCCGACGATCACGATTCCGGATGATCTGATTGATCAATCAATTGAGGATGCGACCGCAGAGCTGGAGGCGCTGAATGTCAAAGTCGTTACGAGCAATCTTGATGTTTCGGGACTGAGCAGCGAAGAAATTGCCAATCTGAAGACAGGCGTCGTCATCAGCGTTGAGCCGGAAGGCGGCAGTGAATATACGCAGCGCGACGACAATTATGTGATTCTTTACTACTATTGATCGGACAACATGCAGGCAAAGATTATCAAGATTCTTTCCAAAGACTATACGCTGCAGCTTGAAGACGGGCGGATTGTGACCGCGGTTGCGATGGGAAAGCTGCGCAAGGGTTTTTCACCGGTCATCGGTGACGAGGTTGAGGCACAGCAGATGGACGGCCGCTGGGGCATCCAGAGAATATACCCCCGGCGCAATCAGCTGGTGCGCCCGGCCTGTGCCAACATTGATCAGGTACTGATCGTGATGTCGGTCAGGGAGCCGGATTTTTCTTCGACGCTTGTGGACCGTCTGAGCATGCTGATTGTGCATGCGGGGATTACGCCGGTATTAGCGGTTACGAAATGCGATCTTGGCATTCCGGAAGAAGTGGAAAAGGAAATTGAAGCCTATGAAGCCGGCCCGATGCAGGTGATCCGCTGCGGAAGAGGTCAGCTGAGCCGGGAGCTCGGCGGAATCTTAAAGGGAAAAATCACCGTTTTGACAGGACAGTCCGGCGCGGGTAAGAGCTCGCTGCTCAATGAGCTGGATCCTTCGTTCCATCTTGCGACACAGGAGATTTCCAAGGCTTTGGGACGTGGCAAGCATACGACGCGCCACTCGCAGCTGCATCCGGCGGCCGGCGGTCTTGTGGCAGATACACCGGGTTTTTCTTCGCTGGACTTTTCGTCCATTACCAAAGAGGAGCTGGCGGACTGTGTGCTCGAGTTTCAGCCCTATCTCGGCAGCTGCCGCTTCAATGACTGCCGCCATGATCAGGAGCCGGGCTGCGCAGTGAAAGAAGCTTTGGAAAAAGGAAAGATCCGGCCCGAAGCCTATGCGCATTACATTGAAATTCTGCACTGGATTGAAGCACAGAAGAAGACCTACTGAACAAGGAGGAAAAAGCTTATGACAATCGTTGCCCCTTCGGTATTATCACTGGACTACAGCCATATGGAGAAACAGATTCAGCAACTCAATGAATCGGAAGCGGAATGGCTCCATTTCGATGTGATGGATGGACATTTTGTTCCAAATCTGACCTTTGGCACCGATATTATGAAAGGCTTTGCCAAAAGCAGCCGGCAGAAACTGGATGTGCATGTAATGATTGAGGACCCGGTTGCCTTCATGGATTCCTTTTATGAAGCCGGTGCCTATAACTATACGTTCCATGAGGAAGCTCTGATGCATAAGGAAGAGATCGCAAAGCTTGCCGCACATGCCCATGAGCTTGGAAAGTCTGTCGGCCTCTCGATCAAACCGGGCACGCCTCTGGAATATCTGAAGCCGTGGATCGGAAAGTTTGATCTGTTTCTTCTGATGAGTGTTGAGCCCGGATTCGGCGGACAGAAATTCCAGCCGGCGGTTCTTGATCGTATCCGCACGCTGCGCAAATGGTTGATGGAAGAAGGCAGTACAGCATTGATCGAAGTGGATGGCGGCATCAATGCCGAAACCGGAAAACAGTGTGTAGAAGCCGGCGCGGATGTTCTGGTAGCGGGAAGCTATGTGTTCAAAAACGATATCCGGAAAGCTGTGCATTCCCTTGTCTAAGACCTGTGTCATCATGCTCAAGCAGGGCGGACAGCTGCCGCAGGATCTGGGGGATGCAGATTATATCGGCGCGGATAAAGGTGCACTTCTGCTTGCACAGAAAAAGATACCGATGGTGCTGGCCATCGGTGACTTTGACTCGGTTCATGAAGAAGACATGGCATTAATCCGCCGATACAGCAAAGAAGTAGTCAGGCTGAATCCCGTCAAAGATGACTCGGACAGCGAAGCCGCTGTCCGGGCCGCCCACAGGCTTGGTTATGAGAAGATCATTCTGCTTGGCGGCCTTGGCGGGCGCATGGATCATACGCTGGTCAATCTGCGGCTGTGTGCTGTGTTTGCCAATCAGCTGGTACTTGCGGATGAGTGCAACCGGATCGAGGCGGTCACAGAAGGCGGCTATGACTTTCGTGAGAATGATGGCTGGAAGTATTATTCCTTCTTTACGTTTGAGGAGGCGGTGGTTTCACTGGAAGGTTTCTATTATCCTTTGAAGAATCAAAGACTAGGGCCGCTGGACCTTTATACCGTGAGCAATGAATTGAGTGCAGCGGAAGGAAGGCTGGTTGTAAAAAAAGGCACTGTTCTCGTGATACGGTCACGGGACTAGTGCCAAAAGAAAATCCGGTTCTCCGGATTCCTTTTATTGGCGATCTAAATTTATCTGGGGATGCCTCGAAAACGAAGTAAAAAAACTTGGGGTGTCAGGGTACCCCATGAAGGTTTATCCCACCACGAAACCGTCTGGTAAAACAGGCGGTTTTTGAATGGAAAGGAAAAGGAGACCGCCTGTTACGGCTGCGTCTCCTGAAGTTCTTCGTATTCATCCAAAAACATCTCGCAATAGATGGCGATGCGGGCAAGCATCTCGTCTGTGTTCATGGCATACAGAGTCATACTGCTCGTTTGGTCACACTGCTTCAGCTCGCATTCAATGCCGCGCATTAATCGCTGTGCTGAGCGGCATATTCGGTTCATGGAACGAATGCTGGCCTGCAGATATTGTTCTGCTTCTTTGCCATACAAACAGGCTCCTTCTGCAGTGATCCATGTCTGCTCGGGACTCAGGGGCTGAAAGCTGGTTGAAGTCATTGCTTAACCTTCTTTGGCGGAATGACAGGATTCAACATTGGCTTGGAGCTCTTTCTGAGCACATATAGGCAGCGGCTGCGGAACCTGTCCCAGTTGGTATATCCGTTGGCTGCTTTCTTGATCGTCTTGATGATTGAGTTCCGGTTCTCCATCAATCCGTTATTCAGTTTTATGTCGGACACTACCACCTGGCCTGTGTCCTTATCGACTGTATGACGCTGCTTTACGACAATGAAGGAGTTGATAATCTCCTCTCTCCAGCTGATCAGGGTGCGGGAGAACTCTTTCATTTCCGGAATACCACTGGCTGCGAAGGACTGAATCAGTTTGTTCAGCTCCTGGGGAGCAGTATCGTAAGTGCAGTTGTCATAGAAGTCCACAACGTCATCCTTGAGGTCCCATGCCTTTTTCAAATCGGGATGAACGGCTTCGATCATGGCTTTAATTTCGTAATAATTGAGGAACCGGTTCAGCTTGCGGTTCATTTTCCTTGGATGGCCGGGATCGAACAGCTTTTTACCATCTTTGTCTCTGGCGTCCAGCCGCTTGAATATCATCCAGTTGAATGTCTTCAGCAGATAATACTCGTTGGTTTGTGTTTTTGTGCCTTCAATATATTTTGGAGTCTGCTTCATTACTCTGATCCGGACGCTGTCAGCCTTTCTGGAGAGCTCCTGGCTGACATGATAATGGTCAACGGAATGATAGGCCTTAGGGAACAGCTGACGTATGATGGCGCGGTATTCACTATACATGTCCGTGGCAATCATTTTGACGCGCTTTCGCTCTTCCACTGGGATTTTGAGAAAGTAGCTGAGCAGATAATCTTTTCTTCTGCTTGGCAGGATATCCACCGGCTCCTGTGACTCAAAGTCGAGAATAACGAACACATATTTTGAGTTCTCTCCCGGATGATAAAATGCGTAGTTCTCATCCCAGCACATCAATGTGGGCAGAGGTCTTCGCGCCTCCTTTACGTGGGCATCGAAGACGGAGGCAGCGGTTGTGGGAGAGATGTGATACCGCTTAGCGACGGAAGCGAAGGTCTCGGTCTGAATCTTCAAATCGTTCAGAATGTTTTCAACCGTGAGGGCGGAGATGTGCTGCTTCCTGAAACAGAATGGATTGTTCTCATAGTACGTTCGATGACAGACAGGACAGATGTACCTGCGGGCATGATAGAAGATGGTGCACTCACGATCAGTAAAGACGCCGTGGCTTATCTTCTTGTCAATGTAGTCCTTAACCCTTGGCAGGGTACAGCCGCAATCGGGACAAGGCGGATGATCCGGCCGCAGTAAAACATGGACAGACGCACTGCCATTGTCATTATGGAAGATGACATTCTCCACACTGCCTGTATCGAGGTTAAAGAATTCAAGAATGGCCTGTTTATCAGATTGTTCGGACATAGATCTTCTCCTTTGAGCCCAGCATAGGGGAAGATCAGGAAAGGCCCAAGTCAAAGTCATTTGGCCCATTCAGGCAGAGATTGATTCCGGCCACCCAGCCACTGGAAGAATCATATTCCGGAGCCCGGCGGACATCACGCCGGAATAGAACACGAAGCTGTTGAAGCAGCGAATCAGGCGGATCAACCAGCTTCAGGAAAATCCGGAGCTGCACAATGAGCTTATCGAGCCATTTGTTCCAACGGTAAACGGAAGAATCGGAAGGAAGCGAATAACGATCAAGATCCAGATCATTGTCCAGAGCCGATTCGATGGTCTGCACCGAGTAGTGCTTGTAAGGGACAAGGAAATCAGGGAGAACACGGTGATGTCTTCCGTTGGAAGAGACGGCGACAGGAATCCAGATCCAGTAAGAACCTTTTGGCGTTTTAACGCACCTTCTGGCTGTTCCGCAGAATCTCATTGGCAGGCCTGTTTCAGGATCCAAAACAGGTTCGCTGCATTTCATCAAAAATCATTCGGATGATTAGGATGTTTAACAATTTTGTATTGTGAATGTGGTACACTAACCATGGTTTTGGTTACGGGTTCAGAGAGTGCTGGGAAGCTTTGTCTCTGAACCTTTTCCTTTCTATTGATGTCTCTAACCGCATGATAATCGGTAAATACGAAAAGGAGAAGGCCGTTGTGCCTCCCCATGAGGGTTTACAGCTCTTTAACTCCTCCCGGATCATCAATCCCAGGATTTCTTAGAGGCACCCCCAAACCCCATCTATTTTTAGATAGTCCTTTTATTTATTAGGATACTTAAGCCGCTTTCGCTGCTCTTTTTGCCTTGGCTCCGCCTTTGAGGGTCCTTAATGCACGTGCGGAAACCTTTACTGTCTTGGGCTTTCCGTCAACGATCATATGTACCTTCTGCAGATTGACATTCCATCTTCTGCGGGTTGCACGCAGAGAATGGGAACGAGCATTGCCTGACAGCGGTCCCTTGCCGGATACTTCGCATACTCTGGACATGACTGCACCTCCCTTACTTCATAACGCTTCAGTAGAATATCATGATTAAAATGCAAATGCAATATGGAAAATACGGATGGGGCCGGGGATAATCCGATATCCTGTGGTAAAATGTAGCAAAGATTCGAAAGGAGCATTTCCCGTGGACGATAAACAGATTTTTGCGGCACTGGAAATTACCGGTCATGAAGTTCGTCTGATCGTTGGCGAATTTTTCAATACGCGCTTCAATATTATTAAAGTTGAGCAGGTTCCGTGCACCGGTCTTTCTCTGAATGCGGTTGAGCAGCCGGAGGAAGTGGTGGATGCGATTCAGAAAGCTGCCGCGGATGCGAGCAAGCTGATCGGAGCTCCGCTGCAGAAGGTGATCCTGGCGATTCCTTCCGTGAACATGCACCGGTATTCGGTCAAGGTTACGGTGCCGATTGAAGGAATCGACGGCGAGATTACGGTCGAGAATATCCGTCAGGCCATGCGCAAGGCACAGACGATCAATATCGGTAAAGGCTACGCACTGATTCAGACGGACTGTGTGAAGTACACTGTCAACGGCATTTCGACGCGTCGTCTTCCGATCGGTGAAAAGGCACGTCAACTGACCGTTGAGATTGACATGCTGTGTGCGGACAGGAAGCTGAGTTTCGATCTGGTTGGCTGCGTTGAAAAGGCCGGCCTCTCGGTAATGGATATTTACC
The DNA here is from genome assembly GCF_900240265.1 of Galactobacillus timonensis. Lineage (NCBI taxonomy): Bacteria > Bacillati > Bacillota > Erysipelotrichia > Erysipelotrichales > Erysipelotrichaceae > Galactobacillus > Galactobacillus timonensis. The sequence continues at coordinate 1,953,726 of NZ_LT964739.1, forward strand.
TTGATATTTACGCTGTCAGCAAGGAGGCTGCGCTGTTCGAGCAGTCGGTGGATCAGAACGTTATCATTCTGAAACTGGAGAGAGAAGGGACGACGCTGGGACTGCTGAACAAGGGCAGAGTCACATCGGCAGTCATTAACCCGGTCGGTCTAGCGTCCTTTGCACAGGCACTGGTGGAAGCCTATGGTATGGGCATGAATGAGGCGATGGAACAGATCAAGTACAGTGCCCGTCTTGATGAGAAGGTTTACGGAGACATGCTCGTTCATATCTGGTCCGATGCGAACGGTCACAGCCGCACCTTGAGCGAAAAACAGCTGATTGAATGCATTCAGCCGCGCATCCAGTCATGGGTTCAGGATGTGGGCAATTTATGCGGGCCAATCTTGCAGGCCGGAAAAACTGCTGTTATTATTACCGGTGAAGGTGGCGAACTGCAGGGCCTTGATTCCCTTTTACGCCGCCATTTGAATTGTGAAGTTAGAAACTATATTCCGGAAACGATCGGGGGGCGCAATTCTGGGCTGACTGCGTGTCTTGGACTGTTCTATGCATACAAGGACAGGCTTCCGATCACGGGTTATACAGACAACAGTCTGGACATGGAGAAGTTCATCCGTTCCGTTTCCTATCGGGAAGCACGGGCGGAAGGAAAACCCGAAGACACGTTAACCAATAAATTGAAGGGCATTATTTTCGATTCCAGAAAGTGAAGAGGAACAGGGTATGACAGATTTAAGCTATAATCAGGTCGCCAAAATCAAGGTGTTCGGTATCGGCGGCGCAGGCGGAAATGCGGTTAACCGGATGGTTCAGGATGGCGTTCAGGGCGTAGAGTTCTACGTTGCGAATACAGATGTACAGGCGCTTGATGTGTCGCCGGTGCAGAACAAGATTCAGCTCGGCAAGGCCGGTTTGGGTGCCGGCGGCAATCCGGACAACGGGCGCAAAGCTGCCGTTGAAAGTGAAGCGGATATCCGCAAGGCAATGGAAGGCGCGGACATGGTCTTCCTGACAGCGGGTCTTGGCGGCGGTACTGGTACCGGTGCTTCGCCTTTGTTTGCAAAGGTTGCCAAGGAGCTTGGTGCTCTTACAGTCGGAATCGTTACGAAGCCGTTCTCCTTTGAGGGCCGCAAGCGTATGGTTCAGGCGGAGCAGGGTCTTGAGAATCTCAAGGAGTACTGCGATTCTCTGATCATCATCTCCAACAATAAGGTCCTTGAAGTCATCGGTCATATTCCGTTTGAGGATGCCTTCAAGGAGGCAGACAATATTCTGCGTCAGGCGGTTCAGACCATTACGGATCTGATTGCGGTTCCGGCAATGATCAACCTGGACTTCGCCGATGTCCGTTCCGTCATGGAAGGACAAGGATCGGCTCTGATCGGTATTGGTATGGCTTCCAGTGACAACAAGGCGCAGGAAGCTGCCGAGAAGGCAATTCAGTGCCCGCTGCTTGAGGCCAAGATTGCCGGCGCCAAGAGTGCCATTGTCAACGTTACCGGTGGTGCCAGCATGTCCGCCTATGATGCGCAGGAAGCGGTTGATTATGTCCGTCAGGCGGCCGGAAATGATATCGATATCATCTTCGGTGTCGCGATCAACGAGAAGCTTGGCGAAAGCCTGATCGTTACCGTCATTGCGACGGGCTTCGATCTTCCGAAACCGGAACTGATCGATACGGAAAAGGCTGCTGCTGAAACCAGCCCGGTCAAGAGCGATGGGCTGCAGGTTGAGCAGGGATCGGATCCGGTCAGCTTCGGAAGCGTTGATGACAGTAAGGAAGTGAAGACAGAAGATGACGATGCCAATGACATCCCTGCCTTCTTCCGCAACTGAGTTTATCTGGAATATTCGTTTGGCTGCAGTGACATGCTGCAGCCGTTTTATTACTGTAGAAGTTTGGAATCTGGAGAAAAGACATGACTGAGATCAGTATTGCCTATTGGACAACGACCGGGAATACCCAGGAGATGGCCGAAGAGATTGCCGAAGGTGCCAAAGCGGCCGGTGCCTCGGTATGGATTGATTTTATCGATGAGCTTGATGAGGAACAGATCCAGAAAAGCGACGTCATTGCCCTTGGCTGTCCCGCTATGGGAGAGGAATCCCTCGACGGTTTCTTTCAGAAATATTACACGCGGCTCAAGCCGCTGCTGAAGGGGAAGAAGGTTCTGCTGTTTGGCTCCTGGGGCTGGGGCAATGGTGCCTATCTTGAAACCTGGAAACAGGATGCCGAAGCTGCCGGAATGACTGTTCTGGCAACGCTGGGCCTGAAGAAGAAGCCGGATGAGGAAGGAAAGTCTGCCTGCCGCAGGCAGGGGGAAGCGCTGACGGCTGCCTGACGCCTGTTCATTCCTGCATGGATATGCGGTGCGGATGGAGATGATCCTGATTTGTGTTCACATCTAAAACATAGTAGAATTGCCGGGTATGACTTGGATGAAAAAATTTTCAGCAATCCTGATGTCGTGCCTGGCTTTTATATGTTTCTTCCCCCAGCGGGTCAGGGCGATGGATGCGAGCTGGTATAGTGACGGGCTTTATCACATTGTTGACTACTCTGGAACGGATGCGGAGTACGGATCCTACGATACTTACGAAAAGGCTCTGAAGAACTTTGATGCGGCGGCGCAGATTTATCAGAATGCGGCCATTGTCAAAGACGGTACGGTGCTGAAGGCGGAGCGTGCCTTTGTACTTTTCAATCGCGATGATGCATGTTCGCTGGATCTTGAAATGGAGTATGCCGATCACTCTACAACGACCGTGAACGGCTGCTATGGAATTGATGCGGCCTATATCAGCACCAGTGATGACGGACAGACGGTGAATCTTCTGCTCTCCGGAGCCGAGCTGGGCGCGAGCATTTCGGACGTGACGATTCTGCCGATTGAAAACAGCAGTGTCCGTCTTTCGACGTATTCCGTGATTGATGGTCATCTGTATCATCAGATCAAAAACGAGATCGATGATGAAAACTATTATGATGAGATCGATCTTGGGCCGGCGCCTTCCTTTCTGAATGCGGAAGGCATCTTTCTGAGCTATGACGGTCACTACTTCTACAATTCGGATTCGATGTGGGCGTTGGAAGATGATCTGCATGCGGGCACCCATGCGCAGGCCATCAATCCTGATGATCCCTGGTATTACTACTATCAGTTTGTCTCGCACCGCACGGTTACATCTGTCAGCTATAAGACGGCGCAGTCCTATATCAACGATACGATGGGGACGCTTGGTCAGCTCACTTTCTACAGCGATATGGATCTTGACGGGGCGAGCGACGATCTTTCCCGCAGCCAGTATTACGGCATGATGCCGGCCTTCTGGCAATATCAGTATGAGTATGGTGCCAATGCATTGATGATGCTGGCGGTGAGTGTCAATGAGAGCAGCTGGGGCAGAAGTTCCCTGGCCTTTTCCCGCAACAACCTATATCGTCACGCTGCCTATGATACGGAAGAAGAGGCGGCCGTGAGCCGGTATTTCTCTGTTGAAGATTCCATCTATTCGCATGCGAAGTACTATATTTCGGGCACGTATGCTTCGCCTGTCAAGACGACCTTTGCCGGTTCCTTTTTCGGCAATAAGTCGGCGGGCATGAATGTCAACTATTCTTCGGATCCCTACTGGGGCGAAAAGGCGGCTTCCGCCTATGAGAAGCTGGATGAAGATTGCGGAGGCAGCGACGGGAATGCGTATACCCTTGGCATCCGTACGGTCAGCGGCGAGACGAATGTATATGACGAACCGGATGGCAGTGTGCTGTACGGGACCGGTGATCATCCGGATATGTCGTTCATCATCCTTGGTGAGACGGACACGGATACGGGCCACTGGTACAAGGTGCAGTCCGAGGCAACCATCAGTGAGGAAGGTTCGGTCGATCTCAGCTACAATTATTCGTTTACCAATGATATCGGCTATATCCGGGCGGAAGATATTCAGCTTTCCATGGTGGGCACCCTTGGAGGTGAGCCGTCCTACCATACCGTTACCTTTGATGGGGCCGGCGGGGAAATGGTCGGCAGCGAGAGCAGCGTGTCCTACGAAATCATTGACGGTCAGGATGCGGCGTCCGTGGAACCGGTCAAGGACCATGCGCTGTTCAATGGCTGGGATGGCTCGAGCGACGCGGTCAGTGGTGATCTGTATCTGACGGCGCAGTACAAGGACGTTGACCGGATTGAATTTTCCGAACAGCCGAAAACGGATTATGAGCTGAATGATCGGATTGACCTCTCGCAGGGGAAGATCATGGTCTACTTTACGGACGGTACGACGCAGGAAGTCGGTCTCGCAACTTCCGAGGTTTCAGGCTTTGATTTCAGCGGCGGCGGTACGCAGGAAATTACGGTTTCCTATGCCGGCTGTACGCTGACGTATGAAGTGAATGTATCCGAAGAAAAGGATCAGACGCGTACAGATACCAAGCAGGAGATTCTGGATGTCATTGAAAAGTACAAGGGCCGGGACTCGCTGAGCGACGATGAGTGCAATGAAGTTCTGCAGCTGAAGGAAAAGATTGATGCGACGGTGCTGCCGTATCTGACCATCGGACAGACGCGTGACATTGATCAGATCATGCGCCTTGCCTATGGGAACAAGATTCACTATATTGTGGAGTCCAATTCCTACAGCTTCGGGGTCAGCGGTCTGGGTATTTCGATTCCGCTGGGAGATTCCCTGACGAAGAATTCGCTGTTCAGTGATACCTATCGTGTACGTGTGCATCATGGCATTTCCTCTGCGTCACAGGAAGCGATGCAGAAGGTTGCGGAATTCCTTGATCAGACGCCGGTGGACACGTTTACGGTCCGTCTGCTGAAAAACTATACCGATGCCTCGACGCAGGAGCCGCTGGTCTTTTCCATTGCCAAGCCGAATGATACGCAGCTGGGAGACCTGTATACGGTTCTGCAGGTGGATGATAACGGAGATGTGATCAAGTGCTATACGCGCCAGTCGACAGGCCGGATCATTTTCATGGCAAAGCACCCGGGAGAGTTTCTTTTGGTCAAGGAATCTTCGAGCAACCAGTATACGGGTGAGGATCCGGTTGAGGTTGTGACACATGAGACGAGTTCCTTTGACAGGGAATATGCCTTTGTGCTGATCAGTGTCGGGGCGGCCGTTCTGCTTGGTGTACTTGTGTTTGTGATGCGCTGGCTGAAGAAGCGGCGTCTTGCCAGGGCTGTCGTTCAGCATGCGGCGCATCAGGATGACGTCAAGAAGGAAGTGGAAAACCTGGAAGTGACGCAGGCTCTGCATATTCTTGATACGAGCATTCTGGATCTGAATGAAGTCAAGAAGGCGGACCAGGAGGCGAAGGACAACGATGATCAACACGATGGTACCGATTCAGGACATTGATTTTGAGGAAGAGGAACCGGGCGAAGTACTTTTGGCAAGCATCCGGGAGCGGGGAATAGCCATTCCTGTCCATGTGGATCGAAAGGAGGACGGCCGCTTCCAGTGTGTGGACGGGCGCAGGAGACTGACCGCCTGTGCACGGTTAAAAGAAAAGAATGCGCGTTTCGGGCGCATTCCGGTGCTGATCATGAATGACTATTCGCAGGCAGGCAATTCGTTCTGGGGCGCAAAGAATCATCACTGACGGGGTTCGAGAATTCCATACGGGGCAAGCTGCGATGCGTCAGGATCGATGTATATGGTTCGATAGCTGCCGAGCTGTACCATTCCGGGTTTTGCGCCCGGAATTTTTTTGAGGTTCTTGACAGGGCACCAGTTGACCGGGACCGAGGAACTGTCACGGCCTTTGGAAAAATAGGCGGCGATATTGGCGGCCAGGCGCAGTGTGGCTTCGTCCGGCTGATCGGTATGGATGACGACATGGGAGCCGTGATAGTCCTTGGCATGGAGCCAGATTTCATTCTTGCGTGCCTTGTGCCACGTCAGAGCGTCGTTCTGCAGATTGTTGCGGCCGAAGGAAATGGAGACGCCGTTTTCCATGGTGAAGGTGGTGATATGCGGTTCTTCATTTTTGCGGCGGCGGGGACGGCGGCCTTTCTGATTTTCTTCCATATAGCCGCCCTTGATCAGTTCCTGCTTGATCTCTTCGGCCGTCTTGAAATCAGCCTGATCGAGCTGTTCCAGCAGGCCGTTGAGGTAGCTGATTTCGTTCTGGCAGATGTCAATCTGTTCCTGAAGATACTTCTGTCCCTTCTTCAGCTTCTGATAGCGGTTGAAACATTTCTGGGCGTTCTGGACGCCATTGAGTCTTGGATCGAGAGGAATGGTGACATCTTCACCGGTTTCAAAATCCTTGAGGATGATGGAAGTGTCGCCTTTGGTATCCTGAATACCGTAGGAATACAGCAGGGTGCCGTAGGTGTTCCACTTTTGGCAGTCGCGTGCTTCGTCGTACTCCTTGAGCAGGCGGGGCATTTTCTGTGTCTCGTGCTTCAGCTGCTTCTTGCAGGCATGGTAGACGTCGCCGCTGATCTCCTTGATGCGATCCTTTTCCTCTTTGTGATAGTAGAGAATGTCAAAACCTTCAAAGAGCGGATAGCTGTGGCAGGGGCCGACGGAAGTCAGCTCGATGCAATGGAAGACGGGAGACGGATCTTCTTTGGCAATATAGAGACTGGTACTGGCCTTGATTTCCTCCATGATTGAGGCAAAGGACTGGCCGTGGGCCATGCGGTATTCGGCCTCTCTGGCAAGGAAGGGAGAGAAGCCGGCAAACTGCTGGATCAGGCTTTTTCCTTCTTCGATATAGCAGTCTTCAAAGGGATTGCGCTTGTTCTGGGGTTCTACGCTATGAAAATCGGCACCGGGCTGAATGATGCGGTGATTGTTTTCAAAGGGGGGAATGCGCTTGAGGGCGTCAATGATCTTCCCGCTGCTGGAGACGAGGATGACGTTGGCATATTTGCCCATCAGTTCGACATATAGCTTCATCGTCTCGACGTCGCCCAGATCGTTGCGGCGGCGTACCTGAAAGAGGCACCAGCGGTCGAGACCGGCCTGTTCGATGGATTCGAAGCTTGCGCCTTCGAGATATTTGCGCAGGACCATAATAAAATTGCCCGGTTCATCGGGTGTTGGATAGCTGCGATCCGACAGCAGCATACGGTTGTATTCGCTGTGACAGGAAATCAGAAGCTGCTGCTTGCCATGGCTGCCGTGGATTTGAAAAAGAATCTCCTGGGATGAGATCTGATAGATCTTCTGAATCCGGCAGGGCAGTGAAGCCGCAATCTGCGGAACAATCTTTGATAACAGGATGCCGTCAAGTGCCATTTGTTTACTCCTGCGTGCGATTATAACATGCCTGCCGCATCGATTGACGTGAGCGGCTGAAAGCGATAACCTAATACGAAACAGGGGCTAATAAGAATGACTAAAAAGGGGCTGTTAATCGTAATCAGCGGGCCAAGCGGAGTTGGCAAGGGAAGTGTCATTTCGCGCTTCATCAATGATCCGGATTTGAAGCTTTCCTATTCGGTTTCGATGACGACGCGTTCTCCGCGGGCCGGCGAGAAAGACGGCGTTAACTATTACTTTGTTACGCGCGATCAGTTCATGCAGGCAGTGAAGGAAGGAAAGATGCTTGAGTGGACGGAGTTTGTCGGCAACTGCTACGGGACGCCGCTGGAAGGCGTTGAGAAGCTGCGCAATGAGGGCCGCAACGTTCTACTTGAGATTGAAGTCAACGGCTGCAAGCAGGTGAAGGAGAAGTGCCCGGATGCCTTGACGATCTTCATCGTACCGCCCAGCACCAGGGAGCTGGAGGATCGGATCCGCAAGCGGGGCAGTGAGCCGGAGGAAATCGTTCAGCAGCGCCTTGCCAAGGCAGCCAAGGAACTGGAGATGACCGATCAGTACCGCTACGTCGTCTGCAACGACGATATTGACCTTGCGGCGGATATCATTCGTACGATCATCCGTCATCACATGGAAAAGACATTCTGAGGAAAGAAATGATCCGCATGTCAGTCAGTTGACAGCGGATCTTTTTCGTATCGTCCGTTTTCTGTTTATTGTTCTTCTTTCTGATGCAGGAACTGGATGAAATCGAAAGCTTCCTTCTGATGCTGGTGGGAAAGAGTCTTCAGCAGGGCGGTAAATGCCTCAATATCAGGGGTGGAATTCCGAGATGCTTTTCCCTGGGGAACCTCTCGTGCGAGACGGTCCCATTCTTCATCCGGATCGATGCCGACTGCCCGGCACAGTTCATCCCATGCCTCAACAATTTCCGGATCGCCTTTTTCATAGCGGGAAATTGCTTCAGGGGAAAGACCGGTCAGTTCCGATACACGCTGCAGCTTAATTTTTTTTGCCATCCGCTGCCTGTGCAGATCTCTGCCAAGGGCTTCATAGAAATGATGATCAATGTTTGCCATAGATGATCCTCTGATGTCTAAAGACAGTTTAGCAGAAGGACAGGGGGAAGAAATAAAAAAGCTGATACACGGCCGTATCTGCGTTTTCGGCTTATGTATCAGCTTTGTCAGAAACTCAACTAATTACCTGTTGTAGTATTCGACGATCAGGGACTCGTTGATTTCCTGGTTCAGCTCAGAACGCTCCGGAATACGGACATACGTTCCTTTCTTGTTGTCCTTGTCAACAGTGACAAAGGCAGGAGCTGTATAGTTGGAATTCAGCGCATCGTTGATGACCGTCATATTGCGGGCATTCTCGCGGACTGCAACGACCTGACCCGGAAGGATCTGTGCCGAAGGGATGTCCAGCTTCTTGCCATCAACCTCAATATGACCATGCGTCACCAGCTGACGGGCTGCCTTACGCGTACGAGCGAAGCCCATACGGTAAACCAGGTTATCCAGTCTCGACTCCAGAAGGACAAGGAAGTTGACACCGGCCATGCCGTCCATCTTCTGTGCCTTCTGGAAAAGGTTGCTGAACTGGCGCTCTGTTACGCCGTACATGTTGCGGACTCTCTGCTTCTCACGAAGCTGCAGACCGTAACCGCTGAGCTTTACGCGCTTGGTCGGACCATGCTGACCCGGAGCGTAGGTTCTCTTCTTGAGTTCTTCGCCGGTTTCAAGGATTGAGAAGCTGAGACGTCTCGACTTCTTCCATACCGGACCTGTGTAACGTGCCATGTTTGTTCGTTCCTCCTTATGACATTGGCGAAACGACAACAGGTGCAGATTATCATGCGGGGTGTTGTCACACATCGTTTCACCGAACGCAGCTCGGTTACTGGGACTAGAGAGGTTCTCCTGCCAACGCCTGACGCATAACTCTGTATGCTGCTATCATTTGACGCTCAACAATCATACAAACGGAGCCTGCAAAAGTCAATGGAAAATGCCGTATACGGCGCGGTTTCAGCGGCTTTTTCCGCTCTCTTTCATGGCATGCTTCAGAAACAGGGGGTAGACTTTGTCGAACATGCTGTACAGGAAGGGATCGGTCACAATGTTGAATTCGCCGATATACTCTTCGACATTCATCAGCCAGTTGGATTTGAACAGCGTCAGACCATCATCCAATGTTCCCTCGACACCGCCGAAGGAACAATGACGGATGCCGAGCTCGACGCAGCGCTGCAGACATTTGCTGTAGAGAAGGTAGCTGGAGTACAGGCGCATATAGTCCGGATGGTTGCCCATGTAGAACAACTCCATCAGCTTCTCGTTATAGACGGCCAGAATTCCGCAGGTAATCACTTCCTCACGACCTTCGCGGGCATATTCCTCCTTCAGGCGTTCAACTTCCTTCCTGTCGTTTTCCATCTGCTGCTGAAGCTGCTGCAGATCCGCTGCAGAAAGCTGCAGCTTCTGCCTTGCCTGCAGCTGCTGGTTCTCTTTGTTCAGCGCCTTGATTTCAGCTTTATGATCTTCTCCGTCCGATTTGAACTGCTTCAGAAGGGACCGGTTCTTCTGAAGCTTTTCCTTCAGCTGTTCCGCTTCCTGCTGGTCGGGCTGCGCATCCAGCTTCTTCTGGAGAGCAGCGATTTCTTCCTGCAGGCGGGAAATCTGCTTTGGAAAGTTGAGCTTCGCGACCATCAGGATGCAATGATCCCCGTATACCCTGAGCATGTTGGCAAAATATTCCTTGTTGCGCAGAGCAACCTTCTTGCGGACTTCCGTATAGTGCATGGCTGTCGCAAAATCATCCAGATACTGCGGCCCCTCAAACACTTCTACGCCTTTGTGAACCGCCGCCCGGATGCACTTGACGGTCTTGTGCTCAAGCTTTTTCTCAAAGTCGGCAGTCACATCCATGGCCGCATTAAAACGCGGCTGCGTCGATTCGATGATGGCGGTTGTATAGCCCCTGTGGCGTGCGCCCAAAGACTGCAGGAGCGCAATGACATCTTCGTTCTGACGGTCATGATGTTCCTTGCGTTCCTTGTATGGATACACTCTGGATAAAACTGCCGGATCAAAGCGGATGTCGATGGCGTGCTTCTCTTTCGCCAGCGTCTTCAAGCCCGCCAGCATGAACTCTACAAGTTCCGGATTGTGATAATCCATGACGGGTCCGCGGGGAATATAGAGAAGTGTCTTTCCCAGCGGCATCGGCCGGATCAGCACAAGGGCGGCGGCCACCAGAGTCCCGTCCCGGCTGACGCCGATGCGCTGCGACTTCCAGTTCACTTTGATGTCCGCCCAGCTGGAACACTGAAAGAGAGTGTTCTGATCGGATGCGACCACGAAGGCATCCAGCTGCGGGGCAGGAAGATTCCAAATCATCTGATAGCTCATAAGCAGGCTCCTTTACAAGCAGCGAACAAATTCTAGCATACCCCCGGAATACCTGCAGAGGAGCCCAATTCACGGGCAAGAGGAAATAAATAGTGTGCTATTATTATTCCGTATGAAAGGCTGGTCCTCTCTATTATGAACACCGTAATGAAATATCTTTCGGACATCCGCGTTGTCATTGCAATTGCGGCCGTTGTCCTGATTATAGTTGTATGGCTGATTGCGCAGAGAATCCGTGCAAATTCCTACCGGAAACAGCTTGAAAACCTGGAACGCCGGTACAATTCCATCAAGAGCGTTCCGATTTCCTTTAAGCTGAACAAAGCTGTGGCCATCTGCCGCGTCGAACCCGGGACCATGGATAAGGTCGCATCCACGAAAGATGATTTCGAAAAGTGCCAGGCAAACCTGACGCAGATCTCGCAGATGCTGGCGGATACGGAAGATGAAATTCTTGCCGGCAAGCTGAAGCGGGCAAAGCTGGATCTTGGCGATCTGGAAGCCTCCATTGAGCTTGGCGAGAAACAGGTCAAGAACCTTGATACCTTCCTCGATTCCATCCTTGAAAAGGAGAAGTCGCAGCGGGAGGAAGTAACCCAGTATAAAAACAGATTCCATGATCTGCGCGCCTATGCACAGGATCATCAGACACAGCTGGGCTTCATCTGGCCGACGGTGGAGCAGAATATCAGTGACATTGAAAAGATGTTCTCCGCCTTTGAAGAATGGATGTACGCCAATGAATATGAAAAGGCGAAGGAAGAGCTTGTCAATATCCAGAATGCCCTGAATCATTTTGAGGCACTGACGCAGGAATTCCCGAATCTTCTGAATGATGCGCGCGGTGTCATTCCGAAGATGGTTGAAGTTCTCAGCTCCGACTATGCCAAGGCCAAGAGCCAGGGCGTATATCTCGATCATCTGGAAGTTGAGAAGAATCTCTCCGTGATCACGTCCAGTCTGCAGGATGATCTTGCTGCGCTGAAGGCAGGCAATCCGCAGGACGTGAAGGATCATCTCGATTCCTACAAGACCCGTATTGAACAGATGCAGGGTCAGGTTCATGATGAGATCGAAAACACGGCTGAGCTGAGCCGTCTTGCCAAGGAAACAGAAAGTCTGTATCAGGAGACTGAACATACAGCCAAGTACATTCAGGATCAGTACAGCCGTCAGTCGACGCGTCTTGGCATGCGTCATCTGGAAGAGCGTATTCAGCAGGTCAGCGACGATCTGAAGGATATTTCCCGCCGCATGCCGAGTGTTTACGAGTCCTATAACGAACACCGTACAGCAGCCAGCTATATTCTTTCGAACATGAAGCTTCTGAACCAGAAGCTGACGATGTGCTCTGCCAAGGCAAACAAGATCCGCTCCGAGATTGATGCGGCGGTCAGCGATGAGGACCGTGCCCGCAAGCAGCTGATCGCGATGCAGGTCGTCATGAACCAGATGCAGATGAAGATCCGCAAATACAAGCTGCCGTCCATCTCGCAGCAGTATGAGGCCGACATTACGAAGGCCAATCAGTATATGCATACGCTGGATCATCTGCTGAATGAAAAGCAGCTGAACATGGAACTGCTGAATTCGACATTGAAGGAAGCCATCGATTTTGTCTACACGCTTCTTGATAAGGTGAATCAGCTGGTTGCCACCGTGATTATGTTTGAAAATACGGTTGTCTTCGCAAACCGCTATCGCTCGACGTATTCCGATATTGATTCGGATCTGACGCGTTCGGAACTGTGCTTCCGCAATGGCGAATATCAGGATGCGCTGCGCATTGCCATCGGAACGATCGAAAAGATTTATCCCGGCAACTATGAGAAGATGATCAAGGAGAATGCTAAGAGTGCAGCCTAGAGTATATTTTGACCATGCAAGCACAACCAATATCAATCCGGATGTGCTGAAGGTCTATGAGCATCTGCTGGAAACCATGTATGTCAACAGCGAATCGCTCTATGAAGAAGGTACACAGGTTCATGATCAAATGGAGAAAGCCCGCGCAGCAATTGCCGGGCTTTTAGGCTGTAAGCCCAGGGAGGTAATGTTTACCGGCGGCTCTTCCGAATCCAACAGTACAGCCATTAAAGGTGTACCGCTTGCTGTAAAAGGCAGGAAACACATCATTACCTCATGCGTCGAACACAGCAGTGTTCTCAATGCCTGTGCACAGATGGAACGTCTCTTCGGCTATCGGATTACCTATCTTCCCGTCAATGGGCAGGGCATCGTTTCCGTCGATGACCTGAAGGCTGCTCTGGATGAAGATACGGTTCTTGTGTCGCTGATGCTGGTAAACAATGAGAGCGGCGCCATCAACCCGATGGATGAGATCAAGGAGATTGTCAGGAAACAGTCCCATGCCTATCTCCACGTGGACCTTACCCAGGCCATCGGCAAGATCCCGTGTTCCCTCAAGGACATTGACCTGGCGTCCATCTCTGCCCATAAGATTGAGGGCCTCAAAGGCAGCGGCGTTCTGATCAAGAAAGAGTATGTCCCGCTGGAACCGCTGATATCGGGCGGCGAACAGGAACAGGGACTGCGTGGCGGAACGGCGAATGCGGCGGCCGACATGGTCTTTGCCAAGACGCTGCGTCTCGCTCTTGAAAATGAGAAGAAGTATGGCGCCTATGTTAAGAGCCTTCGGGACCGTCTGCTCGATGGTCTGGAAGCGATTGACGGCGTCGAGATCAACAGCAGCCGCGATGGCGTTGGCTGCCTGGTCAACTTCTCCTATGAAGCGATTCCGAGTGAAGTGATGCAGAATGCGCTGAACCGTGCCGGCTTCATGGTCAGTGCCCGCAGCACCTGCGAAAGCAATTCCAACAATCCGAGCTACGTTCTCACGGCCATGGGCTACAGTGACCGCCGGGCGAGCAGCTGTATCCGCGTCAGTCTGGGCTATCAGAATACTGCGGAAGAAATCGACGCATTTCTCAACGCATTAAAGGAGATTATTCATATATATGGTGAATTATGATACGGTACTGATCCGCTATGGAGAACTCAGCACCAAGGGACATAACCGCCGCGACTTCATCAAGCGGCTTGAAAGCAATCTGAAGTATGCGCTGCGTGATTTTGACGGCCTGAAGTACCGCCGTACGTATGATCGCATCTACATTCAGCTGCAGGGCGGAGAAGATACGGAAAAGATGAAGAAGATCATTTCCGGCGTCTTCGGCATATCTTCGTTTTCCTTCACGGAAAAGATTGCAAGCAGCCTGGATGCCATTGAGGCACGCTGCCTGGAAATCGCGAAAGAAAATGCCCCGACCAGGCACACCTTCAAGATGCTGACGAAGCGTCACGATAAGAACTTTCCGATGAACTCCGACAGCATCAACCGTGCCGTTGCCGGAGTCATCCTTGAGAATACGGACATGCAGGTGGATGTTCATGATCCGGACCTTGAGATCCGCGTTGAGGTTCGTGAGGATGCGACCTATCTGACCAGTGAGAAGATACCGGGAGCCGGCGGCTATCCGACCGGCATCAACGGCAAGGTGCTTCTTCTGCTTTCCGGCGGCATTGATTCTCCGGTCGCCGCCTATGAATTGATGAAGCGCGGCCTCAACGTGGAGGCGATTCATTTTGCCTCGCCGCCGTATACCTCGGATCATGCGCTTGGCAAGGTGCTGACGCTGGCATCGAAGATGTCGGTCTATGAAGGCCATATGAAGGTTCATGTCATCAATCTGACGGCCAATCAGATGTCCATCAACCGCAATGTCGGCGACTCCTATTCGATCACCATTCTGCGGCGGATGATGTTCCGCCTTGCGGAGCAGGTTGCACAGAAAAACGGCTGCCTCGCTCTTGCGACCGGGGAGAGTGTGGGCCAGGTGGCCTCGCAGACCCTTGAAAGCATGGCTGTGATCAATGATGTCGTACATATGCCAGTGCTGCGGCCGCTGGTATGCATGGACAAGGTGGAGATCATCGATCTTGCTCGCCGCCTGGGCACCTATGAAACATCGATTGAGCCGTATGAAGACTGCTGCACCATCTTCAAGCCGCAGAACCCGGTGACCCGTCCGCTTCTGCGCAAGTGCGAAGCCTTCGAAACAAAATGGGACTGGCAGAGTGAACTGGACCAGTGCCTGGCCAGTGAAGATACACGGATCGTGAAGCCGGCGGAAGAAGAGGAATTCCTCTAGGAAAAGGAGACCATATGCCATTATTTCATCGCAAGCACAACTCCACTGCTCTTAAGACATTTCAGGAAGTGTTCGAAGCAGGAAAGAATGAGACGGAAAGCGAATTTCTCGACAGTCTGAACGAAGTGGTCCGCGTAATCGAGGTTGACAAGTCCTTTACCACCAATGAGAAGCTTCATATCTATGAACTGCTCAGCCAGCTTTCCAACTGTTCCCCGCAGGAGCGTCAGCACTACGCCAAGAAGCTGTCCAAGGCGCTTCGCTGAACAAGCAGTATTCCTTACCGGCTTCGGCCGGTTTTTAATTTGACGATGCGTCTATGACAGCGCGGTGCTTGAGGCGGTAGAGAACAATTTCCGCATTGGCAAGGAAGCGTACATCCTGACCGGTTGTGCCGGTTCCGGAAGAGATATCCAGCGTAAAGGCATTGTTGCCAAGGGTATGCTTGCCCCGGAAGTACTTCTGTGCCATCGCCGGCATGTACAGGGAATAGTTGGCCAGGTATACCTGACCGCCAAGGCTGTGGCCCGAAAGAACATAGTTTGTCAGATCCGTCGGAAAATCATCCGCCGCATCCGGCGTATGACATACGACAATGGAATAGGAGGTGCGTGACACTTCGCTGAAGGCGGCTGTTACATCCATAGTTCCTGCCAGCGGAGAATCGAGGCCAACGATCGTAATGCTCTGGGAGCCTTTGTTGCGAAGCAGTGTGGAAGCGTTGTTCAACAGTTCAAAATCACTGTCATAGAGCACCTGTTCCACATACGATGTGACATCGTCACTGCGATGATCCGTATCCCCCAGTACAGCAAATTTGCCCAGAGGAGCTTCGATGCTTTTGAGCAGCGGCGTCACCATAGCTGCTGTATTGTCATCGACCAGTGCGTCTTCATCAAACAGATCGCCGCCGAAGATGACTGCATCCGGCGAAAGATCATTGATCGAATCCACCAGCTTCTCCAGCCGTTTCTGGTCCATGAAGGTGCCGAACTTCAGATCGGAAAAGAACAGAATATTGACATCGTTCAGCTGGTCGGGGATGAAGATCGAATCCAGCGTTTCATAGCGCACAACAAAACGCGAGGGAGCTACATTCCACGCATCGTAATACATTGCATAGCCGAGGCTGACCATCAATGCCAGTACCAGCAGAACCTTCGTCAGTGTTTTCATGCCTGTTCCTCATGATAGCACAGGGGGTGCATCCACCGAATGCTATAATCAAAGAATGCGTGTACAATGGCTGATTGATGGAAACCTGTTCCTGAAAGACTCTTCTGTTTCAAGACAGGATGATCTGCTCTGGCGGAAGCTGCGGGATCATGCGCTGCTTCTGAACATGGAAACGGTCCGCTCTGCTGCCCAGATCGCTGAGGTTTATCAGCAGGCCGGGCTGAGCGTTGAAGACAATCATATTCTGACTCTTCCGCAGGCTGCTGCGGCGTTTCTGCGGAAGAATGCACCGGAAAAGCGCAGGGTGATGTTCTGCGGCAGCCGGGCGGTCAGGGAGAGCTTTCTGGCGGCCGGTTTTGAGGAATCGCTGGCTCCGGATTATATTGTGATCGGCGACCGTGTTCAGGGAACGATGGATGACTTTTCGGATCAGTTGAACCTGATCGAACAGGGGACGCAGCTTGTCAGCCTCTCGGCCAGCCTCAAGCGCCGCCGGGGCAGTGTCGATGTTCTGGCCGGGGGAGCTCTGGTTCAGATGCTTGCGGCTGCCTCCCATCAGGAACCATTGCGTCTGGACAGCTTTTCTTCCGCCGTTGTGCCGGTTGTGACAGGGATGAAGGCAGGCAGAGCCAATGACATGATCGTTGTGTCCGGACAGGCGGAAACGATTCTTGCTCCGGCGTCCATGGCGGGCATGAAGACCATTCTGGTCAGTTCGGCGATGTCTGCGCAGACGGATCTCTTCGCGCTTCCGGTGCATCCGGACTGGATTGTTCAGAATTTTCAGGACATCGGAGCGGCATTGTAGGAAACCGGTTCTGATGGTATAATCGCGCTATTCAACAAAGGAAAGGGTATATGGATTCAGATCAATATAGTCACTGTTGCAAGCCGAATTTCAGAATGGAGAAAGAAATATGAACGCCGCGTCACAGATGCTTGTTTTTGCGCTCATCGTTCTGATTCTGTTTTCCGGCCTTTTTTCTGCGGTTGAAACCGCATATTCGAGTGCTTCCCGGATTCGCCTGAAAGCCATGGAGAATGATGGCGACAGCGGTGCCGGCCGGGTTCTGAAGGTTCTGGACAATTATGATCGTTTTCTGACATCCGTTCTCATCGGAAACAATATCGTTAATATTCTTTCGGCTACGCTGGGTACGATTCTGTTCACCCGCTGGCTGGGAGAGACAGAGGGGCCGACGGTTTCGACGATTGTCATTACGCTGGTTGTACTTCTGTTCGGTGAGATTACGCCGAAGACCTTTGCCAAGCAGTCTCCGGAGCGTTTCGCCATTCGTACGCTGAGCTTTGTGCGTTTCATCATGGTTCTTTTCCGCCCGCTTGGACTGGTGTTTCAGGGCTGGCAGTATCTGACGTCGAAGCTGTTCAAGGTTGAGAACAAGGATCCGGATATTTCGGATGAGCTGATCACAATGGTTGATGAGGCGGAAAAGGACGGGGATCTTGAGGAACATGAATCGGATCTGATTTCGGCCGCCATCGAGTTCAATGATCTGGATGTCAAGGACATTCTGACGCCGCGCGTGGAAGTGGTGGCGATTCCGATCAATGCAAGTCTCAAGGAAGTTGCCAACGTCTTTTCCATGAACAGTTTCTCCCGTCTGCCGGTGTATGAAACAAGCATCGACAATATTGTCGGCGTCATTCATGAAAAGGATTTCTATAACATGATGTACCGGGACAGGGAACACGGGATGTTGCGGAAGATCATTACACCGGTCATCTATACGACGGAAAACGTTAAGATTTCAACGGTGCTCAAGCAGCTGCAGGGAGCCAAGGCCCATCTGGCGGTGGTACTGGATGAGTATGGCGGAACGGCCGGCATCGTGACGATGGAGGACATCATCGAAGAGCTGGTCGGCGAGATCTGGGATGAACATGATGTCGTCAAGGAGTATTACCAGCGTCTTGATGATCATACATTCCTGGTGCGCTGTGACGCGGATATTGACGATATGCTGGACCGCTTTGACGTGCATCCGGAGGATGAAGAGGACTATGACTTCATCACGGTATCGGGCTGGGTGATCCATGAACTGGATCATATTCCTGCGGTCGGCGAATCATTTGACTTTGACCGCCTTCATGTCACCGTTACAAAGGCTGACCGCCGCAAGGTTCTGGAAATCAAGGTCGAAGTCAGGGATTACCAAGACGAGGAAGAGCGAAAGGAATCAAAGAACTGATCATGCAGCAGTTTTTCTGTGAAGAGCCGCTGACCATCGGAAGCATCTATACCTTTACCATGGCTCAGGCCCACCATGCCCGTGATGTCCTTAAGCTGCACCATGAAACGGTGCGGCTTGTTTATCATGGCGATGCCTACTTTGCGGATGCCTATGTTAACGGCAGCAGCTTCGAGGCAAAGGTTCTGGAGGCCGATCCAAGGGAGCGTGAGCTGCCGGTGGATGTTACGCTTGCCATGGCATTGATCCGGCGCGAAAAGTTTGAGCTTGTTCTGCAGAAGGCGGCGGAGCTTGGTGTGAACCGGATCGTTCCCTTTGAAAGCAGCCGCTGCGTCGTTCATGCAAAAAAGGAAAAGACGGACCGCTGGCAAGCAATACTTCAGGAAGCCAGCGAGCAGTGCAAGCGCAACCGGATTCCGGATATCGCAATGCCGGTTTCTTTTTCACAGCTGGATTTCAGTGCCTTCGACTGTGTCATGATTCCCTATGAAAAGGAAGCCGGAGCCGGCAAAGGCATTCTTTCAACAGTTCACGGCAGAAAGATTGTGGTGATCATCGGGCCGGAAGGCGGTTTTTCGGAAACTGAGGTACAACAGGTAATGGACAAAGGCGCCGTACCGGTCAGTCTCGGGCCGCGGATTCTTCGCGCCGAGACGGCAGCGATGTATTGTCTCAGTGCGATCGGAGCCTGGAGTGAAGAGCGTTCATGAAAACATTTCTGATTCATAATCTTGGCTGCAAGGTGAATCACTATGAAGCGCAGGCAGTTGCCGGCATGCTGGAACAAAGAGGCTGGCAGCGGGCAGAAGAGGGGCAGTGCTGCAGCGCTGTCATCATTTTTACCTGCGCCGTCACCAATACGGCGGCCCAGAAAAGCAGGCAGATGATGCACCGGCTGAAGCGTCTGTATCCGGATGCGGCGCTGGTCATGGTCGGCTGCTATGTGCAGGTTGCGCCAGATGCGTTAAGTGACGCGGACATTCTTGTCGGCAGCGCTGCGAAGGATCAGATCCCGGATCTTCTGGAACAGTGGCTGAGCAGTCATGAAAAGGAAACGGCAGTAGCGGATGCCGAACAAATACACACCTTTACGGATCTTCCGCTGGATGTCTTTGAGGATACGACGCGTGCCTTTCTGAAGGTGCAGGATGGATGCAATCAGTTCTGCACCTATTGCATCATTCCCTATGCCCGCGGAAGGCAGCGTTCGCTGGATCCGGATATCGCCGTTGATCGGGCCAGGCAGCTCAGTGTACACCATCATGAACTTGTTCTGGCCGGCATTCATACGGGCCGGTACGGACAGGAGTACGGCGTGAGTCTTGCCGATCTGATTGAACGGCTGTTGAATGAGACGTCGTTTCAGCGCATCCGCATTTCTTCGATTGAGATCTCTGAGATCGACGATCATTTGATTTCACTTTTATCCAGTCCAAGAGTGGCACGCCATCTGCACATCCCGCTGCAGTCCGGCAGCGATGGGGTGCTTGCACGAATGGGGCGTCCTTATACGGCCGAAGATTATCATGCTAAAATTAGTCTGCTGCATCAGGAAGTACCTGATCTTGCGATTTCGACGGATCTGATGGTTGGATTTCCTGAGGAAAGTGAACAGGAGTTTCAGGAGTCACGTGACTTTGTGAAGCGCTGCGGGTTCAGCTTCCTTCATGTCTTCCCTTATTCCCTGCGTCAGGGGACACGGGCTGCTTCGATGAAGCAGGTGGCAGAAGCGGTTAAGAAAGAACGAGCGGAGACGATGCTCGCGCTTTCAGAAGAAATGTATGACGCTTATAAGCGCAGCTGGATCGGAAGAGACGCAGATGTTCTGATGGAAAAGGATCACGGAAGCTATACACCGGGACATGCGTCGCAGTACTTTGAGGTTCGGGTTCCCGGAAGAATTGCGAGGGGATCGATGCACCGTGTGAGGATTCAGCGGTTCGAGGATCATGTTCTGTTTGGAGAAATAGACGATGAAGCTGAGTGAATTGTTTGAAAATGTTCCGGATATTGAGATCAAGAGTCTGATGGCTGATTCCCGCAAGAAGCGGCCGGATTCCATTTTCTTCTGCGAAAAAGGCATGATGTTTGACGGCCATCGCTTTGTGGATCAGGCCATTGCCAACGGTGCAAAGGTCATTGTTCATTCGGAGACAATTGAAAACAAGAATCCGGATGTGATCTATATCAAGGTCAAGGATGTCAATGCGGTATTCAACCAGGTGGCGGATGCGTTCTACGGTCATCCGAGCCACAAGATGAAGATGTTCGGGGTTACCGGCACCAATGGCAAGAGTTCGATTGCCTGCATCATCCGCGACATCATGAACCCCTATGCGCCGACCGGCTATATCGGAACGATTTCGATTGAATACGGGCAGGTGAAGCTGCCGCCGCTGCTGACGACGCCGGATATCGATGATCTGCACGGCATTCTGCATGAAATGGTGGAAGCCGGAATCCAGTGCTGTGCTCTGGAGGCCAGCTCCATCGGCATTGATCAGGGCCGCATTGATTCGATTGACTTTGACTACGGCATCTTTACGAATCTGACTCATGATCATCTGGACTATCACGGGACGATGGAAAACTATTTCCAGGCCAAGAAGAAGTTCTTCGATCATCTGAAGCCTTCGGCGGTAGCCATCACCAATGTGGATGATCCGGTTGGAATGCGGATTGTGCAGGACTGCAAGTGCCGGGTCGTGACGTATGGCATTGATCACGATGCGGACTATCAGGTTGTAAAGTACCAGCTGCTCAAGGATAAGACTCTGTTTGTACTTCAGGTTGGCGGAATGGAGTATGAGATGGAAACCAACCTCGTAGCGCTGTTCAACATCTACAACGTCGTAGCCGCGATCGCAGCTTTGCATGAGAGCGGGCTGGCGATGGAACAGATCATGCCGGGTCTCAAGCATATCCGGCAGATTGAGGGACGAATGGAACGGATTGAGTGCGGTCAGCCGTTCAATGTGCTGGTGGATTTTGCCCATACGCCGGACGGCATTGAGCAGGTGTGCCACTTTGCGACGGCCATTACGCCGAAGGACCGCCGGATCATTGCGATCACCGGCAGCGCCGGCAAGCGTGATACGGCGAAGCGTCCGATCTTCGGTCAGCTGCTGGACCGCTATGCGGACATGATCATTTTGACGGAAGATGATCCCCGCAATGAGAAGGCGGTTGATATTGCGCAGCAGATCGCTTCGGGAATTCATACGAAGCCATATGTGATCATTGAGGATCGTTACGACGCGATCCGTTCGGCGGTGGAAATTGCCTCGGAAGGGGATACAATCATTATTATGGGAAAGGGAGATGAAAAGTTCATCTACCGCGAATACGGCCGTGAGCCGTATGAGGGAGATGACGCCATTGCCCGTGAAGTGATTCAGAAATACTGGATGAATAATGGGGAAGGAGAAGATTCATGAAACTGTCCAAGTATATCGATCATACGCTTTTGAAGCCGGAAACCGGAAAGGATGCCGTTCAGAAAATCGTCGACGAGGCAAAGAAATACGACTTTGCCAGCGTGATGGTAAATCCGTGCTGGATTCCCTTTGTGAAGCCGCAGCTTGCCGGGACAACCGTCAAGGCAGCGTGCGTGATCGGCTTTCCGCTGGGCGCCAATACGACAGCGACGAAGGTTTTCGAAACGAAGGATGCCATTGCCAACGGTGCCGATGAAGTGGATATGGTTTTGAACATTGGCCGTCTGAAGGATGGAGATGATGCTTATGTTACCTCCGAGATCAAGGCGGTCAAGGAAGCGGCTGGCGACCATGTTCTGAAGGTCATTATTGAAACCTGCCTGCTGACGGATGAAGAAAAGGTGCGGGCATGCAGAGATGCGGCAGCGGCCGGAGCTGACTTTGTCAAGACAAGCACCGGTTTCTCGACCGGCGGAGCTACGGTGGCCGATGTGAAGCTGATGAAGGAAGCCGTCGCCGGTACACCTGTCAAGGTGAAGGCATCGGGCGGCGTGCGTACGAAGGAAGAGCTGAAGGAAATGATTGACGCCGGTGCTGAGCGTATTGGAACCAGCCATGGTGTTGATCTGATGTAATCGTGTGGTCCGGCGGCTGCCGGGCCTTTTGCATGTGATCGGGGGAAGGGGATGCGTAGACTCAGAAAGAAAGCCAAATATGTGCTGACGGCCATGGGAGCGGCTGCGGCGCTTGCCATCGTGATGGGCGTTGATCATTCGGCTGTGAAGAATCAGCTGAAAAAGGAAGCGGCAGCGAGCAGTGTACAGGTCGAATACGGGGAAGCGATCGGTGATCTGAAGAGCCTTTTCAGTGACACTGCGGGTCTTGTGTCGGTCAGCGGCAATATTGATACGATGACGGTTGGCAGCTACCCGGTGGAGCTGACGCTGAAGCGCAGGGATCACTTTGGCTTGTCTTCCACAGTTCAGAGTGAGGCTGATGTGAGCGTCGTCGATACGTCGGATCCTTTGATTGAGCTGGCGCAGTCGGAGGTCGTTGTTCTGCCCGATGAGGATGATTCCACCATTGCGGAACACGTTCTTTCGGTAACAGATCCAATCGACGGTGCGCTGGAGAAGTCAGACACCCTGGCTCCCGGCACCTGGACCATCGATACGCAAAACGATTCCTCACAGGCGATCGTTGAGGCAATGGATCGCAACGGGAATGTGAAAACCGAGACGTTTCCTGTGAAGCGCATCGAAGTTCCGGATGTGGCTGTTCCGTATTCGATCCGGATCAATCGGGCCGCCAATACGGTGACGGTATATCTGATGGATGAGAATCAGGAATATTCGATTCCCATTAAAGCCATGGTATGTTCGACGGGGACGGCGACGCCGCTGGGCAGTTATTCGATTACAGAGAAGTACCGGTGGCGGTCGCTGTTCGGTGGTGTGTACGGGCAGTATGCGTGCCGTATTGTCGGGAATATCCTGTTTCATTCGGTTCCTTATTTTTCACCGGATCCCGGAAATCTGGAATATCTGGAGTACAACAAGCTCGGTACCAAGGCATCCATGGGCTGTATCCGGCTGTGCGTGGAAGATGAGAAGTGGATCTATGACAATTGTCCGATCGGTACGCCGGTGGAGCTTTACGATGATGAAGAGAATCCGGGGCCGCTGGGCAAGCCGACGCCGGTTACGATTGATGTCAATGATGAGCGGCGAGGCTGGGATCCGACGGATCCGGATGAAAACAATCCGTGGCATCTTGATTGATGAAAATGATTTTGATAGAATAGCTTGGCTTTGAGGGGAGGTGATCAGGGATGACAAGAATCGTTCTTCATGAAAATGAGAGTCTTGATGATGCGATGCGCCGTTTCAAGCGTTCCGTATCCCGCGCCGGTACCCTTGCTGAGGTGCGGAAGCGGGAGTTCTACGTTAAGCCGGGTGTGAAGCGCCGGCTGAAGTCGGAAGAAGCCCGTAAGAACGCGCGTAAGAACCGCAAGCACTGAAAATCCGGACTGCGCTGATGCGCAGTCTCTTTTTTTCGGCACGATGCGTTAGAATAAACGTATTAGTGGAAAGGGGATCATTCCTTGGAAGAGACAAAATCCATTCGCCTGGAGTCCATGACTTCGTCGCAGGCGATGAGCCTGGTCGGTACCTCCGACAGCAATCTTGAAACTCTGTGCGACTGTTTCGGAAAGGAAATTTCGTTCCGGGATAATACATTTACAATCAGGGACTGCAGCGATGCGGTATACGAGCAGATTCACGATGTTCTTCTGGCGTTGTATGAGATTGCTCGAAAGAATCAGCCGGTGTCCCGGCAGGATGTGATCTATGCCTGCCGTTTGGTGACAAAGAACGAAAAGGTGAGTTTCAATGAGTTCGGCAATGAAATCATTGGCCGCACCCTGACGGGACGTGCCATTGCGCCTAAGACGAAGGGGCAGTATGCCTTTGTGAAGGCGATGGACTCCCACAGCATTACCTTTGCGATCGGACCGGCCGGTACCGGAAAGACGTTCCTGGCGGTGATCAAGGCGGTAACGGCACTGAAAAAAGGCGATGTGAAACGGATTGTTCTGACGCGGCCGGCGGTAGAGGCAGGTGAATCTCTCGGTTTTCTGCCGGGAGACATGAAGGAGAAGGTGGATCCCTATCTGACGCCGCTCTATGATGCGCTGCATGATATGCTCGGCGTGGAGAAGACGGAGAATCTGATTGAGCGCGGTGTGATTGAGATTGCGCCGCTTGCCTATATGCGCGGACGGACGTTGGATGATTCGTTTGTAATTCTCGATGAGGCACAGAATACGACGCCGGCGCAGATGAAGATGTTTCTGACCCGGCTTGGCTTTAATTCGCGGATGGTCATTACGGGCGACATTACGCAGATCGATCTCGATTCCCGTACGCCAAGCGGCCTGATCCAGGCGGCCGGCATTCTCAAGGGCATCGATGATATTGCCATTCTGGAGCTGACAAGTGACGATGTGGTCCGTCATCCTCTGGTGCAGAAGATCATTGAGCGCTACAGTGAAGAGGCGGAAAAGAATACACAGAACCGCAGGGGCTGAGCAATCAGCTCCTTTTTTCTTTTTCTCTATCTTTCATATTAGAAAAGCGCTGCCGGAACAACGGTCCGGCAGCGTGTGTTGCGATTGTATTATTTGGATTACATCAGCTGGCGGAACATGGCAATGACCTGTTCCTTGGTCGCTTCGCGGGGATTGCCCGGATAGCAGGCATCGTTCAGTGCATCTTCGGCGAGCTGATCGAGATCTTCTTCACGGATCTTTTCGTTCTTTTCGGGGATGCCGACATCTTTGGAGAGCTGCTTAACCGCGTTGATGGCGGCGTCGCGATACTCTTCCTGGCTCATTTCATCGACGCCCTTGACGCCCATGGCTCTTGCGATTTCACGATACTTTTCTCCCGTATATTCGCGGTTGAATTCCATTGTGATCGGCAGGAACATGGCGCAGGCGACACCGTGCGGCGTATCGTAATGGGCGCTGAGCGTATGAGCCATGGAATGATCAATGCCTAGGCCGACGTTGGAGAAGCCCATGCCGGCAATGTACTGGCCAAGTGCCATTCCTTCGCGGCCCTTCGGATCGTTGGCAACGGCGGCACGCAGATTTTCCGAAATCAGACGGATGGCTTCGAGGTGGAACATGTCGGTCATCTCCCAGGCGGCTTTTGTCGTATAGCCTTCAATTGCATGCGTCAAGGCGTCCATGCCGGTGGAAGCAGTCAGGCCTTTGGGCATCGAAGACATCATGTCCGGATCGACGACGGCAATGATTGGCATATCATGCGTATCGACGCAGACGAACTTGCGCTGCTTTTCAACATCGGTGATGACGTAGTTGATCGTTACTTCGGCAGCCGTTCCGGCGGTCGTAGGTACGGCGATGATCGGGACGCTCGGATTGTTGGTAGGTGCTACACCCTCCAGGGAACGTACGTCTGCGAATTCGGGGTTGGCAATGATGATGCCGATGGCCTTGGACGTATCCATGGAAGAGCCGCCGCCAATGGCAAGAATGTAGTCGGCGCCGGAGTCCTTGAATGCCTGTACACCATGCTGGACATTTTCGATGGTCGGATTCGGTTTGATATCGGAATAGATTTCATAGGGCAGGCCGGATTCGTCGAGAAGCTTTGTGACCTTTTCCGTGACATGGAACTTGATCAGATCCGGATCGGAGGCGATGAAAGCCTTGTGGAAGCCTCTGCTTTTGACTTCGGGTATGATCTCCTTGATGGCGCCGAAGCCATGATACGAAGTTCCGTTAAGTGAAATGCGATTAGCCATTTGATGATCTCCTTTTCGTGAATTACTTCACATCTGTTTAAAGACTATCAGATGGCAGAAACAAAAAGGTGTTACACAAGAGGACAACTGTAACACTTTCACAAGCAGATCAGTCAATGACGTGGAGACGTTCAAAGAGGGCGTAGAGTTTTGGCGGCATGGCATCGATCATGAGATTGGCAAGGTCATTGGGCGCAGTTTCCATTCCGGAAAGGATCCACTGGCCCGTCTTGTATATGCTTGCCTGACAGTACATTTCCAGCAGGTTCTGAATTTCCGGATCCGGATCGTGATGCGTTTTTTCGCGGATCAGATTGTCATAGAAGGCGGTGATCATCTCAAAGTCGTGCTGTTTCAGATTGTTTTGCGTATCGGTGCGGAAGGCATTGGTGAAGAAGATGCGTTCGCTGCGGATGTATTCGAATTTGCGGACCAGGCTTTCGTGAAGTGTCTTTCCGCTGCCCATTTCGGCAAAGGAAAGATTCAGCAGCTGATCAAAGTACTGATTGGCCAGGTCATACTTGTCGAGGTAGCTGCGATAGAAGGTCTGCCTTGATACGCCGGCGGCTTCGACGATTTCACGTACGGTGATGTCTTCGAGCTGCTTGCGGCGCATGCATTCCTTGAGACCTTCGATAAGGAGCTGTTTGGTTTCAGAGCTTTTCATTTCTTCTATATCGTAACAGAAAAGGCAGCCGCAGAAGGATTCCTACAGCTGCCGGTTCAGGGAGGGTCTCCAAAATCCTTGGGGGAGTGAAGTTTGGGGGACCACTTTGGGGGACCTCCTGAATTCAACTTTGGGGGACCGGGATTCATTTGAATTTTATTGACATATTTCAAGAATAAAAGGAAAGAGTGACCAGCGGGGATATACCTTGCCAGCCACTCTTTTTCGCTCCTATCATGGTGATTGCTGAGTCAACGACGAAGGAGCGATGATTAACAAAGAAAGTATAACAAGGATTTTGAGACTTGGTGATGATTCTGCAGACGTCACCGATGTTCAGATAAGCAGCGACACTATTGAGGTCACTCTGCAGAAGAAAGATCAGGTGATGTTCTGCCCTGAATGCGGATGCCGGATGGAATCTAAAGGTATTCGTGTGCGAAAGGTAAACCACCCTGTCATGCAGGACGGCTATAAGCTGATTCTGCACGTCAAAGAACGCAAGTGGCACTGCCGAAACTGTAATTTCTATACGCACGACCGATTCAATTTTCTGGAGGACTACAAGCAGAACACCTCGCTGGTCCCGATCATGATCGTAAATGAGATGAAAGACCTGCATGTCACGGCCAGGCAGGTTGCTGTACGCTTCAATGTATCAGATACCTATGTTATGACAACATTTATGCAGTACGTGAATATGCCCCGCCTGAAATTCACGGAGGCGATCTGTGTGGATGAGGTTCACATGGTATATGACCGTAGAGATCTGTACAGCCTGGTAATCATGGATTTCAAGAGCGGTCAGGTGATTGATATGCTGCCAAACAGCTATGAGAGCACTTCACAGGAATACTTCCTCAATATCCCGAGGGAAGAGCGTGCAGGCGTCAAGTATCTGATCTGCGATATGTACAAGCCATATATCAATTACGTGCAGAGATACTTCTACAATGCCATTGCGATCGTTGATAGTTTTCATGTGATTCAGCTGATCATCAACCGGATCAGGCAGTATATTCGCATGGTCATGAAGAAATATCAGGAGCTCGACAGAAAGGAACTGAAAGAAAAGAATTACAGAAATAACGCAAGCCATAAGACGATGCGTGAATCACGCGAGGTCACTTATCTGAGACGTTATGACTACTTCCTTCTGAAAAATCATGATGACATCGACTTCACGGCTGGCTGGCGTACTTCAAAACGCGGAAATGAATATTACTTTGATCCCTACGTTTATGAGAAGAATTTCTTGGGACTGGACAAGAACTTTTCGAAGATTCGTGACCTCAAAGAATTGTATGTCCAATTCAATAAGAGACACGTCAACGATCCCGAAGGAGCTTCGGAAGATCTGAATAAGATCATTGATACTTATCAGAACAGTGATCTCTCCATGTTCAGGGAGATTGCTGTCACTCTGAAGACGTATCATGACAACATCGTCAACTCTTTTACCTACATCTCCGGAGCTGACAGAAAGAACTCTAACGAGATGATGACACGACTGTCCAACGGCCCCATGGAGGGATTTAACGTCCTGCCAAAGGATCTCAAAAGACAATCCAGAGGCGTCAGTAATTTCGAATACACCCGCAACAGAATCCTTTGGGCAACACGTGAGCAGAAACCAATGCTTGCGATACCTCGCAGCCGCGAAGACGTTCATACTTCTACCGGAAAGAAGCGCGGCCCATACAGTAAACAAAGCGGCAAGCAGGATACCTCATTAGATAAATAATACGGAGGAAAGTCGTTGACGCAGCACTCCTGCCAGATCGATGACAGAGGATCATCTCTTCTGTCATACTGCCCCACAAGAAAATCCGGAAGCCAAAGGTCACATCACTGTGAACCCGGCAGCTTCCGGACCTTTTTCATTTCAGAGTCATTTCAGGGCCTCTCCCCCAAAGTCTCCCCCAAACTCAACACGCTTTCTCCCCCAAAGTCTCCCCCAAGGTTTTGGGCTTCTCCCCCAACCTTTTTGGAGAGCCTTCAGGGATTGTGTCAGTTCCGTCTGGCATCGTCCTGGGAACTTTGTATTGTTTCCTGATTATGCTTGAGCTTATCGGGATCATTGGCTGCGGAGAGAGCCGAGGTCGCGATATTGACGCAATGGTCACCCATACGTTCCAGCGTCGCCAGAATATCCGTGAAGACGGAACCGGCGACGGCACTGTTGCATTCGCCTTTTTCCATGCGTACAAAATGGGCGTTGCGGGCCGATACTTCCAGGGCATCCATCTTCGCCTCCATCACCATCAGGGCAGGGAAGAGGCTGTCATCACGGCTCTGATGAATCTTCCATGCCTGATCCAGCATTTCGGAAAGATAGTCATACATGGAATTGATGTCCTTCATGGCATTTGCAGAGAAGCTGCCGTTATCTTCATTGACCATGAGGTAGAACTCTTCCAGGTTCATGGCAAGGTCGCCGATTCTTTCCAGGTTCTTCACCGTTTCCAGGTTGATCCGGATATCTTCCTTGTCGGAAGGTGGAATCGACGCTCGCATCGAGACGCTGATCAGAAAGTCGGTGATGCGCTTGTCGCAGTTGTTGATGAGGGATTCTTCCTGATCCAGCATCTGCTTATCGTCGGCGGTTCCTTTGGAATTGAAGAACTGCCGCGTTTCCTTGATGTCTTCATGGACGATCTTAACCATCTGTTCCATCGCTTTTTCAGCTTCGAAGATAGCGGCTGCCGGCAGCTGCAGAGCAAGTGATGCATCGAGACTGTTGATGTCGATCTGCGGACGCTGCGGTTCTTCGCCCGGAATAATCCGGCAGATAAGAGCGACAAACTGCTTCAGGAACGGGAACAGAATCAGGGCTGCCGCCGAATTGAAGGTGATGTTGGTAAACGCGATTTCCATCATCGGCGAAAGGGAGAAGTGATTCGTCATCGCCACAATCAATGCCGTATAGGGCTTTCTGAGCAGCATTCCTCCGATGCAGGCGAAGATATTGAATACCGTATGCATGCACGCGGTCCGTCTTGCGCTGAGCGATCCGCCCATGGCGGCAAGAATGCCGGTGATTGTCGTACCGATGTTTGCACCGAAGATGAAGGGCAGCGCTGCTGACAGGGTAATGGCGCCGGCATCAAACAGCTTCTGAATGACGCCGATCGTCGCTGCAGAAGACTGTACGATCATCGTCATGACGATGCCGGTTCCAAGGCTCAGAGCAGGGCTGTTGCTCATTTTAAGAGCGAAGGCGCTGAACTCCGGCAAATCCTTGAGTGCCGTCAGGCTGTCGCCCATGGCACTCAGGCCATAGAAGATCAGGCCGAAGCCGAGCAGCACATTGCCCATATACTGTATTTTTCGCTTCTTGGAGAAACATATGAGCATACAGCCGGCAAAGACGATGTAGAGACTTGCCTTACCAATGTTGAGAGAGATCAGAAGAGCCGTAAAGGTGGAGCCGATGTTGGCGCCGAGAATAATGCCGGCCGCCTGTGAGAGCGTCATGAGCCCGGCCCGTACAAGACCAATGGTAATTGCCGTGGATGCGGATGATGACTGCATCAGGACGGTAATGACAAATCCTATTAGCATCGCGCTCCATGGTTTGGAAGTGTAGCGGTCAATATACGTGCGCATGCGGTCGCCCGCCACGGATTTGAGACCGCTTCCCATGAACTCAATGCCGAACATGAAAAGGCCGAACCCGCCAAGAATCATGTCCCATTGAATGGATGACAGCTCCATTAATTTCCCCCGAACGTAAAGATCATGTAAAACTGTTTTCATTTTAGCGTATCCGCTGACATGGTCAATAAGGGATTCGAGAGTTCAGGTGCTATACTGAAAGGCAGACAGGAGCACGCAAAGCCCATGGAAATAACGCTGATCAACCGGACCAATCAGCCCGTTGAAATGTACCGGAAGGATTTTGAAAAGATCGCTGCCAATGCTAAAAAAAAGCTTCATCTGGCTCCGACCTGCACCATTTCTGTCACCTTTGTGCGTTCGCGTACGATTCACGTGATCAACCGTGACTATCGGGGAATCGACAGGCCGACGGACGTGATCAGCTTTGCGGCGCGCGATTATTCCTTTGCCAATGAACTGGAAGAAGAGGAGGAGGATCTGGGGGATCTTTTCATCAATATCGACTATGCCAGACGTCAGGCCGCTCTGTACGGTCACAGCGTGGAGCGTGAAATCTGCTTTCTTTTTACCCATGGTCTGCTGCACTGCTGCGGGTATGATCATATGAAGCCGGAAGATGAAAAGGTGATGTTTGCGCTGCAGGACGAGATTCTTGATCCGGTGATGCCGCGGAAATGAAGGGCCTGAAGAAAAAATTTCTGCCGGCGTTTGCTGGTCTTGCAGACGGGTTCAGAGACAGCGGCATCCGTGTGCAGTACATTCTGGCTCTGTGTGCAGTGATGGCAGGATTTGTTCTGAAGCTTTCTGCTGGGGAATGGATTGCGGTCATTGTGTGCATCGGAATGGTGGTCGCATCCGAGATGCTCAATACATGCATCGAAAAGCTGTGCGACCTGTATACGATGGAAGAAGATGCGCGGATCAAAATGATCAAGGATCTGGCGGCAGGAGCGGTGCTGGTGGCGGGAGTTGCGTCACTTGCCTGTGCCATCATCATTCTGATCAGGCATATTTCATAAAAATAAAGAAATTGAAAGGAGCGGAAAAAAGATGAAAAAGGAAGAACTGATTGCCGAGGCCTGGAAGGCACAGAAAAACAGCTATGCGCCGTATTCGAAATACCATGTCGGAGCGGCGATTGAAACAGCGGACGGAAAAGTGTTCTGGGGTGCCAATATTGAAAATGCCTCTTTCGGGGCGACGAGCTGTGCCGAGCGCAATGCAGTGTTTGCGGCGTATTCCAACGGCTATCGCAAGAAGGATCTGGTGGCGCTGGCGATTGTCAGCGATGGTCCGCGGATTGCGGCACCGTGCGGCATCTGCCGGCAGGTGTTTGCGGAGCTGACCGATGAACATATGCCGATCTATCTGACCAACGGCAGGGAAGAAGTGGATACGGATATTGAGGCGCTTCTGCCGATGCAGTTTCTGGAAGAGGATGTGCTTCGATGAGGAGCGGATTTGTTGCGCTGGCGGGACGTCCCAATGCCGGTAAAAGTACGCTGATCAATGCTCTGGTGAAACAGAAGATCGCCATCGTATCCGAAAAGGCACAGACGACGCGCAGTGAGATCCGCGGCATTGTCAACCGTCCGGATGCGCAGATCGTCTTCACCGATACGCCGGGCGTACATAAAAGTACGAACCGTCTTGAGGAGCGGATGTTCCAGGAGACGGGCAATGTCCTTGCCGGAACCGATCTGATCTATCTTGTGGTTGACGGGACGAAATCGTTCGGGCGCGGGGATGAGTTTGTGCTGCGCATGGTTCAGAATGCCGGTGTTCCGGTGTTTCTGATTTTCAATAAGATCGACCGGATGACGAAGGAAGAGGTTCTGGAAAACCTGCTGAGCTGGCAGAAACGGTTCCGGTTTGCGGAATTCTTCCCGATCTCGGCTCTGGAAGGAAATGATTTCAGAGAATTGATTGATACGACGATCAGCTATCTGCCGGAGGGTGAGGCTCTCTATCCGGCGGATGAGATTACGGATTCTTCGGAAGACTTCCAGATTGCGGAAATCGTTCGGGAGAAGATCCTTTACTGTGCGCAGCAGGAAGTGCCGCATGCCAGCGGTGTTCTTGTGGAGCGCAGAGAAACGGAAGAGGACGGCGTCGAGCATATCGATGCGCTGGTGCTGGTGGAAAAGGATGGCCAGAAGGGCATCCTGATCGGCAAGCACGGTGCAATGCTCGGCCGGATTACGCAGGAAGCGCAGCGTGATATTGAGAAGCTTCTCGGGCACAAGGTTCATCTCACGCTTTTTATCCGGGTTGAAAATGAGTGGCGCAACAAGGACCGCGCGATTGAGACCTTCGGATACGGAAATATTGACGATTGATGAATGATCGGGTTACGGGACTGATTCTGAATCAGACGGATTATCGGGAAAACGGGGCGCTTGTGACGGTGCTTACGCGGCAGTACGGACGGATCACGCTGAGTGCGCGCGGCATCCGCAAGCTGACAAGCAAAAATGCGGCGTCTCTTTTTCCGTATACGAAGGGTGAATTTCTGTTTGACTATAAGCCGGGCAGGACGATCTTTGCGCTGCGTACCGCGGAAACAAAACAGTTCTATTCGCATATTCATACCGATCTGAAGGCACAGTGTACGGCGGCTGTGATCGCAGAAATCGCTGATAATCTGAGCAGTGAGCAGGCCGTCGGCGTGAATCCGGAAACAATCTATGATCTTTGTGAACAGGCATTTACCCTGGTAGATCAGGATGAGCGCAGCGATCTGGTGCTTGCTGTCTATATGGCGCGGAGTCTGGATCTTTTCGGCATCGGTCCGCAGGTGGATGGCTGTGCAATTGACGGAGATGTGCATGTGCAGTCAATCTCGGCGGCAGCAGGCGGCTTTCTCTGTCCTGCCTGTACGTTGAAGGAGCATGCGCTGGTCCGTACGCCGCAAGAGCTTCGCCAGTTCCGACTGGTGAACAAGGCGCAGCTGGAGCATCTTGAAATTCTCAAGCCTCTGGTAGCAAAGGCGGACTGGATTAATGACATTCTGGAGTCCTTCTTCGAAATCCATGGCAGCATGTATCTGAAGTCATGGAACCTGTACCGTCAGGTGCGCTGATACCTTTGGGCAGGGTCTTCCTTCTACGGGTCATTTTTTTCACAGATTCCGGCGTGGAAAAAGCTTCTTTTTCTTCGGCATGTGGAGCCTGTTTCATCGCTGAAACCCTTTGTTGTAGAGGCCGCGTGGCGTTGAAGGGGCTTTGGCGTGGTGGTATACTGCATACGGCTTAATATATATTCGGGGGTTATCAGTTTCGATATGGAAAAGACGTTCGATAAAATTGTTTCGCATGCAAAGAATACCGGTTTTGTTTTCCCGGGGTCTGAAATATACGGCGGCCTGAGCAATGCCTGGGACTTTGGTCCTTACGGTGTTCTTTTGAAGGATAACATCAAGCGGGCATGGCAGAAGAAGTTCATTCAGGAAGATCCGAACAATGTGGAGCTGCAGGCGGCGATTCTGATGAATCCGCGTGTCTGGGAGGCTTCGGGTCATCTGAAGGGATTCTCGGATCCGATGATGGACTGCCGCAAATGCCATACGCGTCATCGGGCGGATCAGCTGATTGAGAACTGGTCGCAGGGCAAAGTGTCCTGTGAAGGATGGACCAATGAGCAGATGGAGCAGTTCATCAAGGACAACAACATTCCGTGCCCCGACTGCGGTGGACACGATTTTACGCCGATCCGTCAGTTCAACCTGATGTTCAAGACGTTCCAGGGAACGCTGGAAGATGCCAAGAGCACGGTTTATCTGCGTCCGGAAACGGCCCAGGGCATGTTCGTAGATTTCCGCAGCATTCAGCGTGCGTACCGCAAGAAGCTGCCGTTTGGCGTCGGTCAGATCGGCAAGAGCTTCCGCAATGAGATTACGCCGGGCAACTTCATTTTCCGTACCCGTGAGTTTGAGCAGATGGAAATGGAGTTCTTCTGCAAGCCGGGTGAGGATGATAAGTGGTTCCCGTACTGGCGGCAGTTCTGCATGAACTGGATTCTGTCGCTTGGCGGCAAGAAGGAGAATCTGCGCTTCCGTGATCATTCGAAGGAAGAGCTTTCCTTCTATTCCAAGGCTACGACAGATATTGAATATGCATTCCCGTGGGGCTGGGGTGAGCTCTGGGGTATCGCTGATCGTACCGACTACGATCTGACAAATCATATGAAGGCTTCCGGTGAAGATCTGCGCTATCTCGATCCGCAGACCAATGAGAAGTATCTGCCGTATGTCGTGGAGCCGGCGGTCGGTGTAGAACGCCTGTTCCTGATGTTCTTTACGGATGCCTATGATGAGGAACAGCTTGAGAACGGAGATACGCGTATCGTAATGCATTTCCATCCGGTCATTGCACCGGTGAAGTGTGCTGTTCTGCCGTTGCGCAAGAAGGTACACGGTGATAAGGCAATGGAGATCCGCCAGTCGCTGAGCTTTGACTTTGCGACGGAATATGATGATTCCGGTTCGATCGGCAAGCGCTACCGCCGTCAGGATGAGATCGGTACTCCGTATTGCGTGACAGTTGATGATCAGACGCTGGAAGACGGCACGGTGACGCTGCGTGATCGTGACACGATGGAACAGAAGCGTCTGTCGGTGGAAGATCTGCGCTCCTATATCCTTGCTCAGATCCGGTTCTAATAAAGAAAGGATTTAACTTTGCGAATTCCTGAGGAAGAAGTGGATGCTGTACGGCAGAAAGCGGATATCGTTCAGGTCGTCAGCAAATATCTGAAGGTGCAGCGCTCCGGCAATGATTATCGGGCGCTGTGCCCGTTTCATGATGATCATTCTCCTTCAATGCATATTTCCCCCTCCCGGCAGATATTCAAGTGTTTTGTCTGTGGGGCCGGTGGAAATGTTTTTACATTTGTGCAGCGCTATGAGAACGTTTCGTTTCCGGAAGCGGTACAGGAGGTGGCGTCCATTGTCGGCGTCCCGCTGTCGGTCCACGGTGATGAACGGCAGATTGATCCGCACAAAGAAACGCTCTACAAGATTCTGAAGGAAACGATCCGCTACAGCATGTTTCAGATCAATACCCCTGAGGCAAAGGCGGAAAAGGAATATCTAGACGGCCGCGGTCTGGACAGTGAGGTCCGCAAGACATTTGAGATCGGCTACAATCCGCCGGGCTCTCATCTCTATGAATTTCTCAAGGCCAAAGGCTATAAGGAAGAGGATATGGCCGCATGCAATGTCGTTCGTCCGGGAAGCTTCGGGATGAGCGATGTTTTTGCTGGGCGGATTACATTTCCAATCCATGATGCCTATGGCAACCCGATCGGCTTCTCCGCCCGTACAATCGACAAGAACAATCCGAGCAAATATATCAATACCAATGATACGGAGCTCTTCCATAAGAGTGATCTTGTCTATAACGCACACCGCGCCAAGGCGGCTGCCCGCAAGCAGGGAAAGCTGTATATCTGTGAAGGCGTGACGGATGTCATTGCCATGGCAAGAGCCGGCGTTGAAAATGCGGTTTGCACCCTGGGCACTTCGTGCACCGAGCATCAGATCGGACTGATGAAAAATCTGTGTCCGACCCTTGTGTTCTGTTACGATGGAGATGATGCAGGCCAGGCTGCAACCTGGCGGGCTGCTCATATGGCTTTGGCTGCCGGGGCGGATGTTCACGTGATCCGCAATATAACCAAACTGGATCCGGATGAAATCATCCGCCAGCGGGGCGCCGAAGCGCTTCAGGATCTGTTAAAGCAGGAGATCGTGTGGCCGGAATTCATGCTCGCGTATCTTTCGCGCAGCGTCAATTTTGCAAATTATCTCGAGAAAAAGGAATATGCGGCAAAGGCGCAGAAAGAGATTGCGGCTCTGAGTGATCCCGTGGACCGGGAACATTTTGCCAAGGTCCTTGAAGATCAGACGGGCTTCACGATTCAGGTGAATGCGGACAAGGATGCTTCGAACCGTTCGCTTCCTGCACGGCACGAAGCATATGCCAGTGCCCGTACACCGGATGGGACGGTGCAGGCAGAGGAACAGATTCTTGCGATGATGCTTGCCTCGCGGCAGGCTGCGCAGCACTATACGGAGGCTGGCGGATTTCTGATGGATCCGCTGCACAGCGAGGTAGCGAATCTGATCGTCGACGCCTACCGGTCCTGGAATGAAGTGACGCCGGCCCGTCTGATTGATGCGGCACGTCTGCAGGAACAGAAGGATCTGATCTCGGGCCTTGCGGAAAGCTGGGCGTATCAGGAGCCCTATGATCCTAAGAAAATGGAAGGGGCGCTGCGTCAGATCAAGGCCGCTTCCCAGAAGAAGACGACAGAGCGCCTCCGCCGACAGCTGAATCAGCCGATGGATGCTGAGACGGCGGCGGAAGTGATGAAGAAATATCAGGACAGTCTGAAAGCACTGAGGAGGTACTACGATGAGGAAAACAGCGATGGCTCCCTCTGAAGAGGAAGCCGGGGCAGTTTATGGGACGGCGAAGGATTATCTTCGTGCCCGCCGTTTCTCAATGCAGGTCAAGAAATACGAAAATCAGCTGGAACATGAGGAAAACGCTTCTTTTGCGCGGTTTCTGAAGGCAAAGAAAGAGATGTTTCAGGAAGCCGCTCCTGTTTCAGAAGAAAAGGAAATTGCTGTCGCCGAAACAGCCGTCATTGATCCTTACTGCTATGAGGGAAAGAAAAAGATCCTGAAGACCTTCGATGAGCTGAAAGAAGATTTCAAGACTGTCTATGAACAGAACGGTGTTCTTTATCAGCGTGATATCGTCAATGCCCTGGAACACATTGATATGGATGATGAATCCATGGACCGGCTGTGGGACTGGTTCAACGAACAGGGGATGAACGTGCTTGAAGATGAGGACCTCGGCCTGGATGACGGGGATGAAGAGGCTGCGATTCTCGATGAAGATCTTTCTGACGCGGATGAAGATGCGCAGGAGATGGATGAAGCGGACAGCGACGAAGCGGATGAGGATGATGCCGATGATGAAGAGGATGATTCTTCTTCGGCGGTAGAAGAGACACCTGCCTATATGCGCCGCCTGATTTCTGCGGCTTACAATTCCCGCGGCGGAGCCGTTACTCTTGGTGATCCGGTCAAGATGTACCTGAAGGAAATCGGCCGCATTCCTCTTTTGAAGCCGGAGGATGAGCCGGGCATTGCCAAGCGCATCGAAGAAGGTGATGAGGCGGCGAGGGATCTCTTGATTTCGTCGAACCTGCGTCTTGTCGTATCGATTGCCAAGAAGTATGTCGGACGGGGCATGCTGTTTCTGGATCTGATCCAGGAGGGCAACCTCGGTCTGGTCAAGGCGGTGGAGAAGTTTGACTATCGCAAGGGATTCAAGTTCTCGACCTATGCGACCTGGTGGATCCGTCAGGCCATCACGCGTGCCATTGCCGATCAGGCCCGTACCATCCGCATTCCGGTGCATATGGTGGAAACCATCAATAAGATGTCACGCATTCAGCGCAATCTGTCGCAGGAGCTTGGACGTGATCCTTCGCCGGCGGAGATCGCTGCCAAAATGGACGGCATGACAGCGGAACGGGTGCGGGAAATTCAGAAGATTGCCATGGAGCCGGTGTCACTTGAGACACCGATCGGCGAAGAGGATGATTCGCACCTCGGTGATTTCATTGAGGACAAGGATGCCGTTTCGCCCAACGAATATGCCAGCAACCAGCAGCTGAAGGATGAGATCAACTATGTACTCTCCGGCCTGACGGAACGTGAAGAAAAGGTGCTGCGGCTGCGTTTTGGCCTCTATGACGGCAAGACGCGGACGCTGGAGGAAGTCGGCAGAGAGTTCAATGTGACCCGTGAGCGGATCCGTCAGATCGAAGCGAAGGCGCTGCGGAAGCTGAAGCACCCGACGCGCTCGAAGCGGTTGAAGGAGTATTTCGGAAAGTGATCTATGAATCAGCGTATTCTTGAAATTGCAGAAATGGTTGATCGGGGTGCAGTGCTGGCGGACATCGGCACGGACCATGGTCAGCTGTGCATCGTTCTGGCTGAGAAGCGCTGGATCAAAAAGGCCTATGCGTGTGATGTTGCGCATGGGCCTTTATGTGCAGCCCAGAAGAACATTCAGTCTGCCGGCGTTGAAGACCGTGTGAAGACAATTCTGTCGGATGGCTTTGATCAGGTTCCGATGGATGCGGACTGTGCCGTAATTGCGGGCATGGGCTGCCGCACGATTGCCGGGATTCTTGAACGTGCTCATGAGCGGCTGGATTCCTTTTCGAAGATCATTCTGGAAGCCAATGATGATCCGATCGCCATGCGTCAGTGGCTGAGTGATCAGAAGATGTCAATTATTGATGAAACGTTTCTTTTTGATAAAGGCAAGCCGTATACGGTCATTGCCATGACAACGCAGAAAAGGGAAGCGTACAGCCCTGAGGACATTGTGCTGGGGCCGGTATTGAAGCAGAAGGCGGAGCATGACTGGCTGCTGTACTGTGGGCAGAGACAGGAAAAGCTGAGTGCGCTTCTGGCACTAAAAAAAGAAGGCCCCGAACGCGAGCGGCTCGAGGAAGAACTCCGGTATTATCAGAAACTAAAAGAAAAGGCGTGATCACTCACGCCGCAATCGCAGAACTTATTCAGAAATGCTGTTGACCGCCTTAGCCAGACGAGACTTCTGACGGGCTGCATAATTGCCCTTCTTCAGATGGCTGCTGACCGCCTTGTCAAGAACCGAATTCGCCTGATCAAACGCCTTCTTAGCACCTTCAGCATCCTTGGCTTCTACAGCAGCAAGAACGTTCTTGATGGCGCCCTTGACTTCTGTCTTCTGTCCCTGGTTTGCGGCCTGGCGCTTCGCATTTGTAATTGCACGCTTCTTCTGAGACTTAATGTTTGCCATGCTGCACCTCCTTTTCCTGTCAAACATGAGGATTATAGCAAAGGCACTTTCAAATTGCAACGAAACTGGCATGGAATCCCGCCTTTCGTGTATGATGGATTCTGGTTTCAGGAGGCTTTCAATGAATAAAGATATTCGTGTTGTTTTTATCGGCACAACTGACTTTTCGGTTGTTGTTTTAAATACCCTGGTTACGGAAGGCTGGAATGTCGTCGGCGCCGTATCGCAGCCCGACCGTCCCGTCGGCCGCAAGCAGATCATTCAGCCGACGCCGGTTCATCAGTATTGCATCGATCACGGTATTACATGCATTGAACCGCTGAAGCTGCGCAAAGAGAGTCAGAGCGTTCTTGATCTTCAGCCGGATCTGATCGTTACCTGTGCCTATGGCCAGATCGTGCCGGATGATATTCTTGCCGCCCCGGAATACGGCTGCCTCAATATTCATCCTTCGCTGTTACCGCGCTATCGCGGCGGAGCTCCGATGCATCGGGCCGTTTGGGCCGCTGACAAGGAAACGGGCGTCTGTCTGATGCGGATGGTAAAGGCCATGGATGCCGGTGATGTCTATGCATGCGTCCATGTAACGATCGGTCCCGACGAAACAACGAGCGAGCTGGAAGAAAAGCTCAAGGAAACCTCGGCAGAGATCATCCGTGATTATCTTCCTTCCTATGTTGAAGGAAAGCTGCCCGGTGTTCCCCAGAGTGAAGAGGGAATGGTGCTGGCACCGAACATTTCTCCTGAAGAAGAGCAGGTACACTTTCAGAGTGAAGATGTCCACGCGGCCTACAACCATATACGGGCATTAATTTCCTGGCCGCTTCCCTATGGAATGATCAACGGCCACCGCATCCGCTTCTACAGGGCACGGATGAGTGAAACACCGACCGATGCACTGGCTGGCACCGTGCTGGATTTCAGCGGCGGGTCCATGAACATTGCCGTCACGGGCGGCGTGATCCATATCTATGAGCTGCAGATGGAGGGCAAGAAGCAGATGGATGCCAGGTCCTTTGCCAATGGCGCCGGCCGTGCCCTGGTCGCGCAGCGGTTTGAGTGAGGGATGCAGAATGATTGATCAGAAGCACATTCGCAATTTCTGCATCATTGCCCATATTGATCACGGCAAATCGACACTGGCCGACCGCATTCTGGAAATGACTGATACGGTGCAGGCCCGTGACATGAAGGCACAGCTGCTGGATGATATGGACCTGGAGCGAGAGAGAGGAATCACGATCCGGCTCAACGCGGTTCAGCTGTCCTACCATGCCAAAAACGGGGAGGAGTATCTCTTCAATCTGATCGATACCCCGGGGCATGTGGACTTTTCCTATGAAGTATCACGCTCCCTTGCGGCCTGCGAAGGGGCAATTCTGGTTGTTGATGCGACCCAGGGCGTTCAGGCGCAGACGCTGGCCAATACGTATCTGGCTTTGGATAATGATCTGGAAATTCTTCCGGTCATTAACAAGTGCGATATGAACAACGCACGTCCGGAGCACGTCAAGAAGGAGATTGAAAACATCATCGGCCTCGACTGTTCCGATGCCCCGGAGATTTCCGCCCGCACCGGAAAGAATGTTGATCAGGTGCTGGAACAGATCGTTGCCAAGATTCCGGCGCCGACCGGAGATCCGGATGCGCCGCTGCAGGCGCTGGTCTTTGACAGCTACTATGACGCCTACCGTGGTGTCATTGTTCTGGTGCGGATCCGGCAGGGACATATTTCCGTCGGTGATCAGATCCGCTTCATGGCTACGGGTGCCGAGTTTCAGGTCCTTGAAGCGGGAATCCGCAATCCGAAGGAAGTACCGGTGCAGACACTTGGCTGCGGGGATGTTGGATGGATTGCAGCGTCGATCAAGGATATTCATGATGTCCGCTCGGGCGATACGATTACTTC
The DNA here is from genome assembly GCF_900240265.1 of Galactobacillus timonensis. Lineage (NCBI taxonomy): Bacteria > Bacillati > Bacillota > Erysipelotrichia > Erysipelotrichales > Erysipelotrichaceae > Galactobacillus > Galactobacillus timonensis. The sequence continues at coordinate 1,994,838 of NZ_LT964739.1, forward strand.
CGTCGCCAATCCGGCTGCCAAACCTCTTGCCGGATACAAGAAGCTGAATCCGATGGTGTTCTGCGGTTTGTATCCGACGGATGCCGCCAAATATCAGGATCTTCATGATGCTCTCGACAAACTGCAGCTCAACGATGCCAGCCTGCAGTACGAACCCGAAACATCCCAGGCGCTTGGCTTCGGCTTCCGCGTCGGCTGCCTTGGCCTTCTTCATATGGATGTTGTTCAGGAGCGGCTGGAGAGGGATTATGACCTCGATCTGATCGCTACGGCACCTTCCGTTGTCTATCATGTCTATCTGACGGACGGTACCTGCGTCGAAATTGACAACCCGGCAAAAATGCCGGACAGTGCGCGGATCAGCCGTGTCGAGGAACCGTATGTCAAGGCAGACATCATGGTCCCGGATACCTATATCGGACCGGTCATGGATCTTTGCAAGAGTAAGCGCGGCACCTTTGTGACGATGGAAGTCATCGATGAGGGACGCGATCAGATTACCTTCAATATGCCGCTGTCGGAGATCATCTTCGACTTCTTTGACCGTCTCAAGTCCTGCACCCGCGGTTATGCGTCGCTGGAATATGAGATCACCGGCTATCAGGCGGAAGATCTCGTCAAGATGGATATTCTTCTCAACGGCCAGCCGGTCGATGCCCTGTCGGTCATCATTCACCGCGATGAAGCCTACAAGCGCGGCTCCGCAATCACGTCCAAACTCAAGGACATCATTCCCCGTCAGCAGTTTGAAATACCGATTCAGGCTGCGATCGGCGGAAAGATCATTGCCCGTACCAACATCAAGGCGGTGCGGAAGAACGTCCTTGCCAAGTGTTATGGCGGCGATATTTCCCGAAAGAAGAAACTGCTTGAGAAGCAGAAGGCCGGCAAGAAGCGGATGAAAGCCGTCGGACAGGTGGAAATTCCGCAGGAAGCGTTCTTTGCGCTTGCCCGCATCGATGAAGACGAAAAACAATGAAACCGCAGTACCTGTATGTCCATGTACCGTTCTGCCGCTCCATCTGTTTTTACTGTGACTTCTGTCATGTCGGCTATAACAAGACAATGGCTGAGCGCTGGCTGCTTGCCCTGCAGAGGGAGCTGCAGTTTTATCCACCGTCTGATCACCTGAAAACGATCTACATCGGCGGCGGAACGCCAACGGCTCTGAGCAGTGTTCAGCTCACGAAGCTGTTAGAGATGCTTGCCCCTTATGGCAGACACGTTCAGGAATATACGATGGAAGCCAATCCGGAATCACTGGATGATGAAAAGGCAGAGATCCTGTCCCGTTTCGGCATCAACCGCGTTTCGCTCGGCTATCAGACCGATGATCCGGCACAGCTTTCTTTCATGAACAGGCATGCGGATCCGGATACGGTGTGCCGCTCTATGGAATGTCTGCGTTGGCACGGAATCAAAAACATCTCGCTCGATCTTATGTACAGTCTGCCGGGGCAGACCCTGATTCAGCTTCAGCATGAGGTTGAGACGGCTCTGGCCATGAATCCGGAACATCTGTCGCTTTACAGTCTGACGATTGCTGAGGGAACGGTCTTTGCGTCCAGAAATGTTTCTCCCTGTGATCCCGATACGGAGGCCGACATGTATGAATGGATCTGCCGCCGGCTGGAAGAGGCAGGCTATCAGCAGTACGAGCTGTCGAACTTTGCCAGAAAGGGGTGGCAGTCGCTTCATAATCTTGCCTACTGGCATTATGAAGATTTCCAGGGGCTTGGAGCGGGTGCTTCCGGGAAAAACGGATCGTTCCGCTATGATCATTCGAAGAATCTCAGCCAGTACATGGCCTCGCCCGCTTCACGGTTTCTGATACCTCTGACCAGGGAAGATCTGATGTTTGAAAACATCATGATGAATCTGCGGCTGAAGGAGGGGATGAACAGGAAGGAGTTCCTTGATCGCTATGGCATCAGCGTCGATGAAGCCTATCCGTCCTCCCTGCGCTTATTAAAGCAGAGCGGACTGATCGAGGAGGATGATGAAATGATCCGGGCTACGGACCATGGCTATGAGATTCTCAACGATGTCCTGGAAGTATTCCTTGATGAGGCGGAAGAACGGAAAAAACTGCATTGAATCCCGTATTGTTTGGTGATATTCTTAATAGGCTTTCGATCTGGGCAGGGCGCATCTCCGGCGCATGCGCGGAACGGAAGGACTGAAAAATAAAGGAGAAAATTAAAATGCTGGACAAGGAAACAAAAGCGAGAATCATGAAGGAATACGGCCGCAAGGAAGGCGACACGGGTTCCTGCGAAGTACAGGTAGCGATGCTGACGGAGCAGATCAACCGTCTCACGGCTCATCTGAAGGATCATCCGAAGGATTTTGCTTCCAACCGTGGTCTGATGATGATGGTCGGTCATCGTAAGAACCTTCTGACCTATCTTCGCCGTACGGATATCAACCGTTACCGTGATCTGGTCAAGAAGCTTGGCCTGAGAAAGTAATCTCGCTTCCACAAAGCAGGGGAATCAGAGCCTCTGCTTTTTTTTGCGCCTGATTCGATATAATATTCACGAACGGAGCCGGTATGAGCTATCTTGAATTCCGCAATGTAACGAAAAACTATCATGTTGGAGAAGTTGATATTCACGCCCTTGCCGGCATCGATTTTCAGGTTGAAAAGGGGCAGCTGGTGATTATCTGCGGCGCCTCCGGAGCCGGGAAAAGTACGATTCTCAATATCCTCGGTGGAATGGATACGGCTTCCAGCGGCGAAGTCATCGTCGACGGAAAACATATTGAACAGTTCAATGAAAAGCAGCTGACCGACTATCGGCGCTTTGATATCGGTTTTGTCTTTCAGTTTTACAATCTCGTCATGAATCTGACGGCGCTGGAAAATGTGGAGCTGGCATGCGAAATTGCCCGCACGCCGATGGACCCCGCCGAGATTCTGAAGAAGGTCGGACTTCAGGAGAGGATGAATAACTTTCCCAGCCAGCTTTCCGGTGGCGAGCAGCAGCGTGTCTCGATTGCCCGTGCCCTTGCCAAGAATCCGCGCCTTCTGCTGTGCGATGAGCCGACCGGTGCTCTTGACTATAAGACCGGCAAACAGATCCTTCATCTTCTGCAGGACGCATCCCGCAAGGAGGGGATGACCGTGCTGATCATTACGCATAACCTGGCTCTCTGCCCGATGGGAGACAAGGTCATTCATATCAAGAGCGGACTCGTTGAGGCGACGGAGGTTCATGAACATCCCGCCGATATCGATGAAATAGAGTGGTGAACATGCATACCCGCAGAAAACAGACGCTGCGCTTCATTGCACAGACCAGAAGCCGCTTCGCTTCCCTGATGGCAATTGTCACGATCGGCTCCGCCTTCTTCATCGGTGTCTCATTTTCCTCCACCCTGATGGCCGACAGCGTCGATGCCTGGATGGACCGTACAAAGTTCCGTGACCTGACGCTTTATTCCAGCTATGGCTTTGATGATGACGATGTTGCCAATGTCGCTGCCGCCAAGGATGTAGAGACGGCCGTCGGCGGTAAATGGGTCGATGTTTCCGCATCCTCCGGCAGCAATCAGATGATCACCCGCATCCATGCCTATGATCCCGATGCAGTGATGGATCAGCTCGAGCTGGTCGAAGGAAGGATGCCGCAGGCTGACAATGAAGCCGTTGCGGAAGTCAGTTCCGCCGACCATAAGAGTTTCACCATCGGCAGCGAAGTGACACTGACCCGTCCCGAAAATGATCTTGACGATTTTCTGTCGGTCGATACGGTGACGATTGTCGGTACCGTCCGTACGCCTCTGTATCTGAATACGGCAAAAGAGGAAAGTACACTTTCCTCGCAGGATCTGGAAACCTTTCTTTATGTTCCATCCTCTGCCTTTACGATGGACTACGATACGGAGATCGCTGTCTTGAGCAAAGACGGCGCTTCCTATGATGCTTTTTCGGATGCCTATTACGATTACAGCCGTACATTGAAGGATGAAATCACCGCCATCCAGCTGGCAGACGGTACCCATCGCCGCCAGCAGATCGTAGCCGATGCTGAGCAGGACTATAACGAGGGCCTTCAGGAGTACGAAGACGGAAAGAAGACTTTCGACGATGAAATAGCCGAAGCCAAGCAGAAGCTGGCTGATTCCCAACAGGAGATTAATGACGACTGGAAGGAAATCAACGATAATTCCCAGAAGCTTGAGGACGCTCAGGCGACCCTCGATCAATCAGAGACCGATGCCTACCAGCAGATTTATGATGCCCGGGCCAAAATCGCCTCCGGACGCAGACAGCTCGAAGAAGGGCAGAAACAGCTTGACGAACAGAAGGAAACGGCTGAGGCCGGCATTTCCCGGCTCAATACGCTGAAGGATTCTCTGACGCAAGCCTCCTCATTCCTTTCTTCCCTGGAAACAATGATCGCCCGTCTTTCGGTATTACATCAGCAGGAAACGCTGTCGGAAGCGGATCAGCAGGAGCTGCAGATGTATCAGGCAGCTCTGCGGGCGCCGGTCAGTGATCCTGCCGTTCTACTGAATTATGCCCAAGGAGCCTATGCGGCTGCGCAGACGCAGATTTATCAGCAGCTTTCGGTAAATTCGGATTCGCTTTCGCAGGCGGGTATTTCTTTTCCTTCGGACGGGAGCTCACTGACTTCGTTATCCCTGACTTCCATGGCCGCTGCGGCAGAGACAAAAGCAGCCTCGATCCAGCAGCAGCTCGATGATGCTCAGCAGACGATCGACGAAAACAGTGCGGAACTTGACAAGGCATATGAACTTACCGTCAACGGTGCTGTTGAACTGGAGCAGAAGATTGCCGATGGCCAGCAGGAGATCAATGACGGCTGGGCCGAGATCACGGAAGCGAAGCAGAAACTGATCGACGGCCAGAAGGAACTGGACGAGGGGAAGCAGGAGCTTGAGGATCAGAAGGCAGATGGGCAGAAGGAACTGGATGATTCATGGCAGAAGCTGCAGGACGCCTGTCAGAAAATTGACGATCTCAAGGAAGAAAAGTGGACGATCCTTGATCGGACTTCCATGTATGGCCCGGAATCCTATCGGCAGTCAGTCAAGCAGATGGCATCGATCGCATCAATCTTTCCTCTGTTCTTTGTCATGGTCGCGGCCCTGGTATGCATGACCGCGATGACACGCATGGTCGACGAGAACCGGGGACAGCTCGGCATTCTGCGCGCACTCGGCTATACGCCGCTGCAGTGCATGAGCACCTATCTCTGGTATGCGGGCAGTGCCGGCATCCTGGGTACGCTGCTGGGAGCGGTTGTCGGCAGTCTGACCTTTCCGATCATCATCTATACAGCCTGGGGCATGATGTACAATCTTCCTTCGGCTGTTTCCGAAATACCGGTGAACTACATTGCAATCGCCATGATCGTTTTCCCTTTGACTCTGTTAGTGACAACGGCATGGGTAGCACACCAGGATCTCAAGGAAAAGCCAGCCAGCCTGATGCGTCCGAAGTCTCCGAAGATGGGACGGCGCATGCTGCTGGAAAAGTGGAAAGCGCTCTGGAAGCGGCTTTCCTTTTCCAGCAAGATTACGCTGCGCAACCTTGTCCGCTACAAGCAGCGCTTCTTTTTCACGGTGGTCGGCGTTGCCGGCTGTACGGCACTGCTGGTGACCGGCTTTGGCATCCGCAGTTCCATTTCAACAATGTCAACGGTACAGTATGGCGAACTGACGCACTATGATGCGGCTTTGACGATGGACAGTTCCTACTGGCTTGCGGATGAAGAACGAACCGTCACAGACAGCGGTCTGAGTGAATGGATCGTAGAAACAGGCATGGAACACCTGGAAGTAAAGCATACGGATGATTCTGAAACGATGGCGGTTTATGTCTTCTTCTCCCCATCGGATCAGGCAAAGGCAATGACGCTGAGAACACGCAGCAGCCACGAGGATGTTGCCCTTTCTTCGGAAGGGATTGAGATCAGTGAAAAGGAAGCCGAGAATCTGAAGGTATCGATCGGCGACACGGTGGAGATTGTCAAGGACGATGTCTCCTATAACGCCCTGATTGCGGGCATCTATGAAAGCTATCTGCAGCAGGGCATCGTAATGTCATCGGATGCCTATCGGGCAATCTTTGAAACGGATGCCGATGCTAACAGCCTTTTGATCAAGGCACAGGAAGGAAAGACGGATGATCTGCGCACGCTGATCAGTGATGGATCCCATCTTGACTCTGTTTCCTATACGGCTGATAACGTTGCCAAGTATGCGCACATGGTCAATTCGCTTGGCTATATCGTCGGCGTTATCATCCTTTGTTCGATGGCCCTTGCCTTTGTGGTGATCGGCAACCTGACCAGCATCAACATTGCCGAGCGCCAGCGTGAGATCGCCACACTCAAGGTACTTGGCTTCCGGGGGAAGGAAGTGCAGCAGTACATCTTCCAGGAGAACAATATTCTTACCGCCGTCGGTGCTGTGTGCGGCCTGCCGGTCGGTGTCTGGCTGCACCACTGGATCATGCGGCAGGTGGAAATGGACAGTGTCATGTTTGGGCGCACGATCCCGGCGGTGGATCTTGTCGCTTCCCTTTTACTGACGTGCCTGTTTGGAATTGTGGTAGACTTCTTTATGCGCCGCCGTCTGCAGGAAATCCAGATGGTGGAATCATTGAAGAGTATTGAATAAAGCGGAGCCGATCATGTTGCTGCGTAAAAATGATGGTATCGATCCCCAAAAGCGCCTAGGAAAAACAATCAATGGGACAGTCTTTGTTTACCGCTGCTCTTTTTGCGGAACTGTTGCGGTAAATGAAAAAATGGAAGCAGCGTTCTGTCCCGCCTGCGGCAGAAGAATGCGCCGGCTTGTTCCATTGAAGAAGGCAGATGATATGGAACATGTTTTCCCGGTTCGCAAGGTGGTGGACGGGAAAAAGGTATGGACCGTTTCCCATCCGGCTGCCGGGGCATGGCAGATGTCGATTCAGGTTTATGAAGACGGCTCGTACTGTCTGCTTCATTTTGGAGAGAATGATCTCCCCGTTGTCGAAGACAGCGAAGATACTGCCGTTTTCTATGTTGTTACAATGAAGGGGACGCTGCTGCAGGGAGAAGTGAAATGAAATTTGTTGTAGATGTTGAGCCGGAGCGGTTTGATCGCTTTGCGATTTCCTGCCCGTGGAATCATTATTCGAAGACCAGTCCCTTCATTGAGCTGAAGAAACCGGAATATTCCGAGGGCCATCTGCTCGGTGTTGAGGATGATGAGGGAAATCTGATCGCCAGCGCCGTAATGGTTTTCAAGAAGACAATCGTTCCCATTGGACGCTATGCCTATGTTCAGTACGGATTCAATCTGGATATTGCGGATCATGAACTGATCCGCTATTTTGCGCAGCAGCTGAGGGATTATGCAGAAAGCCGGGGGGCTTTTGATCTGCGCATGGACTTCAATATTACGCGGATTGAGCACAACAAGGATGGCAGCCTCAAAGAAGGCGGCTTCAATCATGAATACGTTACCGGGATCCTGCAGGAGTGCGGCTATACGCATCTTGGATACAACTACGGATATTCGGGCAACTGGATGAGCCGCTATACCTATCGTCTGAATCTTGATCGGCCCTTTGCAGATGTTCTGAAGGGGATCAAGCGCTGCCGCATCTATGACACAAAAAACAAGGAACGTGACGTCAAGGTCCGCGCCGGCAGACGTGACGAGCTGCATCATCTGGTGGAAAATGAGGATCTTCTTTCGCAGCAGCGCGGTTTCAAGCCGAAGGATATTCACTACTTTGAAAAGTTTTGGGATCTGTATGAGCCCTATGTGCATTACTTTATTGTGACGACCAATTATCATCGGGCCAAGCTGAATCTGATGAAGCTGATGGAAGACAATACGGCAAAGGCTGCGAAGTTGAAAGATCCACATAAGATCGAAGATCTTAACAAGCAGAATACGGCCCTTGCCAAAGAGATCAGGGAACTGGAAGAGGGCGGCTATGATCAGGACGAAGAGAAGGTCATCGGGGCCAAGTTCATGATCATGCAGGGCGTCAACGTCTGGAACGTCAACATGTTTACGACCAAGACGCTGCTCAACTTCCGGGCCGCCTTTGCGCTGCATCGCTATGCGCTGGAGAAGCTGTACAACGAAGGGGCGAAGACCTATGACTTTGAAGGTATTTCGGGATCGATGGACCCGAAGGATCCCTACTATGGTCTGAATGATTTCAAAAAGTCGTTCGGCGGTGATTTCCTTGAATTCCTTGGCGAATTTGATGCCGTGATCAATCAGAAAAAATACGATACATGGCTGAAGGGCGATCGTCTTTATCGCGGCGTGCGCCGTCGTATGGGGCGGATTGTCTATAAAAGATCGGAATCTGAGAGGAACTGACGGTCGTAACAGCTTTCATGTTGTGTTACAATCAACCCGTTAAATTATAAGGAAAAGGTAAGAGATTAGAAGATGGCTAAGTACGTAAAGAGCTGGGATTTCTACGGCCGCACAATCACTGTTGAAAACGGTGAGATGGCGAAACAGGCAGGCGGATCTGTATTGATCCGCTACAATGACACGGTTGTTCTGTCGACGGCGACAGCTTCCCACGAGGCAAAGGACACAGATTTCTTTCCGCTGACGGTTCTCTACAACGAGAAGATGTATGCGGAGGGTGCGATTCCGGGCAACTTCATTCGTCGTGAAGGACGTCCGACGGAGCATGCGACGCTGACGGCGCGTCTGATTGACCGTCCGATTCGTCCGCTGTTTGCGGAGGGATTCCGCAACGAGGTTCAGATTGTCAATACGGTGCTTTCGCTGGATCCGGACTGTGACAGCGGCATGGCTGCAATGTTCGGTTCGTCGCTGGCACTGTGCATTTCGGATATTCCGTTCAACGGTCCGATTGCGGGCGTGATCGTCGGCAAGGTTGACGGGAAACTTGTTGTCAATCCTACCGTTGAAGAGACAGAGCGTGCAACATTGACTCTGACCGTTGCCGGTACCAAGGAAGCCATCAACATGGTTGAGGCCGGCGCCAAGGAAGTCAGTGAAGAAGAGATGATCGAGGCTCTTGAGTTCGGTCATGAGCGTATCAAGGAGCTGTGCGCGATCGAAGAGGAAGTGATCGCCGCATGTGCGAAGCCGAAGATGGAGGTTGTTCTGTATGAGATCAGCCCGGATATCAAGGCATATATCAACGAGCACGGGAAGAAGGCCATTGAAGAGGCTGTTTCCATCAAGGGCAAGCTGGAGCGCTATGGCAAGATTGAGGAACTGAGTCAGCAGATGGTTGATGAGGTCGCCTCGAATATGACATGGGCGGATGAAGCTGCTCTGGAAAAGGCAAAGAAGCAGGCACGTGAATACTGCACGGAGATTGAGGCCGGCGAAGTTCGCCGTCTGATCTCGGAAGAGAAGATCCGTCCGGATGGACGCAAGCTCGATGAGCTTCGTCCGCTGAATTCGCAGGTTGACATTCTGCCGCGCGTTCATGGTTCGGCCATGTTTACCCGCGGTGAGACGCAGGTTCTTTCGATTACGACGCTGGGTACGCTGGATGATGCGCAGCAGATCGATGATCTGACGCCGCTCAAGGAAAAGCACTTCATGCATCAGTACAACTTCCCGCCGTTCTCAGTTGGTGAAGTCGGACGTATGTCTTCGCCGGGCCGCCGTGAAATCGGTCATGGTGCGCTGGGTGAGCGTGCGCTGCGGGCAGTCATTCCTTCAATCGATGAGTTCCCGTATACGATCCGTACGGTTGCGGAAGTTCTGGAATCCAATGGTTCCTCTTCGCAGGCTTCAATCTGCGCCGGAACAATGTCGCTGATGGCGGCAGGTGTTCCGATCAAGGCGATGGTTGCCGGTGTTGCTATGGGGCTGATTACAGTCGGCAATTCCTACTCGATCCTGACGGATATTCAGGGTATGGAAGATCATTACGGCGATATGGACTTCAAGGTAGCCGGAACGCGTGAAGGCATTACGGCTCTGCAGATGGATATCAAGGTGTCCGGCATTTCGATGGACATCATGCGGGAAGCTCTTGCGCAGGCGCATAAGGGCCGGATGCAGATTCTGGACAATATGGAGACGGCCATCAGCGCTCCGCGTGACCATGTGTCGAAGTGGGCTCCGAAGTTCGCTATTCTGCACATTCCGACGGACAAGATCCGCGATGTCATCGGCAAGGGCGGAGAAACCATCAACAAGATCATTGAGGACTGCAACCAGGTGAAGATCAATGTGGAAGAGGACGGAACGGTTGCCATCTACCACAATGATCAGGAGATGATTGACAAGGCCAAGGGCATCATCGAGGATCTGACCCGTGAGGCTGAGGTCGGTGATGTGTTTGATGCGACGGTTTCCGAGGTTCGTGAGAGCTTTGCCTTCGTGACCCTGTTCCCGGGTACCGATGCGCTGCTCCATGTTTCGGAGCTGGCATGGGAGCGTACGCCGAATATCGGCGATGTACTCCATGAGGGTGATACGATCCGCGTTAAGGTCATCGCCAAGGATGAAAGCGGCAAGCTGAAGGTATCGGCACGTGAACTTCTGCCGAAGCCGGAAGGCTATGTTGAGCCGAAGAAGGGCGGCCTGCGGCCGCAGAAGGGCAGCGGCCACGGGTATCACAATAACCGCAACGATCATCGGGAAGGATCCGGTGTTGAGCGCCGTTCCTTCAAGAAGAGCCAGGATTAACAAAGATCAGGAAAAGCCGCAGTAATCGATCTGCGGCTTTCTTTCTCTAAGGCATTTGATTACAGGAGGGTAATTATGAGTGATCGGGAAACAATTTATGAACTACTGCAGGAGGCACATGCGATCTCCTATCCGAAATACAGCGTCGGCAGGTTTCTGACTGCGATCAATGAGGATATCGGCCCGCTGGACCGTCTGTCGGATGGTGAAGTTGTCAGACGTCTCTCGGGCTATGTGAAGCAGCCGTTCCACAAGAATCCGAAGCAGGATGAGGATGGGACGACGACGCTGACGTCCAACAGTTTTTTCTGAGGAATTGACGGATGCGGATGCGAAAGAAGAAGTGGGCGGAACCCTATCTGGAAGCCCATACGGACTATGTCTTGGGACATCCCGAAGAATACAGGGGAAAGTGGCATGAGCTTCTTGGCTGCACTGTGCTGCATGTTGAGATCGGCTGCGGCAAGGGCGGCTATCTCAATGCCATGGCAAAGATGTATCCGGAAGAGGGATGGATCGGCATCGAGCGTGACAAGAGTGCAGCGGCCATGGCGGCGCGGCATGCGATCGAGGAAGAAAATGCGGATCTTCATAATCGCCGTCTGATTGCAGGTGATGCGCAGAATCTTCTGGACTGGTTTGCGGATGGTGAGATTCAGGTGATTCATCTCAATTTTTCGGATCCCTGGCCTAAGACCTATACGCATAAGCGGAGGTTGAGTTCTGAACGCTTTCTTGAGTTGTACCGCCGGGTTCTCGATCCTGAAACAGGGATGATTCGTATGAAGACGGATAACAAGGATCTGTTTTCAGATTCGGTTCTGTATTTTCTCCAGGGCGGTTTTACCTTTACGGAGTTCTCCGTGGATTTCCGCAGCAAACCTCATCCGGAGGATGCTGTGACGGAATATGAGCAGCGTTTTCTGGACCTTGGTCAGCCGATCTATCAGCTGGCGGCGATGCGTCAGAAACCGGCAGATATGATAAGATGATCAATGTGCATAACGTATGGAAGAAAATTGCGACAGGTCTGCTCTGCCTGGCTCTTTTGAGCGGCTGCAGTGCCGTTTATCTCTCGGATCTTACGTCCGATGTTTCGCGGCGGCTGGCGGATTTGATGGCGGAAGAAACCATGCGGCCGACATACAGTCACCGCTATTACGATTACTATATTGATCCTTCGATCGGCCGGGTTACAGCCTATGCGACGAGCAATGTGTTTCAGATGGACGGCATTCAGTTCATCATGAATCTGAACGTGGCTAGAATTATTGCCGGATCCTATTACAATACGCAGGCGGACTGGGCAAGCGTCGGTCAGCGTCTGCCGGAGACGGATCTTTCCGGAACCTATACGGACTGGAACGGGGAAGAACACAATTACCGGGTCAAGATCTATCTGCTCGGGGAGCAGTACTATACGCTGGTTGATACGGACTATGTATGTTTCGCCTCCATCAGCAACCGTCTGGAAGCGGCACGTCTGGCAGCAGAAATGGTCCGGATTGCGCGGACCATCCGGGTTCATTCTTCGACGGTTCTTTCATCGTTTTCAAACCGTGTCGTCATCAGCGGGACGCGGCAGCGCCTGAATCTTTTCCAGGAGATTGCGCCGGAAAACGGGGCGATTGAAGAGCTGTTTGACAATGAAAACTTTACCAATGAAGACGGCCAGACTCCTGCGCCTACAGTGACTCCTGCACCGGATGGTACAGGGGTGGGTGAGGAAACGCAAGAACCATAACACATATGCTGAAAAATAAGTAAAATATAGGAGAGATCAGAAAGGAACCAAAGACAATGTTTGAAAAACTGCAGAAACTTCTCTTTGAAGAAGATGATGAAGATATTGAAGAGGAAGAAGAGGTTCAGGAGCCGGTAAAGCCGGCCAAGCGTCCTGCGAAAACCGAACCGGAAAAGCAGCCGGAACCGGTGATCAAGCCGATCAACCTGAATTCCCAGCCGGCTGTTAAGCCGCAGCCTGCACAGGCAGCTTCGCCTGTGACTCCTTCTGTTTCGCATGTTGCGCCAAAACCGCTTCCTTCCGAGGATACGAAGAAGGAGACTGCTGATACCGGCAAGAGCGGGTTCGGTCTGACAATCGATACGCCGAAAGCTGCCCCTGCCAAGGCAGAACCGGCAAAGTCTGCCGCCAGGAAGCCGGCATCATCTTCGCATCCGGCTGCCTATGAGTTCCGTCCGGTGATTTCTCCGATGTTCGGCGTCGATGAGACGGATATGGATGCCATTGCCAATACGGCAAAGCGTCTTGAGGAGACGGAAGATAACTCCAATGTGAGTGAGATCATTTCGCCGATCTATGGTACAAATCTCAACGGTGTTCAGGATTCGTATGCGGCGATGGCAGCCAATGCCTCCCCGCGCAATACGAAGCCGGCTGGTGCGCAGAACGATATTGATACGGTTGCCCGCAAACATGTGGAGAAGAGTGCCGAAGATGATCTTCCGGACTTTTCGCTGGATGACATCCTGAATGCGCGCGATGAAGAGTTTGCCCGCGAAACAAAGGCTGCCGGCCGTACGACCGACACCATTGACGAGACCGTTGTCATTGATTCGAAGTCTATTAAGGATTCCGCCAAATAAGCGGAATCTTTCCTTGTTATGAACTATTATCTGATTGGGATCAAGGGAACCGGCATGGCTTCACTTGCCTGCATGTTAAAGGATCTGGGCAACGAGGTCAGCGGCAGCGATCTTGAGAAGCATTTCTTTACGGAAGAACCGCTGATTCAGCGGCATATTCCGGTCTATCCGTTTAATCCGTCGAACATTCACGACGGCATGCATGTGATCATCGGCAATGCCTTCCTGGAAGATTTTCCGGAAGTGATTGCGGCAAGAAACAACCCGACCTGTGTCTGTGCCCGCTACCATGAATTTGTCGGCGGTTTTGTCAAAAACTACGAGACGATTGCGGCAGCCGGGTCGCACGGCAAGACGACGACCACCGGCATGCTTGCAAGCATGTTTCAGAAGGCCGGTGAAACAGGCTGGCTGATCGGCGATGGGGAAGGACACGTAACCAGGGACACCAGGTACTTTGCCCTGGAGGCGGATGAGTTCCGCCGTCATTTTCTTGCCTATCATCCGGCGGTTGCGATCATTACCAATGTGGATCTCGATCATGTGGATTATTTTCATGATGATGCGGACTACCGGCTTGCCTATGAACAGTTCAGTGCCAATGTGACCAGGGGCATTCTGATCTATGGCGAAGACAGTGAAGCCCGGAAGCTGAATCTGAGTACAAATGTTCCGCATTACTGGTACGGTCTGCAGGATAATGATGATCTGCAGGCGGTGAATGTTGATGAGCGTTCCGACGGCATGTCGTTTGATGTTCTGTTTCTAAAGAATCCTGTCGGTCATTTTGAACTTCCGTTTGTCGGTCATCATCTTCTGCTCAATGCGCTTGGATGTATCGGAGCGGGAATTCTGGAAGGAATGGATGCGGCCGCCATGGAAGCGGGTCTCAGCCGGTTCAAGGGCGTGAAGCGCCGCTTTGCCGTCACGGAAATCGGTGAAAACGTCTACATCGATGACTATGCGCATCATCCGACGGAAGTCTCCGTGACAATTGATACGGCAAGGAAGCGGTTTCCGGGCCGCAAGCTGGTTGTCATCTTCAAGCCGCACCGGGCCAGCCGCGTCAAGTACTTTGCGAATGACTTCGTAAAGGCTCTTGAAAAGGCCGATAAGGTTTATCTCTGCGAATTTACGAGCATCGACGATAAGCAGGATGGTACGGACATCAATATTCAGTATCTTGCGGACCGCTTGCCGGGATCGACGGTAATTCCGGAGAATGAAGAAGGCGCAAAGATTCTGATCCGGGAGCGTCCCGCTGTCTTCCTGTTCATGTCCAGCAAGGACATTTACGGGCTTGAATCGATTGTTGAGGCCGAATAGTAATGAACTCCTGCAGGAAACACGGTTCCTGCAGGAATTTTTCGTCATTGTCAGCAGTCATTGTTACTGTTCCTTCTGTTTCCGGTATTGCGTAGAGGTGAGGCTGAACTGGTTTTTGAACTGCTGCGCAAAGCAGCCCATTTCCCGGAAGCCGCAGCGTCTGCCGATTTCACCGACCGGTCAGTCCGTGGTCTTCAGATAGGTGGAAGCCATGAGCAGCCGGTAATTCTTCAGATATTGAACCGGCGGCATACCGATGCCTTCACGAAAGCACTGCATGCATTCGGCAGCACTCACCGAAGCACTGGCGGCAATGAGAAAGCTGCTTCGGTCCATGAAGGGAGAGGAATGGTCCGCATCTTCTGATGGACTCTGCACAGAAGAGACGGTTTTCGGACAGTTTTCGCTGATATTATTCCTGTTTTTATGAAAAGGGAAGCCTGAAATCGCTCTCATTTTCTTGTAAAATTTTTCAGAGCCCGTATAATAAAAACAGAAATTCAATGTGAGGGGTGTGTCCATGCTCGATGCTTTTCTGGTTGCGTTAAAGGATCTGTGTGTTACGCTGCTGCCGATTCTGGGGGCGGCGGCTTTGATTTATCTCTGTATTCTGCTGAAGCATCTGTGGCAGCTGATCGATACGGCAAAGGAAACGGTAAAGAACCTGGATCCGACCATTGCAGGTGTCAATCAGTCTCTCGATAAAATTCAGAAACCGCTGGATACGGTTGTGCGTCTGAGCCGTTCTGTTGACAAGGTTCAGGATAAGACCGATGAGCTGCTTGGCAAGGCGGCAGACTTTGTTGCTTCAAGGACGGCAGGCGAAGAAAAATCTCCCGCTGAATCGGAAGCAGATAACGCAGGCAGTACAGTAATCCAGCAGCCGGGCGAAGATAAGGAGGCTCAGGCACATGAGTGACGAAGAAAAGGATTTATCCGCCAATCAGAAGGTGGAGGAAACGGTTGCGGATCTGAAGCGAAAGATCCAGCAGCTGAGTGAAGAAAAGGAAGCTGAAACCAGGCAGGAGCCTGCTTCTCCGCTGAAGACAATTACTGATTTCAAGATTGATGATCAGAAGATTGAGGAGATGAAGCAGGATACGGCCGAGACACTGAACCGCACCTTCACTTCGGCCAGGGAAAAAGCAAACGACGTTTTCAGCAATGCCGACCTTCAGAAGACACTGAACTATCTGAAGAACAACGCCTCCAAGGCGGTGGATTCGGCATGTTCATCGATCGACGAATTCTCTTCCCGTCCCGAAACCAAAGGCGTTTTTGACAGCGCGGCCGGTGCCGTGGATTCTCTGAAGCAGAAGGCAGGCGGCCTTTTGAATGACGAAACAAAGGAGAATCTGAAAAACGCAACGGAGGCATTGAAGCAGGGTGCCGCGGATGCAGGTCAGAAGGTACAGGAATACATGTCACGCCCGGATGTTCAGGACAAGATCGCCGATGTAAAGGAAAAGGCAAGCGAACTGGTTCAGAAGGGATCGGAAGCACTGAAGGATGTATTCAAGGATTCTCATTGACAGGGGGAAAACGATATGAAGCGTGTAACTATTTATGATGTCGCCAAGGAGGCGCAGGTATCGCTGGCAACCGTTTCACGTGTCATCAACGGATCCAACGTTGTCAAGGAACCAACCCGTCAGAGAGTCGAAGCGGCGATCGAGAAGCTTGGCTACAAGCCCAATGCGATTGCCCAGGGGCTGGCGCTGCAGAAGACGACAACCATCGGCCTCGTCGTTCCGGAAGCGAGCTTTACCTATACGGGGCAGATTATCAACGGCCTTCTCGATGTGGCCAAGATCTACAACTACAGCATCCAGCTTCATACGGCAACTTCCGGCATCACGGATCTTAATGAGATCATTGATGATCTGATCAAGAGCCGCGTTGACGGTGCTGTCATCTATAATGACAAGCTGTCGGGGCAGGAGATGCAGGAGCTGAACAACTACAGCATTCCAATTGTCCTCATCGGCAACAAGGTGAAGATGGAAAATGTGTGCTGCGTCTTTGTCGACATTGAAAAGGCTATCTTCGAGCTGACGATGAAGTATCTCGAAGAAGACAAGAAATCGATTGCGATTGTTGAGGATCGCAAGAACATTTCGGCGACCAATCAGATGATTGCCGGCGCTGAGGCTGCCTTTGCCAAGAAGGGGCTGAAGTTTGACGGCTTCCTGCGCATTCCGCCGGAGACCCGCACGTCCTATGCTTATCTGAGTACGCTGTTCAAGGATCATAAATTTGATCTTGTGATCGGCAACCGTGACTCCCAGGCCATGGCCATCGTCAACGCTGCCCATGAAAACGGCATTTCGATTCCGGATGAAATGGAAGTCGTCTGCGTCATTGATACGAAGTACAACTCCATGTTCCGTCCGACAATTTCCTCCTTCTCGATTCCTAGCTATGATCTTGGTGCCGTCAGCATGCGTATGATGACCAAGATGCTGCAGAATCAGGAAGATGTGGAGCGCAACATCGAACTGAGCTACCTCTTTACGCCGCGTCAGACAACCAGGGATTGAGTTTGACAATCGGCATTACTGGCATTAGGATACTGCTATCGGCATTGATCGGAACAAGTACCGACTCCTGATTTTAAGAGAGAGATTCCGGCGGGTGAAAGGAATCATTGAAGGGGATCCGGGAATTACCTCCGTGAGCCTTCCGCAGGAAATGGTGGAACGCATACCGGCGTTAACGGATTGAGGGCACGGAAACGTGAACTAAGGTGGTACCGCGCATAACAGGCGTCCTTAGAGTATGAGGGCGTCTTTTTTGATGCCCGGGGAGAGAAAGATGAATTTTATCGAAGAATTGAAGTGGCGTGGACTTGTCAAGGATGTGACGGATTACGATGGTCTTGTCGAGCAGCTGAAGACTCCGACGACCGTATACTGCGGCTTTGATCCGACGGCGGATTCTCTGCATGTCGGCCATCTGCAGCAGATCATTCTGCTTCGCCGCTATCAGCAGGCATGTCACCGTCCCATTGCGCTGTGCGGCGGATTTACAGGCATGATCGGCGATCCCCGTCCAACGACGGAACGCAAGCTTCTCAGCCATGAAGAGGTGCTGCACAATGCGGAATGCATCAAGGGCCAGCTTTCCAGGTTCCTTTCCTTTGAAGGCGAAAATGCGGCCATCATGGAAAACAACAACAACTGGCTCGGTTCGATGAGTCTGCTGGATTTCCTGCGCGAGTACGGAAAACTGTTCAACGTTTCCTACATGCTGCAGAAAGATACGATCAAGAAGCGTCTCGACACTGGCCTGAGCTACACGGAATTCAGCTACACGATTCTGCAGGCAATGGACTTCCTGAAGCTGTTTGAGAAGTACAACTGCCGCATTCAGATCGGCGGCTCCGATCAGTGGGGCAACCTGACCAGCGGCATGGAGCTGATCCGCAAGGTCAAGGGCGAAGATGCCAGAGTCTGGGGCATTACGTCGCCGTTAATTACCAAGAGCGATGGCAGTAAGTTCGGAAAGTCGGAAGGCAGGAACATCTGGCTCGATCCGAAGCGTACATCGGCCTATGAGTTCTATCAGTTCTGGCTGAACACGCCGGATGCGGACATTGTCGGCTATCTGAAGCGTCTTTCCATGCGGACGCCGGAAGAAATTGAGGCGCTTGCGGAAAGCGTCAAGAATGCGCCGGAGAAGCGTGAGGCCCAGAAGGCTCTTGCCGAAGAGCTGACCGCGACGGTTCATGGCAGCGAAGGTCTTGCCAGTGCGCAGCGCATTACGGATACCTTCTTCCATGGCGATATCATGACCCTGTCTCCCGGCGAGATCAAGGATGCGCTGGCCGATGCGCCAAAGGCTGAAATTACCGATGGTACAACGGTGATCGATGCGTTGATTGCCGGCGGCATTGCCCGCTCCAAAGGTGATGCGCGCAAGCTGATCCAGCAGGGTGCGGTAACACTCAACGGCCAGAAGGTTACAGATCTCGCGGCTGTATGCCGGAAGTCCGAAGGCGTGGAGGGCGAGTTCTCGATTCTTCGCAAAGGTCGGCGGAACTATGTTCTGCTGCAGTTCGCCGCATAAGTTCACGGCATGGTATACTTTTGTCGAGGTTTACCATGCCTGAAAAACAACTGATTGCTGCGATGCTTGCGGTTTCGCTTCTGTGCGGCTGCGGTACGGCTTCCTCCAGGAAAACCGACACAGATGCTGCAAATTATGAAACTTATTACCGGACTGTCAGTTCCAACGAAGACTGGATGGACGGCTCGTACTATTTCACTCTGAGCGGTGAAATGGCGCAGGTGGAAGACGGAAGCTACCGCTACTATGTGTTTCTGGATGATGCCCGCATTGCGATGTATGATATTGCAATGATTGCGGTTGAGAATGATACGGCCTACGATGCCAATGCAAAAATGATGCCGAACATCGGCATCATGGGCAGCGGCGCGTATACGATGATTCCCAATCAGTACAATCCGGACCGCGGCTTCGTGAAGGGACTGGTTATTTCCGGGGAGACGCAGGACGATTCCATTACCTTAAAGGTTCTGGTCGAATGGCGTGACAAGGATCTTGAAAATGTGCAGCGTGCCTTCGTCGGCTTCACATTGACAACGGATGGCTGGGTTTCCAGCTCGACGCCGCAGGAAGTGCAGATACAGAGTAATGAGTGAGAACAGAAATTCAAGCATCAAAAAATCATTTATCGCCGGCTCTTTGACGTCATCGGCCGGCGTTTTCGTATCGAAGCTGATCGGTCTGTTTTATGTTATTCCCTATACCGGCATTGCGACAGAAGAGAACATGGTGTTCTATTCCAATGCCTATTCGCTCTATAATTCGCTGCTGCAGGTATGTTCCGCCGGTCTTCCGTTTGCGATTGCGGCTCTTGTTTCAAAGTACATTGACAAGGACGATTACAGGACAGCACTGCTGGTGCGTAAGCTGGGAACCGGAATGCTGTCGGTGTTCGGCTTCTTCATGATGATGGTGTTCGCTCTGCTTTCCGGGCCGCTGGCAAAATCGGCGCTTGGACCGCAGGCGACGGAAATTGATATTCACCGCATGCAGACAACCTACCGGATTCTCTCCATGGCTCTGTTTCTGGTGCCGCTGCTGTACAGCTACCGCGGCTTCTATCAGGGCTTCAAGGAAATGAAGGCCTATGCCGATTCGCAGGTCATTGAGCAGATTGTGCGTGTTTTGTTTCTGCTGGCAGCGAGCTGGGTATTTGTCTATGTGTTTCATCTGGATCGGATCTGGGCTGTGTACATGGGCGTGCTTGCGACTTCAATTGCGGCAATCGCCGGCATTCTATACTTTGTGAGGTTTGATCGGGCTCATATCGGAGCTGTCAACCGTGCGGCAAGAAACCAGGTGCAGCAGCCGGTGGAGCGCAACAGTCTGATCAAGGAACTGCTTGCCTTCGGCATCCCGTATGTCATTACGGGTGTGCTCGGCAATTCGCAGGCTCTTGTCAATGCCCAGTTTTTCATTCCGACGGCAACGAAGTTCGGCATGAAGTATGAGGACGCGCGTCTGATGCTCAGCATCATTCAGCTGCAGTGCGACAAGATTTCATCGATTCCGCAGGTGCTGTCGGTCGGCTTCTGTGCGGGCATTGTGCCGTATCTGACGATTTCCTATGAGCGCAGGGACTGGGTTCAGCTGCAGAAGAATGTGCGGGAAGCGCTTGATACGGTGCTCTACATTGCGCTTCCCGTGTGCTACTGCATCTTTGCGCTTGCCAGGCCGATTTACTACATCATGTATGGCGGAGCCAATCTGGATGCGGGCGAAGGGGCATTGCGCTGGGAGGCTTTGCTGGCTTTGATCACGACGATCTCTCCCATCTGCAACACGATGCTGATGACGCTTCATCAGCGTCGCCAGTCGTTCTACTATCTTGCGATCGGCTTTGCGATCAAGTGCCTCTCGTTCTATCCATTAATCAAATATACGGGCTATATCGGTGCAATCACGAGTTCGTGCCTTTGCGACGGTGCGTTCATTTTCCTTGCGCTGTCACGGATCAATTCAACTTTCAAAGTGACGTATGGCCGTACGTTGAAGCGGATGATGAAGATTCTGCTTTGCTGCCTGTGCATGCAGGGCGGCTTCTCGCTGCTGCGTCTGGCGGGCTTTGTTGTTACGGAAAGCTCCCGTGGAATGGCGGTGCTGCAGTTTGCAGTGTATGGCATTGTCGGGATTGCGATCTATGTATGGACGACGTCGCGGATGAAGCTGCCGCAGTCGATCTTCCATATGCCGTTGCGGACGATGATCCGCCGTCTGCTTTCGCAGCTTTCGAGGCATCATCATGCGGCTCGATAAACTGTTGAGCGATATGGGTGCGGGTACCCGGAACGCTCTGAAAAAGGATATCCGCAACGGTCTGGTCAAGGTCAATGGCGAAACCGTTTATCAGGCAGGGATGATCGTCGATGAAAAGACGGCTGTCATTACTTACGGGGACCAGCCGATTCACTATCGCCAGCATTTTTATTTCATGATGAACAAGCCGGCGGGGACGCTGTGCATTTCGGGATCGCCGCTGTCGGTGCTGAATCTGATTGCAGAGCCCTATAAGGATCTTTTCTGCGTCGGCAGGCTGGATAAGGATACGGAAGGTCTTCTGTTGATTACCAATGACGGGCAGCTGGCACACGCACTTCTTGCCCCGAGAAGACATGTGGACAAGGTGTATGAAGTGACGCTGCGGGATCCGGTGACGGAGGAAGCGATCAAAAAACTGGAGGCAGGCATCCGTCTCAATGACGAAGAGGTATGCGCTCCAGCGAAAGTGGATGTTCTGGCGCCGAACAGGGTTCATCTGACGATCCATGAAGGCAAGTATCATCAGGTGAAGCGCATGTTTGCGATGTGTGACAATGAAGTAGTCTATCTGAAGCGGATTCAGATTAAAAATCTGGTTCTGGATCCAAATCTGGAAGCAGGGGGCTATCGGGCCCTGAGTGAAGAAGAGGAAACGGATCTTAAAACAGTACTGGAAGGGAAGAAGGAAGGCTGAAAATGCCTTCTTTTGCGTAGCGGTTCAGTACGTCGAGTACCTGGGCCGTCAGTTCCGTCGGCGTGGAGGAGCCGCTGGTAACAGCGATGCGGTTCATGCCGGCAAGTTCTTCTTCCTTCAGCTGCATCGCATTTTCGATAAGAATGCAGTTTGCAATGCCCGTAGCGCGGCCGATTTCCTCCAACTGGTTGGAATTGTTGGAGCGCGGATCGCCGACGACGATCAGGCAGTCAACATCCTTCAGCTTCATGACGGCCTGCTGGCGGATCGTCGTAGCGTTGCAGATTTCCGGTACCTGAACGGCATCGGGATAGGCGGCCTTGCATGCCTGCATCAGGGCGCTGGTATCCAGTAAGGACAGGGTCGTCTGATTGGTGATCAGCGGGTACTCCAAAGGTCCCAAGCCGTTGAGATCTTCCGCTTTTGCAATCAGATGGACGCGGGGACTGATGCCGAGAACCCCTTCTGCTTCGGGATGAAAGGGTTTGCCGATATAGAGGACATCTCCCTTTTTGCAGTGTTCACGGACCAGATCATGAGTGCGCCTTACATCGG
This sequence comes from Galactobacillus timonensis, assembly GCF_900240265.1. Taxonomy (NCBI): domain Bacteria; kingdom Bacillati; phylum Bacillota; class Erysipelotrichia; order Erysipelotrichales; family Erysipelotrichaceae; genus Galactobacillus; species Galactobacillus timonensis. Next base: position 2,017,024 of record NZ_LT964739.1, read on the forward strand.
GACAGGTCGCATCGACAATCTGGAGCCCCTTTGCCTTTGCCTTTTCATACACAGCGTCGGAAACGCCATGGGCGGTGAAGATGACGATGCCCGAATCCACTTCGTCGAGCAGCTCGAGCCGGGTCTTGCGGGGATCGTCGAGGATGCGGATGCCGTGGTCGGCGCATGCCTGAACAACGTACTGGTTATGGACAATCATGCCAAGCATTGTTACGGGTTCCGATGGCTGCTGGTGTATGATGTCCTTGACTGTATTGATGGCGCGTACGACGCCCTGACAGTAGCCTCTTGGTACGACACTGATAATCTCCATGCGTCCTCCTTGATAGAATCATTGAAAAATCATGTATAATGCCTTTGTTTTCAGTATAGCAGGTGACTTATGAACAAAACATTCAATCAGTTTTCACTTAGTGAAGATACGCTGAAATTCATTCAGCTCAACCATTTTACACAGCCGACGCCGATTCAGCAGGAAGCGGTTCCGGCCATTCTCAAGGGACAGGATGTTGTCGGCCTTTCCCGGACGGGTTCGGGAAAGACGCATGCCTATCTGATTCCGATCTTTGAAAAGGTCGATGCGTCGCTGGATCAGGTGCAGGCGGTCATCACGGCGCCAACCCGTGAGCTGGCCGCACAGATCTATGAAAAGGCGAAAGTAATGAACAAGGTGAAACCGGATCTTCGGATCCGTCTGTATGTCGGCGGAAGCGATCGGCAGCGGGAAATCGAAGCTCTTGAAAACAAGCAGCCGCAGATCGTGATCGGGACTCCCGGACGCATCAAGGATCTGTTTCTGACGGAAGGTGCACTGCGGATTGACAAGGCGGATATGCTGGTCGTGGATGAAGCTGACATGACGCTGGAATACGGTTTCCTGGATGATATCGACGCGTTTGCGGGACGGATGGGCGAGAATCTGCAGATGCTCGCGTTTTCGGCGACGATTCCGGATCAGTTGAAGCCGTTCCTCAAGCATTACATGCATCATCCGGTTCTGATTCGCATTGAGGATCAGGAGGCCAGGAAAAAAGCGGTGCAGCACATTCTGGTGCCGTGCTACCACCATACGTATGCAGAGACGATTCTTTCAATTCTGCCGGGCTTTCAGCCGTATGTATGTCTGATCTTCACCAATACGCGGCAGGAGGCGGCAGATCTTGCCGGCGAGCTGCGGGCCCATCATCTCAGTGTTACGGAGCTGCACGGGGATCTCGAACCGCGCAAGCGCAAACAGGCGATGAAATCTCTGCAGGCTGCGACAAATACGTTTGTCGTGGCAACCGACCTTGCCTCAAGAGGCATCGATGTTGAGGAAGTGACGCATGTCATCAGCTGCGGCTTCCCGAAGGATCTGAGCTTCTACATTCATCGTGCGGGTCGTACGGGGCGGATGGATCAGACCGGTATCTGCTATGCGCTGTATAAGGACAGCGATGACAGTGCGATCCGTTCGCTGATGAAGCAGGGCATTCATTTTGACCATATGCGTTTCCATAACGGGGCATGGCAGAAGCTGCGTCCGTATGGCGAGAAACATCCGCAGAAGGATGATGCGATGGAAATTGAAATCGCTAAGATGATGACGAAGAAGAATACACGGGTCAAGCCCGGGTACAAGAAGAAGCGTCAGCAGGCGATTGCGGATTTAAAGCAGAAGAAGCGCCGCGAATTCATCCGCGGAAAGATCCGGGAAGAACGCACAGCCATGTACAAGCAGCGGGCAAGGGAACTGCGGGAAGCCAATGGAAAGAAAGACTGATCTTCTGATCGGCAGCCATGTCCGGATGACGGCGCCGGGATACTTTGAAGGCGCGGTGCAGGAGCTGCTGTCCTATGATGCCAATGCGGGGATGCTGTATACGGGTGCGCCGCAGAATTCGGTACGCGTTCCGATGGAACGGATGCGGATCGAGGAAGGTAAGGAACTTCTACGGGCTCATCAGATTCCTTTGAAGAACATTGTCGTCCATGCGCCGTATATCATCAATCCTGGCAGCCTTGACCCTGAGAAGCGCGATTTTGCGGTTTCCTTTTTGAGTGAAGAGATGAAACGGGCGGCTGCGCTCGGGGTTCGCGATGTTGTGCTGCATCCGGGTTCGTATACGACGGGGGATCCTGAAACCGGCATTCGCAATGTGATCGGGACGCTGAACCGTTTGGAAATTCCGGAGGGCATTGTGATTGCGCTGGAAACGATGGCCGGCTCCGGTTCGCAGATCGGTCGGACGCTCGAGGAACTTGCCGGCATTCTTGATGGAGTGAAGGCGCCGGAACATTTTGCGGTATGTCTTGATACCTGCCACATGTTTGCGGCGGGCTATGATGTGTCGGATGCGGATCGTCTATTGGCCGGGTTTGATCATGTGCTTGGTTTGAAGCTTCTGCATGTCATTCATCTGAATGACAGTAAGGAGCCGTTCAATTCGCACAAGGACCGCCACGCCAACCTTGGCAGGGGAATGATCGGCTTTGCGGTTTTGAACGCGATTGCGCATCATCCGCTAACGTCGTCGGTGGTCAAGATTCTTGAGACGCCATACATTGACGGTAAGCCTCCCTACAGGGAAGAGATTGCGGAGATCCGCAGGGGATGTCTTGATCCGAACTAAGATAACAAGAGAAAAGAAAAGCCCGCGGGCGTGATCAGATACTTTGACCAGGCCGGCGGGCATTCTGTTTTTTATCTCTGCTCTTCGAGAATGTTCTGAATTTCTTTCTTCAGTTCATTGACGAGCTGGTCCTGCGGAACTTCGCGGAGGAATTTTCCTTTGCGGAAGAGGATGCCTTTCTGATAGGAGCCGGCGATGCCGATGTCGGCACGACCCGCTTCCTGCATGCCGTTGACCGGGCAGCCCATGACGGCAACCGTGATGTTGGCATGGATGCTGGCAAGATACTGCTCGATTTCCTTTACCACCGGCAGCATGTCGTACTGAATGCGGCCGCAGGTCGGACATGCGATCAGATCCGGAACGCCGTCGATCAGATTGAAGCAGCGCAGCAGCTGTTTGGCAACGGGCAGCTCGTCACTCGGAGGTCCCGAGACGGAGACACGGATCGTATCGCCGAGCCCTTCATGAAGCAGCGTCCCCAGGGCTGCCGAACTCTTGACGGATGATTCCAGCAGTCCGCCCGCTTCGGTTACACCGAGATGCAGCGGATAGGGGAACGTTTCACTGGCAGCTTCATAGGCATCAATCGTCAGTGGAACATTGGAGCTCTTGAAGGAGAGCACGATGTCATGGAAGTTAAGGTTTTCAAGAATCTCAACATGGCGGCGGGCACTTTCGACCATGGCTTTTGCACTGTAGCCATAGGCGTCCAGAAACTGCTTTTCCAGGGATCCGCTGTTGATTCCGATCCGGATCGGAAGATGCTTTTCGCGGCATTTTTCGACGACGGCACGGGTATGCGCTTCATCTCCGATATTGCCGGGATTGATGCGGATTGCATCGGCGCCGGCATCGGCTGCCTTGAGAGCGAAAAGATAGTTGAAATGAATATCCGCAACGATCGGAATATGGATCTGCGGCTTGATCTTGGCAATGGCTTCGGCATCCTCTTCATCGAGAACCGCAAAGCGGATGATCTGACAGCCGTCGCGTTCCAGGTCCAGCACTTGTTGAATCGTTTCGTCGACGCGCTTGGACGGGATATTGGTCATGGACTGCAGAATGACCTTGTTCTGGTGGCCGATCTGTACGTTTCCGACCATGACGGGCCGGGTTTCTGTTCGTTTCATAGATACCTCGATTCTTTTCCTTATTATCGCATAAAGTCTTCTGGCTTATAATACACCTATGAAAAGACATAAGCAGTTCTCATACCTGCAGAAGGCGATCATTGTTGTATTCATCCTGATTCTGATCCTGAATATCCTGGCACCGTATACGGCGGATGATTTTTCGTTCATGGAACATTCGGGCTATCTGGATCTTTGGAAGAGGGAGTTCAATTACTGGTTTACGTGGAGCGGCCGCTCGGTGGCGGGCATTCTGGTCAGGCACATGGTGGTGCTGCCGAAGCCTGTCTATGATGTGATCGCCAGCGGTATTTATGTTCTGTATCTGTATCTGATCTGCCGTCTGGCGGCACCGGAAGTCAGGGCATCCGATTTTCTCATTGCGGCCGGTCTTCATTTTCTTTTTATGCCGGTATTCGGGCAGACGGTGCTCTGGGTCAGCGGCGCATGCAACTATCTGTTTACGGCGGTATTGATTCTGCTGTTTCTGCTTCAGATGCAGAAACCTTCCGTGCCGGGCTGGTGCAGGTGTGCCGGCCTGTTTGTGCTGGGCGTGCTTGCGGGATGGACCAATGAGAATACGGGCGGAGCGATGATCTTTCTGGAGCTTGTTCTCATTGGAAAGAATCTGCTTAAGAACCGGGACAAGGCAGCCGGCTTTGTCGGATCGTTGATTGGTTTCGGTATGCTGGTGCTGGCACCGGGCAATGCGGTGCGGGCGGCGCAGGATGTAACCGTAGATCTCAGCCAGGGCGGTTTTTACAGCCTTGTGCATGATCTCAATGATGCGTTCCATGTCATTGGGCAGCCGAAGAATCAGGCGGTTCTCTGGGTGATTGCAGTCATTCTTCTGGTGCTGTGCTTTTCGGACCGTGAGCGCAGAAAAAGAATGGCTGCCTATATGACGGCCGCGTTCCTGTGTGTGTTTGTCATTGTTGCGCTGGATGTTCAGGTGCTTTATGACCGTACGATGTTTGGATCTTCGACGCTGCTGCTGGTGGCGATCGTGATCGGACTGCACGGTGTCAGGGAAGCCGGCTTTGAGACTGTGAAGAAGTGCTCTCTGGCGGTGCTTGCCTTCTGCTGTTTCTGCAGCTATGGGGAAGCGGGGCTGGATCTCTTCTATACGCATCATTTGAACTCTCTGCGTGAAAGTGCCATCGCTGCTCAGAAGGAGCGGGGACTGGTGAATATGGTCGCTTTCCCGATTACGAGCGAATTCCTCAGTATCTACAATCCTCTGGATGGTCTGGTGGATGTGACGCGGTATCAGAATCTCTGGGTCAACAAGGCAATGGCGCAGTACTATGGCGTCAATACGATTGTCGGCGTATCGATGGAAAAGTATCAGCGCATTTACCAGAATGGCGATGTGGATCTGATGAACATCATCGATCTTTCCGATCTGGAGGAATATCTTTCCCTGTGCAAGCAGAAGGGATATACGATCATTGCCGCAAGCACGAAGATGACCGACGAACTGCAGCCGTATGCTCAGATGCTGGAAAGCTACGGCTTTGAAGTCAGTGATGGGTATCTCACAGGCTATTGTCTGGCGGATGGAACCGTGATCAGCGGCGAAGTCTATGAGGAGGGCGGACTGGCGGGGCATTACAGCTATGCAAGTTCTTCCCAAGATCCTTCCTACGCCGACATTATGATTGACGGGCAGGAATATACGAACAATCAGGCGGGTATTTCGCTGGTTGTCTTTGATCCTGCAGGTGATCACGCCGTGGATTCGATTACGATTGAGCCGGATCAGGATTATGGCATCGTGCGGTCCGACGATACGATTTAACAGGGGATATAAATTCCTTCCCAAATCAAATGAAAGGTATGCTATACTTCTTCTGCGTAATTTGAAGCAGGAGGAATGTTTGCATGGCAAGAGAGAATATCATCTTCAAGTGCAGCGTCTGCGGCGAAGAAAACTATATCGGTACCCGCAATAAGCGCAAGCATACGGAGAAGATGGAAATCCAGAAGTACTGCCCGGTGTGCCGGAAGAAGACATTACATAAGGAGAAGAAATAAGCCGTTCGGCTTATTTTTTTCGATATGCGCATAGATACGCTGCCAATCGGGCTGTACGAAGAAAACAGCTATGTGGTTCATGATCATGGCCATGTTCTTTTCATTGATCCCGGTCGTTACTGGAAACAGATCGCTTCGCGTGTCGAAGATGATGAAACGGTAGATGCGATCCTTCTGACACATGGACACGCGGATCATACGGGTGCTGTGGATGATCTGGCGGACCGCTATCAGTGCCCGGTCTATCTGAACAGTGGAGACTGGGAACTGGTTGATCCCCATCATACATCCCAGGGTTATGAGTCGCCTGTCTATCACGAACTGAAGCCGCTGGAAGAAGGATCCTGTACGATCGGCACGTTTCCCCTGACTGTTTATGCCACACCGGGGCATACGAAGGGAAGCGTACTGATCCGGTATCGGAATGTGATTTTTACCGGCGATACTCTGTTCGCTTCGGATGTTGGCCGTACGGATCTGTTCGGCGGCTCGGAAGAGGAACTGCAGGCGTCGCTGCTCAAGATTCTTCTTCTGCCTTCGGATCTTTTGGTTTATCCGGGGCACGGTCCCTCTTCTTCCATGGCTGTGGAGAAACAGACGAATCCCTACCTGGTCTTTTCTTCGGGCCGCTGATAACTGTATTCATAGATCTCTTTGTTATGAATTTCGACTTCCAGGGTTTCCGGAAGCGGGGATTCGATCATGATCAGGACCGGCGTTCCCGGAATGATTTCCAGGCGGACGCCGGATTTTTCTAAGGCTTCACTGTGGAGCTGATTGTTTCTCAGCGCGCATTTGAGATGGGAAAGGGCGACAGCCTCCTGCTGAAGGTAGAGATTTGCCCGGCGGACATTTTCCATCATCTTTGCGCGCGCAATCAGCTTTTCAAAAAGAACTGCAGAAAGAATTGAAACAGCCAGCAGAAACAGCAGGCCGTACAGAGAAGTAAAGCCCTTATTCCAGTACGCCGAGGGCGGCGCAGCTTTCTTCTTCGTTTCGTTTCCAGCAGAGGATGACCGTGTTTTCTTCACTGGCAAAGGATACCTCCTCAATGTTTGTCAGAACGTATTGTGTTCCGGGTGTAAGGATCAGATTTTCACCGCTGATGCGCAGAATCTTCTCTTCCCCACGGAATTGAAAGGACAGGGTGCTGCCGGAAGGTGTGATGTTCTGAGCAATGTTGAAAATATGGCGCAGCTGCGTGATGGCGATGGCATCCTGCAGATCCGCCGGACGGACATACAGGTTCGCAATCGTCTGCAGCTGGCTGAGAAAGACCGGCAGAACGGCACACAGAATCAGCAGCGCGATCAGAAACTGCTCGAGGATGAATCCGCCGTTGGTCCGGGTGTGCATAGCTGGCATGGTTCGATCTGATTGATCTGTGTGCGGTAGTCGGCTTCCGTCTGTTCATAGACCTGCATCCGGAGCCGTTTGTCATTGAAGGCGGCCGTTGAAAGCCCGAGGATGATGATCGCAGACGCCGTACAGGCAGCGACCATGGTTAAAGCGTCCGCCAATAGAAAGCCGCGGCTATTCATCGGGGAACACGAGGCGTCCGAAGCCGAGCTCTACGATGATGCGCTGGGTATCAAACCACAGTGTCTTTGCCTGGTTGATGTTTCCGCGGCTGTTGAAGTACTGGCCGTTTTCGAGCTGCTGTACTTCCCCAGTGCGCATTGCTTCGCTCTGCAGATACAGAAAGTGCTCGGGGAAGCGGTGGAATTCTTCCTTTGTCATCTGAATCAGTGGGAGGCTGAGAGATATCAGAAGGGAACAGACGGCAATGGCAATGATCATCTCCAGAAGCGTAAATCCCTCTTCAGTACGCATACGCCTGTCCGTTCTGAATGCCGATCGAGCGTCCGTCGTCACACTGCGTCTGTTCTTCACGCAGAAGACCTGCCGCAACCAGAGCGCTCAGGTCGGAAGGTGACTGATTCGTGTCGAGGCGATACTGAATGATTGCGGCGTCAACGGTCTTGAGCAGGGCGTCACATCCCTTTTTGTCTACGATCCCCAGCGTCTTCTGGATGTTTGGGACCGTAAGCAGAAAGAGGATGGCGAGGATCGTGACTACAATGAGCATTTCCAGCAGCGTAAATCCGCGTTCGTTCTTGGTGCTTCTGCCTGCTTTTTCCATAATGATTTCTCCTTTTCTTTTTCTGTTTCCGTTTCAGTTTGTTTTGCTAGAGGGAACCCAGAATACTGATCGGCATCAGCAGGATCCTATAGATGATCACAATGAGGATGCCGATGCCTGCATAGGCAATGGCCTGAATGATCCGGGTCAGCCGATGGATGCGCGCTTCATAGCGTGCCAGCGCCATGGTCTGATACTGTTCCAGCATGACGATCGGGGAACTGGCATAGATGGCAAGCTTCAGAAACCTTGGCAGCAGCGGATCGAGGCCCTTCTGGGCGATGGCGTCGTTGAACCGGCAGCCCTGATTCAGCGCCTGATGCACGGTATTGGCCAGGGCGGCAACCAGCGGGCTGGTCGAAAGATGTTCGAGCATTGTCAAAGAGCGCGCCGTAGGCATGCCGGTACGGATGGTCTCCAGCAGAAAGCGGCCGAAGTCGATGCTTGTATAGGCGGTCCAAAGGTTGCCAGGGAGGATCTTTTCCAGCAGCTGATAGGTGGATACGATCCTGGAAGGAGCCAGGGCGTAGAGGAGCAGGAGACTGCCGGCCAGGATCAGGGCGATCAGGCCGATGGAAAATACCTGAAGTAAGTTCTGCAGAATCTTCAATCCTGCGGTATCGGTGTCAAAGCCTTCTGCCATCCGGATCATTGCCGGGAAGACGAAGCGGCTGAACAGAATGGTCCCAAGCAATGAAAGAACAAGCAGAAGGCAGGGATAGAACAGCTGCTGGTGGCACTTTTTCTGCAGTTCGTCGCGGGTTTCCTGCAGGTGCCGCGTCAGAAAGAAGGCCTGGGCAAAGTCGGTACTGGCAAGAAAGCCTTCCAGATAGCTGCGCCAGGAAACCGGACAGAAGGCGGGGAAGCAGTCGGCCGCCTTTTCGCCGGCGTCAAAACAGGACAGAAGCTGCTGGATGAGAGCTTTGTTCTTCTTTGACTCAATCATCGGCAGCGTTTCCTCGATGGTAAACCCTGCCTCCAGAAGGATGGCGATGCTCGTAAGATCAAAGTCCGAGAAGGTCTTCCTCTGCCTGCTTTCGGGTAAGAAGTCCGGCTTCCATGGCAGATGTGATGGCCGATTCAAGAGAGATAAATGCAGAAGATGGTTTCCCGTATTCGAAATAGTGCTTCACCTCCTTTCGGTTCATGTGTTCATAGATGCTGAAGCGCCGGTGTGAGGCGGGATTGGTATACAGGCGCTGGCAGCTGATGCCGAAGAGTACATCTTCCATCTGTTCATTGGAAACACCAAGATCCTTTAACCGCTGAATGGCTCCGGTACAGCTGAAGGAGTGCAGCGTCGTGATGACAAGATGTCCGGTCAATGCGCAGCGAACTGCCATGGCGGCCGCTTCTTCGTCACGGATTTCGCCAATCATGATGATGTCCGGATCATGCCGCAGCAGTTGCCTTATGCCGCTAGCGAAGGTGAAGCCGGCCTTTTCGTTGACGGCCATCTGTACGTAGCGGTCGCTGTAGACTTCGACCGGATCTTCGAGGGTATAGATTTTCTTTCCCCTGACCTGATTGAGCAGGGTATAGACCGTGGTCGTTTTTCCGGATCCGGTCGGTCCGCTGAAGACAAAGAGGCCGCTGCGGGCATGAGTAATGGAAGAGAGCCAGTCGATCGTTTCTGTCTGGCAGCTGAGATCACTGATCCTGAGCTTTCCGGTCTGATTCAGGATCCGCAGGACGCCGCATGTCATGTGCCAGCCGGTAACGATCGCAAAGCGCAGGGCCAGTGATTCGCCGTTGATCTCTGTTTCAAAGGAGCCGGTCTGCGGCTTTCGGGCCAGGGAAAGATCGAGATTGGAGCGGAACATGAGGTAGCGGAAAAAGGAGGCGTCGTAGTCCTGGCTCCGCAGTTTTCTCAGCTTTCCGTCGACCCGCATTTCGACAAGCAGCCGCTCATCATTCTCAAGGCTCAGATGGATGTCGGTTGCCTTGTTGCGCAGGGCAATCGTGAGCAGCCGGTGCAGCAGTTCTTCCATTCGTTCTCCTTTCACTGTTTCCTAGTCAGCAAAGGCAAAGGTTCCCGAAATTTTTTTTGAAAGAAGTGATGATAGAATAGAAACGGTTGTTCAGGAGAAATGAATATGAAGGGAATTATTCTTGCCGGCGGCAGCGGTACGCGGCTGTATCCGCTGACCCGTGTTACCAGCAAACAGCTTCTTCCGGTTTACGATAAGCCGATGATCTATTATCCGCTGAGCACGCTGATGCTGGCGGGAATCCGGGAAATACTGATTATTTCGACACCGCATGATCTTCCTAATTTTGAGCGTCTGCTGGGCGATGGCAGTCAGTTCGGGGTTCACTTCTCCTATCAGGTGCAGGAGAGACCCAACGGTCTGGCCCAGGCGTTTGTGCTGGGTGAGAAGTTTATCGGCAAGGATCCGGTATGTCTGATTCTCGGGGACAATATCTTCTACGGCAATAAATTTTCTACGATGCTCAGGGATGCGGTACGTCATACGGAAGAAACGGGACGGGCGCAGATCTTCGGTCAGTATGTCAATGATCCGGAGCGCTTCGGGGTTGCGGAGTTTGATGATCATGGACATGTCATCTCCCTGGAGGAGAAGCCCGCGCATCCAAAATCGAACTATGCGGTTGTCGGTCTTTACTTCTATGACAACCGGGTTGTGGAGTATGCGAAACAGTTGAAGCCTTCGGCCCGCGGTGAATATGAGATCACGGATCTCAACAAGATTTACCTTGCGGAAAATCAACTGGACATTACATTGTTCGGCCGCGGGTTTGCGTGGCTGGATACAGGAACGATCGAGTCCCTGGCGCAGGCGAGTGATTATGTGCGCATGGTTGAGCAGGTGCAGTCAATCCGCATTTCGGTTCCGGAGGAGATTGCCTACTACAACGGGTGGATTGATGAGGATCAGCTGCTCAAGGCGGCTGAGAGCTATGGCAAGTCTCCGTACGGTACGCATCTGCGTACGATCGCTTCGGGCCGGGTAAGAACAACGTTCAAGGGATCCGGGGGCAATGACTGATGCGGGCTGTATTTCTTGGCTGCGGGTATCTTGGCTCCAATCTGTATCAGCTGCTGAAGGATTCGTTTGATACGGAGATGTGGGGGATCGATTCGCCCTATGTTTCGCGGATTGATTCGTTCCGTCTGATCAATGTCTTTGATCCGGATGCGATGAAAGACATGGATGTTCGTGATGCTCTGGTCATTGATACAGTTGCCCTGGTGGCAAACAGCGACCGTTCGGAAAACGAGGCAGAGGCCCTCGATGTTCTGGCGGAAAAATACCGTGCATTGTTTTCGGTATTGAAGCAGGGGGGCTGCAGGCGCTTTGTCTTCTTTTCCTCGGGTGGAACTGTGTATGGCAGCCATGCACGTCCCCGTCGGGAGAGTGATCCTCTGGAGCCGCAGACGCTTTACGCCCGCAGTAAGGTAAGAATCGAAGAGGAACTAAAGGCGAGCGGGCTGGACTATCTGATTCTGCGTCTTTCCAATCCGTACGGGGGCTATCAGCTGCCCAACAAGCGGCAGGGCGTGATTCCGATTGTTCTTCGCAAGGCATATCTGGATGAGTCGTTTCAGCTGATGGTGAATCCGGACAGTATTCGGGATTATATCTACATTTCGGATTTTGCGGCACAGCTGAAAAAGCTGCTGGAGATGGATGTGTCCAATACGACCCTCAACGTTGGTTCGGGAAAAGGCACAAGTCTGCAGACGGTCATTGATCTTTGCGAGAAGATCACGGAGAAGACGCTGCGGATTGAGCATATGCTGTCGCAGGTACCGATGGTGCAGGACATTGTGCTGGATGTTTCGAAGCTGGAGGGGATTACAGGCATCCATTCTTCCATATCAATGGAGAAGGGGATGCGAATGGAAGATGAGCGGATCCGCCGTGAACTCGGTATTCGCTGACCGTTCCTTCGCCATCGGCCAATGGCGGATGGCGCCTGTGTCTTTTCTGCTATAATGCATGGAATCTTCTGACAGTCATATATGGATCGTAAAATACTTAGAAACTACATTTACAACGCGCTGTATCAGCTGATCCGGATTATTCTTCCGTTCATCCTGGTACCTTATACACTTTCCCATATCGGGACCAGGACGCTGGGCATCTATGACTATGCCGGTTCGATCATGAACTGGTTCATTCTGTTCGGTGTACTTGGCATTAATACCTACGGGAACCGTGAGATTGCCAAGGTGCGCAACGACAAGGGTTCGCTGCAGACAGCGTTCTGGGAAATCTTTGCAATGCAGGTATGCAACGTCCTGATTGCGATGGCGCTGTTCTATGTCTGGATTGCACTGTTTGTTCATGAGAACGTGTTTTATTATCAGCTGACGGGTTTGACGATGATCGCCAGTGCGCTGGATATTTCGTGGTTTTTCTTCGGGGTTGAAGACTTCAAGAAGGCGAGTATCCGCAATATTCTGGTGAAATGCCTCGGCGTTGCGCTGATTTTCCTGATGGTTAAGTCGCCGTCGGATCTCTGGATCTATATTCTGATCAATGTGGGATCGGAGCTCTTCGGGCAGGCGGTTCTTTTTCTGCAACTGCGTCAGTATGTGGGCTTTGAAAAGATATCCCTGAAGAATGCGTACCGGCATCATTTCAAGGCGACATTTCAGCTGTTTATTCCGACGATTGCGATCTCGGTCTATACAATGCTGGATACGACGATGGTCGGAGCATTGTATTCGGAAGAGCATGTGACGCTCTACAAGACGAGCATGAACATTATCAAGATGTTTCTGTCTCTGATTACGGCGATCGGTACCGTGACGATGCCGCGGGTTACCAACGTCTTCTACAATGACAGCGATGGCGAAGCGAAGGCGGAGCATCTGATCAATTCGACGATGAAGTTCGTCAATATGCTGTCGTGGCCGATGTGCTTCGGCATGATGGCGATTGCGACCAATTTCATCGCCTGGTATACGCCGGAGTATCCGATTATTGCAAACCTGGTGCGGCTGGGCTGTCCGATCATCATTCTGATATCGATGTCGAATGTGACCGGAATTCAGTACATGGTTCCGACGGGCATGTTCAATCAGTATACGACCTCAATCGTTTCTGGATCGGTGATCAACTTCATCTGCAACATGATCATGATTCCGCGCCACGGGGCGACCGGTGCCATTGTCGGCAGTATCATTGCGGAGGCGACGGTTACCTGTGTTCAGCTGGTTCTTGTCTACAGGAAGAGTCATCTCAATTTCCGTCAGAAGTCCTATGCCCTCTATATCAGCGGATCGCTGCTGATGTATGTGATTGTCAACCGACTGAACTATGTCCTGGAAGTATCGGCGACGATGACGCTGCTGCAGGTACTTGTGGGCATGGTGGTGTATCTGGCGTGGCTGTTAATCTTCAGGGAACCGGTGCTGATGGCCGTACTGGGAAAGGTCAGGGATCGTCGTCATGCCTGAAGTATCGATCGTTGTTCCGGTCTATAAGGCCGAAGCCTATCTGGATCAATGTGCACAGTCGATCTTTGCGCAGACATTCAGGGATTTCGAGGTGATCTTCGTCGATGATGGCAGTCCGGACGGCTGTCCAGCGATGCTCGATGGCTATGCTGAAAAGGATCCGCGGGTACGTGTCATCCACAAGACCAACGGGGGCCTTTCGGATGCGCGCAATGCGGGCATGAAGATTGCCCGGGGCACCTATATTCAGTTCATTGATTCCGATGATTTCGTGGAGCCGGATCTTCTTGAGGAATGTGTCAGAAAGCTCAGGGAAACGGGTGCGGACATGGTCATCTTTGACTATGCCCAGTACTACATGTCAACCGGGACGAAGGAAGAGATCCGCAATGTCTTTTCCGAAAAGGAAACCTATCAATTGAGCGATCATCCTGAGCTTCTTACAAGCATCGCCAATGCGGCCTGGAATAAGATGTACAGGCTGTCGCTGTTCCGTGATTACGGGATCGAATATCCCTGGGGCTATTTCTATGAAGACCTGGGGACGACCTACCGTCTGCTGGCAAGGGCGAACAAGGTTGCCTTCGTCAATCAGGTTCTCTATGATTATCGTCAGGATCGTCCCGGCAATATTACGGGGACGTTTGATATTCGTGCCTTCCATGTGCTGGACATGGTGAAGATCAATCTTGATGATTATCAGCAGCTCGGCATCTATGAGAAATATTACGAGGAGCTGAAGTTTCTCGGCTGCGTCAACATTCTGGAATGTCTTAAGAAAACAAGAAACGCCGGTGATCATGCGCTGGCGCTGAAGTTTGTGCAGGTGTGTTTCTGGTTCATCCGCAGCCACTGGCCCGAATTCCCCAAGTGCAGATATAAGATTGCGCGTCAGAAGGGAGACTGGATCTATACCAGTGAGCCGCGGCTCAGACTGTATCTGAAATGGAAGTGGAAGGGAGAATAAATCTATGCCCCAGGTAACTGTTATTGTGCCGATTTACAACGTTGAGCGGTATCTGAAAAAATGTTTCGATTCGCTTCTGAAACAGACGTCGGATGACTATGTCGTGCTGGCGGTCAACGATGGTTCGCCCGATGGCTGTGACGCCATCATTGCCCAGTATGTCAAAACCTATCCGGACAGGTTCAAGGGCATCAAGAAAAAGAACGGCGGCTATGGTTCCGTACTGCAGATTGCGATCCGCGAGACGAAGACACCGTATTTTCTGGTGTGCGATCCAGATGATACGCTGGAGCCGGAAGCCGTGCAGACGCTGCTTTCCATGGCAAAAATGTCCGGAGCCGATATCACCGTCGGCGCCAAAACTCTGATCTATGAAGACAGTGATATCCGCGAATACGATGCGTCCTACAACAAGGATTTTACGACGCTGAAGAAGGATACGGTCTATGACGTCCATGATCCTGATTCTGACGGACTGTGGTTCATCAATCCAAGTCCGCACGCCAAGCTGTACAGGACCGAAATCGCGCGCGGCATCACGTTCCCGGAACATGTCGGTTATACCGATAACATGCTGTTTTATTTATCGATGCTGAATGCGAAGAAGCTGATCTATACCGATCAGCCTCTGGCCAAGTATCTGATCAACCGCAAGGGCAACTCGATGGGCGATGTCAGCGCTCCGGCGATGAACGGCGAAATTCTCGTCTTCAAGTCGATTCTTTCGCAGGCGGAACATATCGAAAATGTTCCGGACATGTTCTATTACCGCATGTATGAAAGTTTCCGTTACATGCTGCAGCAGATGCCTCGGCTCAACTGCAGTCGGGAAGACTTTGAAATTGCCATGGACTACCTTGGAACCTACAGTACCAAGCTCAGCGCCTATGGCTCGATCATCCGTCCTCTTTACCAGCAGTATGCCAAAGTCCGCCCGCTGGAAAAGATCCGGGATCTTGAACTGATGAACAGCCGCCTCAGCGCCTATGCCTTTGAGAGACTGAAGAAGAAAATGATGAAGGAGTACGATGAAAAACACAAATCAGACAATTAAATCCGCAGTGCTGGCACTGATTCTATTGGCCGGCTGCGGCAGCAGCACTGCAGCTACGGCCGCCACCGCCTCACCATCATCCGCCACCACCGGTACACAGGGCTGTGATATTTTCGAAGAATGTGCGGATGATACGGCGGCGCCGGAAGGAGAGGAGAGTGGCAGTGCAGCCGCTGCCTCCACATCCTTCAAGGAAGAATATGAATCCCTCAACGGAACGGAAACATCCTCCGGCAATACGTATCGGACCGTATCCATTCCCGAGGAAAATCCCATCGTCGAGATTACGGGTGATGAAGCAGCTTCCAAGATTCAAAACGGCGACACGTTCTATCTCTACATTGGAGATGAACAGTGTCCATGGTGCCGCAGTGTCATTGAGCAGGCTTTGACTTCGGCAGCTGAACACGGTGTCGATACCATCTACTATGTGCAGATCTGGGATGCGGACCATAACGAAGTGCTCCGTGACCGCTATGAACTGCAGGATGGCAAAGCGGTACAGACAGGCTTTGGAACAGGAGCCTATACGGTACTGCTGAAAGCTGCGGATGCCTTCCTGGATGAATACACCCTGGAAGATGATGATGGCAATACGGTAGATACCGGTGAGAAACGCATCTATGCGCCTACGTTTATGAAGATTGAAAACGGAACGGTAACGGCATTGACGACCGGCACCTCACCTTCGCAGACGGATGCCTATCAGGATCTTGATGATGGCATTGTCGCCGATGAAAAGGCGATGTTTGATTCTTTCTTCAATTAATCGATCCATTCGTACCAATGGCACAGCGTCCGGTTTGAAAACCGGGTGCTGTGCTATAATTTTTTTCGTTATGAATGCAAACATTCTCGTCTCTGTCATTGTGCCGATGTATAACGCCTCCAGATATCTTTCAACGTGTCTGGATTCATTAGCCTCCGCAACTTTCCGCGATCATATGCAGGTGATTCTGGTCAATGACGGCAGTACGGATGAGACAGCGGCTCTTGCCGGGAGTTATGTGGATCGTTTCCCCGATCTCTTTCAGCTGGTTGAAAAACAGAACGGCGGCCTTTCGGATGCCCGCAATTTTGGCCTGCCGTATGTAAAGGGCACCTATCTTGCCTTTCTTGACAGCGACGACTGGATTGAGCCGGACCTTTACGAACGTCTGTATCAAACGATTGAAAACGAAGGGGCGGATGTATGCGTCTGTGATCTGGAGTACTGGTTTGAGGATCCTTCCAAACGCTTTGTCATGAAGGGCTTGAGTCAGTGGCAGGCAGATACGGTTCAGAAGAAGGCACTTCTTTCACCGATGTTTGCCTGGAACAAACTGTACCGGGCGGAGCTTTTTACGGCGGACAATGGTTACCGCTATCCGCTGCATACCTGGTATGAGGACATTCCGGTAACGACGCTTCTCTTTGCAAAGGCGGAGCGGATTGCCTATCTTCCCGAATGCGGCATCCACTATCGCCAGCATGATGATTCGATTATGGGATCGGTTCATGATAAGCGCGTCAAGGACATCTTTGGCGTACTGGAGCTGGTGCGGAAGGAATTCAGGGACGCCGGCCTTTCTGACACGTATCATGAAGAACTGGAGTATCTTCATATTGAGCATCTGTGTCTTTACGGCATGTTCCGCTTTATCCGCAGCGACTGGAGCGAAGAATGTGCAGCGAAGGCAGGGGACGTGATGAAGAAGGAGTTTCCGGACTGGAAGCACAACTGCTATATCCGGAATCTAGGCTGGAAAAACCGTATGTTCCTTGCCTGCTATAATGAAAAAACGGCAGCACTCTTCAATCGAAGAATCCGCGGCTGAAAAGGAGAAACCCTACGTCGAGAACCCGCTACAGTTTCTACAACTTCATCGTCAGTACGATTGCGGCCATTATTCTGCCGATCATCGGCTTTATTAAGGTTCGCCTTTTTATCAATGCCTACGGCTCCGAGGTGAACGGCCTGCAGCTGACCGTAGCCCAGGTCATCAATTTCCTCAATATCTGTGAACTGGCGTATTCGCTTGCCTTCCGGCAGCTTCTCTATAAGCCGCTGGCGGAAAATGACCGGGAAGGGGTAAAGCGCATCTATTGCGGCGCCGTACGTGTCTTCCGCATCACAGGCATCATTGTCATCACCGCCTCTCTGGTCGTCGCTCTGCTGTTCCCGTATTTTTCCGAGTCTCCGCTTTCTTACGGCGGGACGGTAGCGACCGTTCTTCTGCTGGCCCTTCCGTACGGCATCAGCTACTTCCTCATGGGACCGAATTTTGTCATCATGGCCGATCAGAAGGAGTACAAGATCAACATTCTGATTCAGACCGTTGCCATTCTCAGAATGGTGCTGATGGTTCTGCTCATTCATTTCGGTGCCAGCTTCTTTGCGATTCTGCTGGTCGAAGCGGGCAACATTCTGGTGTCCAATACCGGAGCAAGAATCATCGGCTTCCGCGAATATCCATGGCTCAAGGAAAAGCCCGCCGATACGAAGGATCATTCCTTCCGCGACAAGGCTCCCTATGCCATGGTGCAGCGCCTTTCGGAACTGGCCCTGACCCAGACCGACAGCATCATCATTTCGGGGGAGCTTGGTTATGCGATGAGCTCCGTCTATGGCAACTATTCCTATCTTTCGGAAAATATCGGAAAAATTTCGCAGTCCATGGTCCAGTCGCCGATGAACAGCTTCGGCAACCTGTTCAATGACCCGAAGCGGGAATCCTATCCGATCTTCCTTGAATTTTTTAACTTTGCGTCCTATCTTGCGACGGTCGTCGCGGTGTGCATCTTTACGGTGCTGCCGGAGTTCATTCCCATCTGGATGCAGCATGATCCGCTGTATGCCGTTGATGTCGGTGTCTGTTTCTGGCTGGCTCTCAACATCTTCTATACGACGCTGCGGCAGCCGATCATCATTGTCCGCGATGCCAACGGTCTCTATGTCAATGCCCGCAACAACGGGTATCTGCTGGCGGCAGTGAAGATCGTTCTGAGCATTCTGCTGGTTGGAAAGTTCGGCATTGCCGGCGCGGTTCTTGGTACGGCGATTGCCTACTGGACCGTTGACTTCGGCTATAACCCGAAGCTTGTCTATGACAAGGTGTTCCATCTGCCTGTGCGCAGGTATGTTCTGCTCGTACTGGGCCGGCTGGCCATGGCGCTTGGGATCGGGCTTGGCTCCTGGTGGCTGTGGCGGAAGTTCTTTGCACCGCATGCGATTACCGGTGTGCTTCCGTTAATCATCAATATCGTCATCCTCGGTATCATTGTTCTGATTGTGACAGCAGCTCTGTATGCAATGTTTTTCCCCGGCTTCCGCCATCTGATTGAGCGTGGACGCAACGTTCTCGCCCGCCGGCGGCAGAAGAAAACGGACAGGCAGGGACAGAAGGAGTAAATATCTATGGAATATGATGTCATCATCATCGGCGGCGGAATCGGCGGCCTGATGTGCGCCTGGAGACTGGCAGAAGAGAAGCCGGATCTGAAGATCCTGATTCTTGAAAAGGGCAGAAAGCTCGAAGACCGCAGCTGCCCGATCGTGGCCGGAAAGTCGGAGCGCTGCCTTAAGTGCAAACCATGCGCCATCATGGAAGGCATGGCCGGTGCCGGCGCTTTTTCCGATGGAAAATACAACATTACGGCGGAATACGGAGGCTGGCTGCCGGACTATATGCCAGCTGAAACTGTCGTCAGCTACATTGAGCAGGCGGATCAGATTCTGCAGAAGTGCGGCGCTGACAATGAACGCTACATGCCGGATTCGCAGCTGAAGGCGGAGTGTCTCAAGTATGACCTGCACATGCAGCAGGCGCAGGTCAAGCATCTTGGCACCGATGCCAACTACGGAACGATGCTGCGGATGATCAGGACTCTTGAAGAAAAAATTACCATCGAGACACTTGCCGACGTGACGGATGTGGACAAGGAACATCATACGGTTTCCTATGTACAGCAGGGCAGGGAACATACGGTTTCCGGTGATTCGATTATTTTTGCGGTCGGCCGCATCGGCAACCGGATGTTTGAGGAGTGGTGCCGGCGCAATCACATTGCCATGACCAACAACCAGGTCGACATCGGTGTGCGCGTTGAGCTGCCGTATGAGATCTGGGAACCGTTCTCCAGGAAGATCTATGAACCGAAGATCTACTACAAGGCGGGACATTACGGCGACAAGGTCCGTATGTTCTGCTTCAATGAGCGCGGCTATGTTGTTACGGAAAACTCCGACGGCGTTCTGACGGTCAACGGCCATTCCTACAAGGATGCGGCCCGCCAGTCCAGCAACAGCAACTTCGCTCTGCTTTCGAGCACCTTCTTTACGGAACCCTTTGATCAGCCGGTGGAATATGCGCGCTACGTCGCTTCCCTTGCCAACAAGATTTCCGGCGGCTATGTGCTAGTGCAGAGGCTGGGAGATCTGGAAAGCGGTCAGCGGACAACGACATCGCGTCTTGCCCAGTCCAGTGTGCGGCCGACACTTGCGGCGGTTCCGGGCGATCTGAGTCTGTGCATGCCGAAGCGTCAGCTGGATAACATCATTGAAACGCTTCATGCGCTGAATGCGGTAGCGCCGGGAACAGCCAACTACGATACGCTGCTGTACGGCGTCGAGTGCAAATATTACAGTGCGCGGCCGGCCTGCCATGACTTTGAACTTGACGGTACGCAGCACATTTACGCTCTTGGTGACGGAGCGGGATTTACGCGTTCCCTTTCCCAGGCGGCCGCCAACGGCCTGATTGTGGCGGATCATATGCTGAAGTCCGGGAACAATCATGGCTGAGGATTACGGCTTTCTGCGTCCCGACCGGCTTCCGGATGTTTCCTATAGCGAGCAGCGTCTTGCGCATCTTGATCTTCCATGGTTTACGACCCAGGAAACAAACGCGCTTGCCAGGAACCATTGCGGCGCAGCTGCAGCTGCCAATGTTTTTCTGTATCTCTGCTCGATCCATCATCGTTTTCCGAAAGATGGCGACCGGATTGCATTCTTCAAGGATGTCCACCGCTATGTGGGCGATGGACCTCTTTTGAGTATTTCAGGACAGATGGCAGCCTATGCCCTGATGCACCGGATTCCTCTTCAGTTTTATCCTGTGTTTGGCTTCCGGGGGATTCAACAGGCGATCAGCAAAGGAAGAATTGTATCCGTTCAGCTGATGTACAGTCCCAATGTCGGCCATTGGACACTGTGCACCGGCTGGCGCGTGGATCAGGACGGCACAAGGTATCTGAGGCTGGTGAGCGGCTGGAAAGGGGATGCAGATACCTTTTACTGTCTGGACCGTGACAACGGCTGTCATCTGATTACCTCGACGGCTTATTATTGGAGGGGAGAATCCTATGCCTAAGGTTCTGCTGGTATTTGCCATCGCTGCCTCGTGTCTGTTTTCGTCGGGCTGCTCCTCTTCCGCCTCTGCAGCTGTTCCGCCGGTATATGAGGATGTGACGGAAGCATGGCTGCAGAACAGGATCGATGCGTTTCTTGAGGATGGCAGCTCTCTTCTTGATCAGACGGCGGATGGCGATGCGATTATCTGGAGCGTTCGCTCCGGGGCGGCCGAGATCCGTGACAACTGTCTGTACAAGACGGAAGAGGCGAAGGAATACGAACCGGTCGTATTGGACGCCACTGTCAACGGCACTTCCTATACGCTGGATCACCTGTTATTGCTGGATCCGTATGTCGGCTATCTGATTCCGTATTTTGAAGCCAGCGGGGAGACGATGGAACAATTGAAACTCGGCTATACCTACAATGGCACCTACTGGTTTAAGCTGAACAATGATCAGCCGGTACTGAAGCCTTCCAAGGGAACGCAGCGTCTGAGGGATCCTTCGTTTGTACGAAGAAGGGACGGCAGTCTGGAGCTGCTGGCGACGCAGGGGTTCAACAATCCCGAAATCTATGCCTTTGAGCTGAAGGACGGTACACAGTTTACCGGTGAACGTCTTCTGAAGGTCAACCGTTCCTCTGATCAGATGTCGATGAGCCAGACACAGGCCTGGGCCCCCGAGGCGTTCTATGACCGCCGGATCGATCGCTATGTAATCTACTGGTCGTCGATCGAAGACGGGGCGATCTATTACAATACGACGAAAAATTTTAAAACTGTATCGCTGCCTTCCGTCCTGTTTGAGACCGGCTATCCGATCATTGACGGTACGCTGCAGAAAGACGATGGCAGCTGGGTCATGATCTGGAAGGATGAGCGAAGTCCGGCCCGCAAATATGCCTGGCTGTACCGTTCGGAGGGAAGCGATTGGAACGCCCTGACGCAGACAGAGGAAAAACCGCTGATCTCCTGGCATCCTCTGGAAGGACCGCTGGTACTGAAGGATTTCGGTACGGGCATGTACTATATCGCCGCCGATGACTATACCCGCGGAAGATTCCGTATCTTTGAGAGCGAAGATCTTCTGCACGGTCACTTCCGTACAACCGAAGCGGAAGTCATGGTCCCCTTTGAACATCCTGCCCATGCCAGCGCGACGCCAGTCACGTGGAAGGAACTGGAACGGGTGATGAATGCGTTCGGCGCCTGAAGCAACCCCTGAAAAAAAACCGGATGAGCGGATCATGATCTGATCCATCCCATCCGTTTTTTTTCCTGATCTTTTCGACGAACGGATTACTTATGAGCCATCTGCGCCTGAACAGCCGTCAGAGCGATGACACCAACAATATCCTGCCAGTAGCAGCCGCGGGAGAGGTCATTGACCGGAGCTGCAAGTCCCTGCAGCATCGGGCCGTAAGCTTCTGCACCGCCAAGGCGCTGAACCAGCTTGTAGCCGATATTTCCGGCATCGATGTTCGGGAAAATCAGAACATTGGCATGGCCGGCAACCGTGGAACCCGGAGCCTTGCGCTGTCCGACTTCCGGATCGAGAGCTGCATCGAGCTGCAGTTCACCATCGCAGTCAACATTCGGATATTCGGTCTTGGCAATGTTGACAGCGTTGACAACCTTGTCAACCAGGGCATGCTTTGCGGATCCCTTGGTCGAATGGGACAGGAAGGCAACATGTGCCTTGGCACCGACAAATGCCTCAAAGGATTCAGCGGAGTCAGCCGCAATCGCAGCGAGCTGTTCCGGATCCGGATCCTGATTCAGAGCGCAGTCCGCAAAGACAAACGTTCCATTTTCTCCATACTTGCAGTTGGGAACATCCATGACGAAGAATCCCGAAGCGAGCTTCTTGCCCGGAGCGGTACGCAGAACCTGCAGAGCAGGGCGAAGCGTATTTGCCGTCGAGTGGCAGGCACCCGAAACGACACCATCCGCATCACCGTTCTTAACCATGACGACAGCGAACATCGTCTTGTCCGTCAGAAGCGTCTGCTTGGCAAGATCATAGGTCATGCCTTTCTTTTCGCGGATCTTTGCAAGAAGCGTAGCATAGGCATCGAGCTTGTCGCTGGTTTCCGGATTGATTACTGTCACACCTTCCAGTGAAACACCGTATTTTGCGGCATCCGCATTGGCAACAGCCGGATCGCCGAGAACGATGATATTGGCGAGATCCTCCTTCACTGCTTCCGCAGCAGCACGGATGACACGCTCATCCTCCGCCTCCGGAAGTACAATGGTCTTCTTATTGGCGCGGGCCTTTGCCTTGATTCCATCAATAAATGACATATTTGACTCTGAAAGCCTCCTCTTTCTTTAGTGATTTTACACTTCTCACAGCTATAATGAACAGGATGAATGCAAAGAAATTGATTGCCGCCGTCCTTGCTGCGGGGCTGGGTGTGCTTGCCGCATGCCAGTCTTCGCCGACGGAAAAGACGGATCAGAACGGTCCCTATATCAACATGACGCAGTATGAATTTACAACGACGGTCGGAACGCCGATCAACTTTACAAATATTTCCGGCTATGACGATTACGATGGACTGCTGAATACGCACCTGGAAGGGTACGTTGATTACAATACGGCAGGAGACTATTATCCAAGCATCACCTGCACCGATTTTTCCGGGAATAAAACATCCGTTCCGATTACGATCCACGTTCTGCCTGCACTGGAAGAAGGCGAATCCAAGGCATCTGCAGAGCCGACTGCTTCCGCAGAAAGCGGCTGTCCCGGGGCAAGTGATCCTTCCCAGGCCTGTGACGTTGTGCTTGATGATACAGTTTCCCGGTATTCACAGCTGTTTTACGGCAGTCAGGGCAGCGAAGCCTGCCAGGCGCTTCTTGAAGAAGACGATGGCCGCAGCTGTCAGCCGGTATACCGCAACGATGGGAAGCTGTGGGGGTATGGCCTTCTGGAAGCTCAGGATGACACTGACACGCAGTAATAATTCACACGAAATCACCCAAAATAAAACGAACTCCGCTGAAGGAGTTCTTTTTTGGAATCAGGAAATTGTATTTTCGCCTTCCGTTATCGTGGAAGTGTCATCGGTAATGGTGATGAGATTGGTTGCCAGCCAGGAATCACCGTCCCGGACAAAGAAGATCTGATAGGTACTTGCATAGGTCTTTACGTTGGTACCCGCCGTGACAACGACATTGTAGGAAATGGTTCCGACAAAGGCATCATCCCCCAGGGGCATGACATCGGAAATGGCAATGTCCTGGAAGTCTATGGAGTCATGCGAAGAGAAGTACTGGTTATCCAGAGAGCGGATCGCATAGTAGAACTCGGTATTGGGATACAGATGCCGGCGCAGGTCATAGAACGTACCGTCCTTGGTGATATAGCGGGAATAGGCCATGGCCGTATCCTCAATGTTCTGCGCAAATTCCGAATACTGTTCGGCCGTCGGCTTTGGACCGATGTAATAGTGGTTGCCGGAATAATCCCGCACCGCCATGTTGTTTTCACTGTCTTCCGGTACCGGTTCGGGAGCACGTACCAGGTTTTCTACGGTATACCGTGTCACGGTGGGGAAGGTATCGTCAATCGAAAGACTTTCAAAGGCAAGTGGAATATGGTCTCCTTCACTGGCAAAGGAAGAAGACGAAATCGGCACATCATTGATCCGGAATGCCGCATCATTCAGCACATCGAACGTATAGGAACCGCCGCTGACCACGGTCCGTACCTTCCAGGTGGAACTGCCTTCGGGCTTGTAGGTTTCCAGCGTCGAAACCTTGCTGGAAAGATAGTAGGCGTCGTAGTAGCGCATGCCCGTGTCCGTCTCTTCGACAAGCGAGTAGGTGTAGCCGTTGGCATGGTTGTCGCCATAGGTATAGATGAGGTAGGTGATCAGATTTTCCTTCGTATTCACTTCCGTGAAATAGGTGGAATCGGTGCGGTAGATCTCATCCCAGTTATGGTCCGCAACATTTTTCATATACCGGTTCATGGCGCCAGTAACACTCTGACGCTCATAACGGGCGAGCCAGAAGTACTCATAGCCAAGTCCCGCCGCGCAGAGAATCAGGGTCACAATGAAAACCCGCAGGAGCCGGGAATAGAAACGGCCCCATGCCTTGAGCTGTTCCATGCGGGCGGCGTTCTTTTTCCGGCGCTTTGCGATCTGTTTTTCCAGTTCCTTCTCTTTTTCGTCTTTTACTTCACCAGCCATGCGGTAGGAACGCTCCTGTCTGAGTTCATCGAAACAATACTGTTGATAATTTCGCCATTGTAAACCATGATGCTGGAAGAGCCGCCGTCAAGGTTCACCGCTACCACAGCTCCATACTGCAGCATCAGATCCTGGCAGTTTGCATAGGTTGCGCCCAGCGAGTTGGGCTGACGGCCGTCAATGATCAGCAGCAGCACGGCACCATCCGCACGCTGACCGATGACGGTACGCGGATTAATGCCGCCGCCGGTTCCGGTAATCGGAAGGGCATGACCATCATAGACAAGGACCGGGCCGAAGGTGACCGCATCGACCAGACCCCATTCCAGAGCCTGGGCACCCGTCATATCGCCGGCAATCAGATGAT